>DATAHN010000114.1:0-2614 GCA_036263155.1 Gammaproteobacteria bacterium | reverse complement strand
CGGGAGGGTGCGGCCCGCGCGGTTGAGTTTATGAGCCTCACGGTAACCAAGTAATCGAACGAGGGTGACGGAGCAGGTGCTCCGTCTTGAGGATCGAGGGGTCAAGCACTCCAACCTCAAGACAGGAGACCCCGATGAGCTCAAGGCCCATCAGCCCGTTGCGCCAGCGCATGCTCGAGGACATGGCGGTACGCAAGTTCGGCGACAAGACGCGACGCGACTATATCCGCCACGTCGAGGCTTTCGCCAGCTTCCTCGGCCGGTCGCCCGACACAGCGACGGCCGATGATGTGCGCCGCTACCAGGTGCACCTGACCGAGAGTGGCGTGCAGCCGCCGACCCTCAACAGCTCGGCCTCGGCGCTGCGCTTCTTCTTCGCCACCACGCTCGACCGCGCCGAGCTCGCCCGCCATCTGGCCCGCATACACTACCCGCGCAAGTTGCCGCGTGTGCTCTCGCCTGAGGAGGTGGGGCGTCTTCTCGAGGCGGCACCCGGCCCCGGCCTCAAGTACAAGGCGGCCTTGAGCATCGCCTATGGCGCGGGCTTGCGCGCTGGCGAGGTGGTGATGCTGCGCGTCAGCGACATCGACTCCAAGCGCATGCTGATCCGGGTCGAGCTGGGCAAGGGCGGCAAGGACCGGCACGCGATGCTCTCGCCGCAGCTGCTCGACCTGCTCAGGGCGTGGTGGCTGCAGTGCCGCTCGCAAGGCTGGCTGTTCCCGGGGCAGGACCCGGTGAGACCGCTGACCGCGCGCCAGCTCAACCGCGTCTGCCATATGGCGGCGGAGACGGCCGGGCTCGGCACCTGGGTCTCGCCGCACACCCTGCGCCACTCCTTCGCCACGCACCTGTTGGAGAGCGCCATCGACGTCCGCGTGATCCAGGTGCTGCTCGGGCACGCCAAGCTCGACACGACGGCGCGCTACACGCACGTCGCCACCAACGTCCTGCGCGCGGTCACCAGCCCGCTCGACCGGCTCCTGCCACCGCCGGAGCCAGACAGGGAGAAGCCGCCGGCTTGAGGCGTCGGCGCTTATGGCCCGTCCCGCTCTGGAGGTCGCGGACATCTTCCGCGACCACGGGGCCGCCTGGCGTCAAGCCAACCGCGGCCATGTGAGCCTCGCCCAGCTCAAGGTGATGAGCGCCATCGAGAGCTGCCGCACGGCGGCCCTCGGCGGCCACGTCGCGCGCTGCGAGGACTGCGCCCACACCACGATCGCCTACAACAGCTGCCGCAACCGGCACTGCCCCAAGTGCCAAGGAGCCGCGGCGAGAGAGTGGATGGAGGAGCGGCAGGCCGAGCTGCTGCCCGTGCCCTACTTCCACATCGTCTTCACCCTGCCGGCCGTGATCGGCGATATCGCCTACCAGAACAAGAAGGCGATCTACGACCTCTTGTTCAAGGCCTCGGCCGAGACCATGCTCACCATCGCCGCCGACCCCAAGCACCTGGGCGCCCGCATCGCCATCACCGCGGTGCTGCACACCTGGGGCTCCGCCATGACGCATCACCCGCACGTGCACATGATCGTGCCGGGCGGCGGTCTCTCCGCGGATGGCAAACGCTGGATCGCTGCCAAGCCCAACTTCTTCCTGCCGGTGCTGGTGCTCTCCAGGCTGTTCCGGCGGCTGATGCTGGAGAAACTCGCCGCCGTCCACAAGGCCGGCAAGCTCACGTTCTTCGGCGAGCATGCTCATCTTGCCGACGCGAAGGCCTTCACTGCCTTCCTGGCGCCGCTGAAGAGAACGCGCTGGTTCGTCTACTCCAAGCGGCCCTTCGCCGGACCTGAGGCGGTGCTCGCCTACCTGGCGCGCTACACCCACCGCGTCGCCATCTCCAACAGCCGCCTGATCGCCGCCGACGCGGAGAGCGTCACCTTCAAGGTCAAGGACTACCGCATCGAGGGACCAGGCCGCTACACCACCATGACACTCGGCACGCACGAGTTCATCCGCCGCTTCCTGCTCCACGTCCTGCCCATGGGCTTCCACCGCATCCGCCACTACGGCCTCCTCGCCAGCGGCACCCGCGACGAGAGCATGGCCCTGGCGCGCGAGCTCCTGGAGGTCCCCGCGAGCACCGCCACCGATCCCGACGACGAGGCTGCCGCCGATGACCGACCTCAATCGGTGCTCGCCACCCCGTGTCCCTGCTGCGGCGGCCGCATGATCGTCATCGAGACCTTCGAGGCAGGCTGCCGGCCACGCCATGCCCCGACCACCAGGATCGACACGTCATGACGCTCCCAGCCTGCAACCGCCGCAAAGCCGAGCGCCACTGCCGCTGGCCACGGGCCGGCCGTGTCGGTGCTTGTCGGGAACGATGCGCTTCGCGACCGATAGAGCGTCGATCACCGCCGGATCGCAGACCCCAATCCAGCCTGACCCGACGGTTGCGCCCCATCACCAGCCCAGCCTGCTCTCCTCACCGCTGCCCGCCTTCGCCTGCCAATCGGCACACTACGGCGAAATCCCCATAGCACTCGCGGCCCCCTCTTCCCCCCACTACTCGCGGGTTCCTTCCCTGGAGGCTTTCGGACGCCGGCCCCGGTGCCCGCGGCATCGTCGCGACGGGCCGGCATCCGAAACCCTTCACAGTGAACGAACCCGCTCA
>DATAHN010000113.1:0-54551 GCA_036263155.1 Gammaproteobacteria bacterium | reverse complement strand
CGTACTGAAGAGTACGCTCCGGGTCCTCGCCGCCCTGCACCTCGCCCTGCCTGCGCTCGCTACGCTTCTATGAGGGCTGGAGCGGGGGTCCGGGTTTTACTGTAAAATACCGCTCCGCACCCGCCCCCAGGATCGAAGATGCTTCAGTTTCGTGGTGGTCCGGCACTCTCCACTTTCCGCATCCGGATCCTGCTCGAGAAACTGCAGAAAAGCCTCCCCGGGATAGGCCGTCTCGAAACCCAGTTTTTGTACTTCGTGGATGCCGAGGGTACACCCGGCGCCTCTGATCGCGCGCTGCTGGAGCGGCTGCTCAACGACGGCATGAGCCACCCCGCGCCGGCAGGGGGCAGTCTGGTGCTGGTGGTGCCACGTCTTGGTACCGTATCTCCCTGGGCCAGCAAGGCCACCGACATCGCCCGCAACTGCGGCCTGCAGAAGGTGCGCCGTATCGAGCGCGGCGTCGCCTACTACCTGTACGGCAACAGCCTCGCGGCGGATGCACTCAGGCAGGCCGCCGCGCTGCTGCATGACCGCATGACCCAGTCGGTGCTGTACGACGCCACCGAGGCAGAGAACCTTTTCGCCCAGACCGCGCCGGCGCCCCTCAACACCGTGGACGTGATGGGCGGCGGCCGCCCGGCGCTGGCCGCCGCGAACCGCGATTATGGCTTCGCCCTCTCCGAGGACGAGATCGACTATCTGGTGGAAGGCTTCCAGCGCCTCGGCCGCAATCCCAGCGATGCTGAGCTCATGATGTTCGCCCAAGCCAACTCCGAGCACTGTCGCCACAAGATCTTCCGCGGCGACTGGGTGATCGACGGCCGGCAGCAGACGCGCTCACTGTTCGACATGATCCGCGAGACCCATGCCCATACCCCCAAGGGCGTGCTCTCCGCCTACAAGGACAATGCCTCGGTGATCGAGGGCAGCCGTGGCGCGCGTTTCTTCCCTCGCCCGGCGGACGATGAGTACGCCTACCACCAGGAGGACATCCACATCCTGATGAAGGTGGAGACCCACAACCACCCGACCGCCATCGCCCCGTTCGCCGGCGCGGCTACCGGCGCCGGCGGCGAGATCCGCGACGAGGGTGCCACCGGCACCGGTGCCAAGCCCAAGGCGGGCCTCACCGGCTTCTCGGTGTCGAACCTGCGCATCCCCGGTTTCACCCAGCCTTGGGAGAAGGATTTCGGCAAACCCGGCCGCATCGTCTCGGCGCTCGACATCATGCTCGAGGGCCCCATCGGTGCCGCAGCCTTCAACAACGAGTTCGGCCGTCCCGCCCTCGGCGGCTACTTCCGCAGCTACGAGCAGGAGGTGGGCGGCACCCTGCGCGGCTACCACAAGCCCATCATGATCGCGGGCGGCATGGGCAACATCCGCGCTCCGCACGTGGAGAAGCGCGAGATCCCGGTGGGCGCCAAGATCATCGTGCTGGGCGGCCCGGCCATGCTCATCGGCCTCGGCGGCGGTGCCGCCTCCAGCATGGCCAGCGGCGCGTCCGCCGAGGACCTGGACTTCGCCTCGGTGCAACGCGACAACGCCGAGATGGAGCGCCGTGCCCAGGAGGTCATCGACCGCTGCTGGGCCCAGGGCGCCAACAACCCTATCCTCTCCATCCACGACGTCGGCGCCGGTGGCCTGTCCAATGCGGTGCCTGAGATCATCGACGCCAGCCACCGCGGCGGCCGCTTCGACCTGCGCCGTGTGCCCAGCGACGAGCCCGGCATGTCACCCATGGCGGTGTGGTGCAACGAGGCGCAGGAGCGCTACGTGCTGGCGGTGGCGCCGGAGCGCCTCGCCGACTTCGAGAAGCTCTGTGCCCGCGAGCGCTGCCCCTATGCCGTGATCGGCGAGGCCACTGGCGACCGCCAGCTCAAGGTGCAGGATCCGCTGCTCGGCAAGCCGCCCGTGGACATGCCCATGGAGGTGCTGTTCGGCAAGCCGCCCAAGATGCTGCGCGACGTGAAGCGCGTGGCCGCGCCGCGCCAGGCCTTCGACACCTCGGGCATCGAGCTGCGCGAGGCGGTGTTCCGCGTGCTGCGCCTGCCGGCGGTGGCGGACAAGGGCTTCCTCATCACCATCGGCGACCGCACCGTGGGCGGCCAGGTGCACCGCGACCCCTTGGTCGGTCCCTGGCAGGTGCCGGTAAGCGATCTCGCCGTCACCGCCGCGAGCTACGAGGGCTACGCCGGCGAAGCCATGGCGATGGGAGAGCGTACTCCGGTGGCCGCCATCGACGCGCCGGCTTCGGGGCGCCTGGCGGTGGCCGAGGCGGTCACCAACATCGCCGCCGCGGACATCGGTTCCCTCGCCAAGGTGCGCCTCTCGGCGAACTGGATGGCGGCCTGCGGCAACCCGGGTGAGGATGCGGCGCTCTACGACACGGTCAAGGCCGTGAGCGAGCTGTGCGTCTCGCTGGACCTCGCGATCCCGGTGGGCAAGGACTCCTTGTCTATGAAGACAGTCTGGCAGCAGGACGGCACCACTCGCACCATGCTGGCGCCCCTGTCGTTGGTGGTGACGGCTTTCGCGCCGGTGCGGGACATCCGTCGCACCTTGACCCCTGAGCTGCACTCCGGCCTCGCCGACACCCAGCTGCTGCTGGTGGATCTCGGCAAGGGCAAGAACCGCCTGGGTGGCTCATGCCTCGCGCAGGTGTTCGGGGCGAGCGGCGAGACCGCTCCCGACGTGGACGAGCCGAAGCTCATCGCCGGTTTCTTCACCGCGGTGCAGGAACTGGTGGCAGCCGGTCTCTTGCTCGCCTACCACGATCGTTCTGACGGCGGCCTGTTCGTGACCCTGGCGGAGATGGCCTTCGCCGGCCACTGCGGCCTCGACCTGCATCTCGACGCCCTGGGCGGTGACACCCTGGCGGCGCTGTTCGCCGAGGAGGCGGGCGCGGTGCTGCAGGTGCACGGCCGTGACGCGCAACGCGTACATGCGGTGTTCGAGCGCCATGGCCTCGGCGCCCTGGTGCATGCCTTGGGCGCGCCGCGCCGCGACGGCCGCCTGGTCATAAGCCGTGCGCGCGAGGTGCTGCTGGATGAGGCCTGCACTGAACTGCACGGCGCATGGAGCGAGCTCTCCTTCCACATGCAGCGCCTGCGGGATAACCCTGCCGGTGCACAGCAGGAGTGGGAGGCGAAGCAGGACGCCGGCGATCCGGGCCTGCATGCCAAGCTCAGCTTCGACCTCGCCGAGAACCCGGCCGCTCCTTATATAGGCAAGGGCGCCCGGCCGCGGGTGGCGGTGCTGCGGGAGCAGGGCGTGAACGGGCAGGTGGAGATGGCGGCCGCCCTGGACCGGGCCGGCTTCGCCGCCCAGGACGTGCACATGACCGACGTGCTGGAAGGCCGGGTCGAGCTCGCGGACTTCAAGGGCTTGGTGGCCTGCGGCGGTTTCTCCTACGGCGATGTGCTGGGCGCGGGGCAAGGCTGGGCCAAGTCCATCCTGTTCAACCCGCGCGCCCGCGAGGAGTTCAGCCAGTTCTTCAACCGCGCCGACAGCTTCGGTCTCGGTGTCTGCAACGGCTGCCAGATGATGGCGGCGCTTGCCGACCTGATCCCCGGCACTGCCGGCTGGCCGCAGTTCGTGCGCAACGCCTCCGAGCAGTACGAAGGCCGCCTGGTGCTGGTGGAGGTACTGGATTCGCCCTCGCTTTTCTTCGCCGGCATGCAGGGCTCGGTGATCCCCATCGTCACGGCCCACGGCGAGGGCCGCGCGCTGTTCGACCGGCCCGACGCGGCTCAGCAGCTCCTGGCCGGTGGACGGGTGGCGCTGCGCTTTGTGGATAACCGGGAGCGGGTGACGGAAGCTTATCCCGCGAACCCCAACGGCTCGCCGCTCGGCATCACCAGCATCACCAACACTGACGGCCGTGTGACCCTGCTCATGCCGCACCCGGAGCGGGTATTCCGCAGCGTGCAGATGTCCTGGCACCCGACGGAGTGGGGCGAAGACTCGCCCTGGATGCGCATGTTCAGGAATGCCAGAGCCTGGGTAGGCTGAGTTTTCCAACTCTCAAAAAAGAAACGGCCCCAAACAGGGGCCGTTCTCGTCTAAGGCGTCAGGTCCGAATCAGTTGCAGACTCGTGAGCCAGTGAGGGGCTCGCAGTACTCGTGCTCGCCCTTGGGCGCCGGCGTATCCACATGGTTCATGTTGATGACCTTGATGGGCGCCGCGGCACGCTTGCTCGCGACGAAGGTCGGGTCGCGCGCGTCCACCAGGGTTGCGGCCAGCGGCTTGCCACCGATGACCACCGGGTCATTGGAGTGGGCCACGGCCGCCGCCGGCTCCGGCGGCGCCGTCACTTCACCGAGGGGCGCCGTCGCGAGGCTGCCCTCGCCGGCGACCCGAGGCAGCCTGCCGTCGGCCGGCAGTTCGGCGCGGGCCTGGGTCGGCGCCAGCAGGGCGCGTTGCACCGCCACCGGCGCGCGATGGGTGGGGGACTGCAGAAGCTGCGGCATGGGCAACGTGAAGCCCTGCAACAGCGGCATCGGCATGTGGCGCGCCGAGGCCAGCGCCAGGAAGCCGGAGAGACATAGCGCCGAGGCCAGCATCACGCTGGCGAAGCGGGGAGCAGTTGCGGTGTGGTGCGGTGTGATGAGCCGCTCCACGCGTAACGCCAGGTCGCCGCCGTTGATGCCCAGCGCCGGACTCATGTCGCCGGCGCGCAGGGTCGCGAGGTCGGTGAGGGCATACGCGTAGTGCAGCGCATCGCCGCACGCATGCACCGCCGAGTCGTCGCAGCACAGCTCGCGCTCGCGGCGCGCATCGCGGGAGATCCAGCGCACCGCCGGGTGATAGAACAGCAACGTCTCAACCGCCACCTGCAGCAGGTTCACGAGGTAGTCGTGGCGGCGGATGTGGGACAGCTCATGGGCCAGCACCATCTCGAGCTGCAGGGTGGTGAGGCCGGTGAGCGCCGCGGGCGGCAGCAGGATCACGGGCTTGAGCCAGCCCACCACGCAGGGCACCGCGACCCGCGCGGTGACCATGAGGCGTATGCGCATGCGCACGCCCACCTGGGCCGCGAGCCGGGCCACGGTCTCCTGCCAGGCGTCGGGCGCCGCGTGGGAAGCCTGGCGCGTCAGCATGCGCGCCTGGTACCAGCCGGCCAGGGACTTGAAGCCGAGCAACGCCACGCCGGCGCTCCAGGCCGGTACCGTCCACGGCACCAGCGGATGCAGCAGGACGCGCAGGGTCTCGCTGAGGGTGGCGGTCTGGGGCAGGGTGGCGGCGTGGGTACCGGCGGCATAGCCGGTGATGGTGTGCACCTCCACCGGGGTGCCCAGGAGGTAGATGAACGTGATGAGCGGCAGCACCGCCAGCAGCGCCAGGGTGCCGAGGCTCAGGGCGTAGCGCGCCTGTGGCGAGGCATCGGCCATGACGCTGCGCAAGCAGGCATAGATCGCTGCCACCAGCAGTCCCTGCCAGAGGAAGTGCAATAGGGTCCAGCCCAAGTGGTAGGCGAAAGGCGAGTCGAGGAGGGTGACCGCGTTCATTTGTGCTGCTCCTCCAGCTCATTGAGCCTGGCCCGGATCATGGCCAGCTCCTCTGCGCTCGCCGGCTTGCCGGAGCCGAGCGCCTGCATCACGAGTTCGGCGGCGGAATCCTCGAACACCCGGTGCAGCAGCTTGCCCAGGAAGCGCTTCTGCGCCTTGCGCTGACTGAGGGCCGCGGCATAGACGTGGGCGCGCTCGGAGGCATCGCGCTTGACCAAGCCCTTCTGGTGCATGATCTGCAGGGTGGTGAGCACGGTGGTGTAGGCCACCGGGTTGCCCTGCGCCAGCACTTCGTGGACCTGGCGGACGGTGCAGTCACCTTGCTGCCAGAGCACGCGCAGGACCTCGAGTTCCGCTTCGGTGGGTTCCGGGACCTGGGTGGCGGGGGCGGGCCGTCTGGGTGACATGTCGGGTTTCCCTATGGCAAGGTGCCGCCCGGGGGCAGCTTTGTTAAAGAGTATAGACCAGCTACTAGAAATCTAGTACACCCCCTTGCAAAAGCCCGCCGGATGGCTAAAATACTATTCACTTAGTAGATTCCCTGTGGGCGTAAGCCCTGAAAAAGCCTGGAGAAACCGCTCATGACCAAGTTCGCTCTCGCCTGTGGCCTGGCCCTGTCCCTCGGGATCGTGGCCTGTGCCTCCAACCCCGAGACTCCCGCTCCGGCGGCCGACACTAGCGCCACCCCGGCACCCGCCGCAGGCAGCGCTGCCGAGGCCCCCAAGACGGCGGCCAAGCCCAAGCTCGTGTGCGAGGAGAGCAAGCCGCTGGGCTCGCTGCTGCCGCAGCGCATCTGCATGACCCCGGAAGAGGCGGCTGCCCGCAAGCGGGCCTCGCAGGACGCGATGCGCAACATCCAGAACCAGTCGAGCGTGGGCCCGGGCATGGGCAGCAGCAGCGGCGGCTGATTCCTTCAGGTTTCGATGACCCAGACAGGGCCGGTTACAATACCGGCCCTGTCTTTTTATGTACCAGGATTATCGAGTGGCCACCCGTTTCCGCGACGTCGAACTCCGCGCGCCCACCGGATCCAAGCTGAGCTGCAAGGGCTGGCAGCAGGAAGCTGCCCTGCGCATGCTGCACAACAACCTTGACCCTCAGGTGGCTGAGAACCCCAAGGAACTGGTGGTGTACGGCGGCATCGGGCGCGCCGCCCGCGACTGGGAGAGCTTCGATGCCATCGTGGCGACCCTGAAGCGCCTGGAGGACGATGAGACCCTGCTGATCCAGTCCGGACGCCCCGTAGGTGTGTTCAAGACCCACGCCGGTGCGCCGCGGGTGCTGCTCGCCAACTCCAACCTGGTGGGCAAGTGGGCTGATTGGGACCACTTCTTCGAGCTCGATAAGAAGGGTCTTATGATGTACGGCCAGATGACGGCCGGCTCCTGGATCTACATCGGCTCCCAGGGCATCGTGCAAGGGACCTACGAGACCTTCGCCGAGGCGGTACGCCAGCACTACAAAGGCGACCCATCAGGCAAATGGCTGCTTACCGGCGGCCTGGGTGGCATGGGCGGCGCCCAGCCTCTGGCCGCAGTGTTCGCGGGCTTGAATTGCCTGGCGGTGGAAGTGGACGAGAGCCGGATCGACAAGCGTCTCGCGACCGGCTATCTCGACCACAAGGCCGCGAGCCTCAAGGATGCGATCGCATACCTCACGAAGGCGGCAGAGCAGGGCGAGCCCAAGTCCGTGGGCCTGCTCGGCAATGCGGCGGAAGTCTTCGAGGAGATACTTAACGGCGATTACCTGCCTCATCTCGTCACCGACCAGACCTCGGCCCACGACCCCCTGAACGGCTACATCCCCGTGGGCTACTCGCTTGTCCAGGCCGCAGCACTGCGCAAGGCGGATCCCAAGAAGTACGTGGACCTCGCCAAGCAGTCCATGGCGAAGCAGGTGAGGGCCATGCTGGGCCTGCAGCAGAAGGGCATTCCCACCTTCGACTACGGCAACAACATCCGCGCCATGGCGCAGGACGCCGGTGTCACCAACGCCTTCGACTTCAAGGGCTTCGTGCCTCTCTATATCAGGCCGCTGTTCTGCGAGGGCATGGGCCCGTTCCGCTGGGCGGCCCTCTCCGGCGACCCGGAGGATATCTACAAGACCGATGCCAAGGCCCGCGAACTCTTCCCGGACATGAAGCATCTGCACCGCTGGCTGGACATGGCCCGCGCCCGCATCAAGTTCCAGGGCTTGCCGGCGCGCATCTGCTGGCTCGGCTACAAGGAACGCCATAAGCTTGGCTTGGCTTTCAACGAGATGGTGAAGAAGGGCGAGCTCAAGGCGCCCATCGTCATCGGCCGCGACCACCTGGACTCGGGTTCGGTGGCCTCGCCCAACCGCGAGACCGAGGGCATGCGGGATGGCAGCGACGCGGTGGCGGACTGGCCGATCCTGAACGCACTGCTCAATACCGCGAGCGGCGCCACCTGGGTGAGTTTCCACCATGGCGGTGGCGTCGGCATGGGTTACTCGCTGCACGCGGGCGTGGTGATCGTAGCCGACGGCAGCGAGCGCGCCGAGCAGGCCCTGGCGCGGGTGCTGGTCAACGACCCCGGCACCGGGGTGATGCGCCACGCCGATGCGGGCTACGAACGGGCGGTGGAGGTGGCGCGTGAGCGCGGCCTCGACCTGCCGATGTTCGGCATCCGCTGACCCGGGTCTGAAGCGCGACGTCGGCATGCGCATCGACCTCAATGCCGACGTGGGGGAGGAATGCGGCGACGATGCTGCGCTCATCCCGCTCCTCACCAGCGCCAACATCGCCTGCGGCGCCCACGCCGGCAACCCTGCCACCATGCGCCGTACCGTGGAAGCCTGCCTCGCCCATCGCGTACGCATCGGCGCCCACGTCGCCTATCCCGACCGCGAACATTTTGGCCGCCGCGACCTGGATCTGCCGCCAGCCGAGGTCACCGCCAGCGTGGCAGGGCAACTGCGTGTGCTCGCCGCCATCACCCAAAGCGCCGGCACCGAGGTGCGCTATCTCAAGGCTCACGGCGCGCTCTACAATCGCATGGCGGATGACGCCGCCACCGCTGACGCGGTGATCGCCGCGCTCAAGGATTTCTCTCCCGCTCTCAAGCTCCTCACCCTGCCGGACAGCGTGGCCACGCGCCGGGCCGCCGCCGCAGGCGTGGAAGCGATAGGGGAGGCTTTCGCCGACCGGGGTTACCGGGACGATGGCCGCCTGCAGCCCCGCGGTGAGCCGGGCGCGCTGCTTACCGGCGCCAGTGAAGTCACTTCCCGCGCACTCGCCTGGCTGCGGGGCGGCATGATGCCGAGCGTGGATGGCAAGCCCTTCGAGCTCGAAGCGCGTTCTCTGTGCGTGCATGGCGACACGCCGGGCGCGGTGGCGATGGCCGCGGCCCTGCGTGAAGCGTTGCTGGATGCGGGTATCGAACTCGCCGCTTTCACATGAAAACGAGCTTCATGGGCGAGGGTGCTCTGCTGGTCGAGACGGCGGATGCCGCCGCGGCCCAGGATCTGCGCCGTGCGCTGTCGGCGGTCTCCCTGCCGGGACTCAGGCAATTGGTGCCGGGCCAGGCATCGCTGCTGCTCGAAGCGGATCCGTTGCTCACGGACCTGGAGGCGCTGGCCGCGCGGCTGCCGGAACTCGCGCGCGCAACGCCGGCTACGCCGGAAGCCCGCCTGCATGAGTTCACGGTGCAGTACGACGGGGAGGATCTCGCTGCCTGCGCGAAGCGGCTCGGCATCGAGACAGCAGAGTTGGTGCGCCGCCACGCGGCGCCGCTCTACACCGTCGCATTCCTGGGTTTCGCACCGGGCTTCCCCTATCTCACCGGCCTGGATGCGGGACTCAAACTGCCGCGCCGCGCTGATCCCCGCGCCCGCGTGCCGGCCGGCAGCGTCGCCATGGCTGACGAGTTCACCGGCATCTACCCTGAAGCGACGCCCGGCGGCTGGCATCTGCTGGGCCGTTGCGACGCACTGCTCTTCGATGCCGCACGCGCCGTGCCTGCGCTGCTCTCACCTGGCGACCGGGTGCGCTTCAAGCCCGCGCCATGATCGAAGTCATCCGGCCCGGTCTCCTCGCCACTGTCCAGGACCTGGGCCGCGTGGGTCATGCTCACCTGGGCGTGCCGGAGGCGGGGGCCGCCGACCGCTTCGACCTGCGCATCGCCAACCGGCTCGTGGGCAACCCGGACAGCGCGGCGGGATTGGAGATGACGGCGGAAGGCGCGACGCTGCGCTTCGAATCCGATTCCCGCGTGGCTTTGAGCGGTGGCGCAATGGAAGCGCTGCTGGACGGCGCGCCGGTACCCATGTACCAGACGCTGGCGGTGAAAGCCGGCAGCGAGCTCGCTTGTGGGAGAATCTTCGCTGGCTGGCGCGGCTATCTTGCTGTGGCCGGCGGCATCGACGTGCCGGCGCTGTTGGGGAGCCGTTCCTGCGATACCCTCGCGCGGCTCGGGCCACCGGCGCTCGCCGCGGGCATGCACCTCGCCATCGGCACGCTGCCGATGGAAGTGAGCGCCTACCTGCGATCGCCCCCTGAGTACGTGCAGTCCGTGCAGCTGCGGGTGTTGCCGGGGCCGCAGCAGGACTGGTTCACGCCGGTTGCCTTGGTCGCGCTGCGCAGTGCCGTCTACCGGGTGTCCCAGAAGGGCGACCGCACCGGTGTGCGCCTGGAAGGCCAGCCGCTCACGCGCGCACGCGAGGGTGAGCTGCCTTCCATGGGTATGGTGAGCGGCGCGCTGCAGGTGCCCTCGTCAGGCCAGCCCATAGCGCTGCTCGCCAACCACGGTGCCACCGGCGGCTATCCCGTGATCGCGACGGTGATCGGCGCGGACCTGCCGCGCCTGGCTCAACTGTCCCCCGGGATGGAGGTGCGCTTCACCGATGTGAGCCGGGCCGAGGCGCTCGTGGCATTGCGGGGGCAGGAAGCGAGACTCGCGCAGGACATAATCCCGGCAGACGCGGGGCTGCTGGCAGCCCGTGCCCTGATGCGCCTCGCCGGAACCCACGCGAGCCTCAAGCAGGCCGCGGTGTCTGATGGTCAGCGGCGCATACGCATCCGGAAGTAGGGAAGCGCCTCTATATAATGAGGGCGTGAAGACCCTCATGGCCACGTTCGCGCTGATCTCGCTGCTCGGGGGCTGTGCCGAGTGGCCAGAGCCCGGTGCGGCTATTGCGGCGACGCCCCGGGAGGCGGACCTGGGCAAACGGGTGACGGCCATCGCCGAGCAGCAGGTGGGCGTGCCGTATGTCTACGGCGGCCACAGTCCCCAGGGCTTCGACTGCAGCGGCCTCGTCTATTACTCCTACGGCAAGCTGGGTGTGGGCCTCCCCCGCACCGCCCAGGCCCAGTACGACCATACCCGGCGCGTGGCGCGCACCGACCTCGAAGCCGGCGACCTGGTGTTCTTCTTCGGTGGGACAGCCATGCACGTGGGGATCTACACGGGGGGCGGCTGGTTCATCCACGCTCCCGAGACCGGCAAGCCGGTGGCTGGTGCATGGATGAACGCCGGATACTGGAACGAGCACTACGTGGGCGCTGGCCGCCCTTAAAAGCTGCTGCGCCGCTCGTGACGCCCAGAGCTTGGGTTTTCTTAGTGCAGTGCTGTGAGGATGGTGTTGCCGGCTATGGCCTGCACCGTGCCTACCGAGCTGAAGCTCACCGCATCCGCCTGACTGGGATCGTCGTTTCCCGCGTCGCAAGTGAAGGCGAGGGTGTAGAGCCCTGCCGGGAGATAGGCGGCGGTGAAGCGGTAAGCACCGAAACGCGTCTCGAGCTTCACCGGGGCCTCGGTCACGGGCTGCGGTGCGGAGCCGGAGTTGTCGAGGCCAGTGGGAGCGGCCACGTCGCCGCGATAGACGTACACCACCGGCACGCAACCTGCCGCCGCGGCGAGGCTCGGCGGCACCGAACCGATGATGTTGCCGGCGGTGCGCTCGTCCAGCATGCGCAGCACCGGGCTCAGGCGGAAGTCGGTGGAGGCGCCGGCGGGCGGCAGCACCGAGCGGCGCGCATCGAAGTCCACGATGAAGGAGCTGCCCTCGTCAGCTTTCACATCGAAGCCGCCGGTGATCCTGAGGCCCGTGCCCGAGGCCAGCACCAGTCCGTGCTTGCCGTTCGCATCCACCACGTAGGAATCCTGCGCACCCGGCGTGGCGCTCACCTCGAGCTCCAGCCACTCGTAGTGGCCGGCGGGCAGGCTCAGGTTCTGCAGCAGCGGCGTGCTGACACCGCCCTGCAGCCCGGCCAGGTCGAGCTGCGCGCTCCGGGGGAATGCGTAGTGGATGGCCGTGCCGCCGGCAGGCTTCACCCGCACGCCGGTGAACGCCACCACCACGCTGCTGGCACCGTCGGCCGGCGCGTCGGTGAGATCGATGTCGATGCGGCCGCTGCCGCTCTCGCCGTTGCAGCCGGCGAGGGCCGACAAGGCCAGGACCAGGAGGATATGTATGTGTTTCATGGCAGGTCTCCTTACGCTGCCCAGAGTCTAGCTCACTGCAGCGCGATGAAGCTGGTGACCCGCGGCTGTACCGAGGTGCGGGTCATGGAGGTGAACTGGATCGGGTTGGACTGGTTCGCCACGTCCAGGGTGGCCTGGCAGGTGAACGCCACGGTGTAGTCCCCCGTCGGCAGGAAGCCCACGGTGAAGTTGTAGTTACCGGTGGTGGCGTTGAGACCCACCAGCGCGGTGCTGAGGGGCTGCTGGTGGGTGGGGTCGGCGATGTCCACATCAGTGGGCGTGACGTGGCCGCTGTACACGTACACCGCCGGAGACAGGCAAGCGATGAGCGAGGAATCCACGCTGCCGGTGATGGTGCCGGAACGCTCGGTCTCCACCGCGCGGATGGACGGGATCAGCTGGTACTTGGTCGGGTCATCCGGGTCCTGGATGATGGACTTGCGCAGGTCCACGTCCATGGTCAGGTTCACCGAGCCGCCGCTGGCGATGGTGAAGTCGATGGGGATGTCCACCTTGGTGGAGACCCCGGCCGGGATGTACAGGATGTGCAGGCCATCCGGCAGGGTGATGTTGGACTGGGCCGTGTTCGGGTCCGCGGCCAGGGTCACCCGCAGGTTCGTGTAGTGCCCAGGCTTCACCTGCAGGCCGGACAACACGGTGGCGGCGATGCCGCCCTGGAGCTGGAACACGTCCACGCTGCTGGCGGGCTTGATGTTGACCTTGAACGGGGAGACGTCGGGCCCGCTGAACTCGATCTTGGCGAAGCTGATGTTGACCGAAGTGGCGAGGTCCAGCGGCGCGTCGGTGATCGCCAGGCTGACGCCGTTGACGTTGCCATAGCCGCAACTCATGAGGAATAGGGCAGGCAGCGCCAAGGCAGCCGTCTTCAGCATCCGGTTCAGCATGGATTCTCCAGGTCTTGGGCGAGGGCGGGACAGGTCATTCGAGGGTTAACGGCCGCCGGGGAGCGCAGTTTACCTTGGGGCTGGCGCGCTGTCCGCAGGTCCAGGGTCACGCAAAAAAGAGGGGCCTCTCGTCAAAGGGGGAAAACGAGAGGCCCCGGACTCCCCCGCGTTGCGCGAAGGCGTCTTAAGCGGTTTCAAATCGAGTATAGAGGAAAACCGGCTTTATGTCTGTTTTAAGACATAAATTTAGAACGAGTCCGGACACCCTAATCCGGGCCCAAGGAATTCAGGAGGAGGAATGCTTAGAGCGCTAACCGTGCGAAGGCCGGGGCGGACTCTGCCAGCAGGGAGCCGTCCGCCAAGGCCGCAGCCAGGCGCGTGATGTCACCGTCGAGCCGCCGGTCGCCTTGCGCGGCGGGCGCCAAGCGGCGGATGGCCCCCTGCACCGGTTCGAGCTCGGCGGTGGTCTTGGTGGGACGCTGCAGGTCGATGGCTTCCGCCGCCGCCAGGGCTTCCACCGCCAGGATGTGGCTCAGGTTCGCGAGCACCCGTCCGAGCTTCACCCCGGCCCAAGGCGCCATGCTCACGTGGTCCTCCTGGCCGGCGGAGGTGGGTACCGTGTCGGCAGAAGCCGGGTGGGCCAGTGTCTTGTTCTCGGAGGTGAGCGCCGCTGCGGTGACGTGCGCGATCATGAAGCCCGATTCCACGCCCGGATCCCGCGCCAGGAACATGGGCAGGCGCGGGTTCACCTTCTTCAGCAACAGGTCGATGCGTCGTTCGCAGATGTTGCCGAGCTCAGTGGCGGCCACCGCCATGAAGTCCGAGACGAAGGCGAGGGCCTCGGCGTGGAAGTTGCCGCCTGAGAGCACGTCCTCGCCGAAGATAAGCGGGTTGTCGGAGACGCTGTTGAGCTCCCGTTCCAGCACACCGCTGGCGTGCTTCAGGGTATCCCACACCGCGCCGTACACCTGAGGCATGCAACGCAGGGCGTAGGGGTCCTGTACCCGGTCGCAGCCCTGGTGGCTCTTCCAGATGTCGCTGCCGGTGAGCAGGCCGCGGAACAGCTCCGCCACCTTGATCTGGCCGTGCATGTTGCGCGCCTTATGGATGCGTGCGTCGAAGGGGCTGTAACTGCCGGCCAGGGCCTCCACCGTGAGCGCGCCGAGTACGATGGAAGCAGCCAGTGCCGCCTCAGCGCCAAACAGCCCCTGCAACGCCAGCGCCGCACTGAGCTGGGTGCCGTTCAGGAGCGCCAGGCCTTCCTTCGCCTCCAACTGCACTGGCTTAACGCCGGCGGCTTTCAGCACCACCTCGCCCTTCAGCAGCTTGCCCTGGTGGATCGCTTCACCTTCACCTATCAGCGCCAGGGTCATGTGCGCGAGGGGCGCGAGGTCGCCGGAGGCGCCGACGGAACCCTGTGAGGGGATCACCGGCAGCACGTCGTGGTTGAGCAGCGCGAGGAGCGTATCCACCACTTCCGGGCGGATGCCGGAGTTGCCGATGGCCAGGCTGTTGGCCTTGAGCAGCAGGATGCGGCGAACCACTGATGCCGGCAGCGGCTCGCCCACGCCGCAGGCGTGGCTGCGCACCAGATTGTATTGCAGCTGCGTGAGGCGGTCGCGGGAGATGCGCTCGCGTGCCAGGGCGCCGAAGCCGGTGTTGATGCCGTAGCACACCTGGTTAGTGTCGACGACCTTGCGCACCGTATCCACGCTCGCCTGCATGGCGCGGCGGGCTCCATCGCCGAGTATCGCTTGGGGGCGGCGCGCGTCGAAGTCCCGCAGGTCCGCGAGCTTGAGATCCGCGCCGGTGAGCGTGAGGCTGGTCATGCAGGCCTTCCCTTGAAGAAGCGCCGGGCGGGCTTGAGGCCGCCGAGCTGGTAGCTGAGGTAACCGGGCGCCGGCAAGTCCCAGAGGCAGAAGTCCGCGTCCAGCCCCGGCGCGAGGGCGCCGATTCTACCCTCCCGGCCGAGTGCGCGCGCGGCATTCATCGTCACTCCCGCCAGCACCTCGTCCGCGGTGAGGCCGAACAGGAGGCCGGCCATGTGCATGGCGGTGAGCAGGCTAGCCACCGGCGAGGTGCCCGGGTTGAGGTCCGTGGCCACAGCCATCGGCACCCTGTGCTTGCGCAGGAGGTCCACCGGCGGCTTGTGGGTCTCCTTGAGGAAGTAATAGGTGCCCGGCATCAGCACCGCGACGGTGCCGCGTGCGGCCATGGCGGCGGCATCCGCTTCAACGATGTACTCCAGGTGGTCGCAGGAGAGGGCGCCCAGCTCTGCGGCGCGGCGGGTGGCCCCCAGGTTCGAAAGCTGGTCGGTGTGGGCGCGCAGCTTGAGGCCGAGCTTCGCCGCCTTCTCCGCCAGCCGCTCCAGGTCGGCCACGCTGAAGGCGATGTGCTCCACGTAGATGTCCACCGCCTCTGCCAGGCGTTCCTCGGCCACCGCCGGCAGCATCTTCTCCAGCACCTCCTGCAGGTAGCCTTCCCGCGTCTGGCCGGGCGGTACCGCGTGGGCGCCGATGAAGGTGGCGGTCACGTCCATGGGGATGTGGCGGGGCAGGGCGCGGATGGCCCGCAGCATCTTGAGCTCGTTCTCCAGGTCCAGGCCATAGCCGCTCTTGATCTCGACGGCAGTGACGCCCTCGGCACGCAGCGCCTCCAGCCGCGGCAGTGTCTCCTCGATGAGCTGGGCTTCGCTGGCGGCCCGCACCGCCTTCATGGTGCTGACGATGCCGCCGCCCGCCTTGGAGATGTCCGCATAGCTCGCTCCCTGCATCTTAAGCAGGTGCTCGCCCATGCGGTCGCCCGCGTAGAGGGCGTGGGTATGGCAGTCCACGAAGCCCGGCAGCAGCAGCATGCCCTCGGCATCCAGCTGTTCCCGTGCCGGCGCGTGCTCGGGGCATCCCACCGCGGCCACTTTCCCGGAGCTTATCGCCAAGGTCCGGGCCGGGGCGGCACCCGTCGTTGGGGTATATACCCGAGCGTTTTTGATCAGCAGGTCATGCACAATGCACGGCTCCCGGGGGTCTCATATGAGAACATATAAGTATGCAGACCCGTCTGGCGTTTGAATACGTCCTCACTCCCCAGGGCATCGTCCGCGACCAGGCGCTGGTGGTGGGTTCAGACGGGCGCATCGAGCGGCTCGAGCCCGCCAACGGTCCCCATGATGGTTTCCTCGCGGTCCCCGGCATCCCCAACGCCCACAGCCACGCCTTCCAGCGGGCCCTTGCCGGCTATGGCGAAGTGCCCGGTGCAAGAGGCGGCGAGGACTCCTTCTGGAGCTGGCGCGAGGCCATGTACCGCCTCGCCAGCCGCGTGACTCCCGAGGACATGTTCGTGATCGCCCGCGAGGCCTTCTTCGACATGTTGCGGGGCGGTTTCACGAGCGTGGCCGAGTTCCATTACCTGCATCATCTGCCGGATGGGCGTCCCGGCGCCGAGATGGGTCGGGCGGTGATCACCGCCGCGCGCGAGGTGGGCATCCGTTTGCGCCTGCTGCCGGTGTTCTACCAGGCCGGCGGCTTCGGCAAGCCGGCGCGGGACGAGCAGCAGCGTTTCGTGCACCGCAGCGTGGAGGATTTCTGCGGCCTGCTGTCGGAATTGAAGGACGTGGAGCTCGGGCTTGCGCCCCACTCGCTGCGGGCAGTGCCGCCGGAGGTCCTGGGGACACTGGTGGATGCGGCGCGCAAGGTCATAGGCGAGCAGGCGCCCATCCACATCCACATCAGTGAGCAGCGCCGCGAGGTGGAGGAGTGCCAGGCCGCCTATGGCGCCACGCCCATCGAGGTGCTGGCGCGACACGTCGAGCTCAATGCCCGCTGGAACCTGGTCCACGCCACCCACGCAAGTCCTGCGGAATGCGCGCGGGTACGCGAGGCGGACGCGAGCGTGGTGCTCTGTCCCATCACCGAGGCCTATCTCGGTGACGGCCTGTTCGCGGCCGACGAGTTCGTGTCCCAAGGCGGACGCATCGCGGTCGGCTCCGACAGCAATTGTCGCATCGATGCCGTCGAGGAACTGCGTCTGTTAGAGTACGGCCAGCGCCTGCGGACCGAGCGGCGCGCCCGCTTCGCGACCCGCGAAGGCCTGGGCACCCCCCTGTGGCAGCAAGCCTGCCGCGGCGGCGGCGCGGCGCTGGGGCACTCCAGCGGCGCGCTCGCGCCAGGGCACTATGCCGATGTGGTGGCGTTCCACCGCGGCGCGGCTCCGCTACGCGGCCACGACGCCGATAGCTTCATGGACGCACTGGTGATCGGAGGCAGCCGCGCCGACATCAGCGACGTCTACGTGGGCGGGCAAAGGCGTATGCGTGAGGGCGTGTGCCATGGAGCGGAAGAGAGCGCCCGCGCGTTCGGCCGAGCGATGCTACGGCTAAACTCCGTGTGAGGAAACATTGAAGATAAGTTCATTCCACGTCCGTGACGCCAGCACCGTCGAGGTGCCCATCGTCGTCAGCATCCCGCACACCGGCATCTACGTGCCGGAGTCCATCCGCGCCGAGTTCGCCTCCAGCTACATCCGCAGCCTGCCGATGACGGACTGGTACCTGCATCATCTCTACGATTTCCTGCCGTCCCTCGGCATCACCACCATCTATGCCACCTACAGCCGCTTCGTGGCGGACCTGAACCGGCCGCCGGACGACAAGCCGCTCTATCCTGGGCGCTACGAGACCGGCATGGTGGCGGCCAAGACCTTCTGGGGCGAGGACATATACCAGACGCCGCCTTCCGCTGAGGAGATCGAGCGCCGCCGCACTATGGTGTACGCGCCCTACCACGCGCGCCTCTTGGAGCTCCTGCAGAGCCGCATCACCCGCTTCGGCGGCTGCGTGCTCATCGATGCCCACAGCGTCTCGTCGAAACCGAACCTGCTGCACACCAAGCTTGAGCATGACATCTACCTCGGCGACCGCGACGGCAAGAGCAATTCCGGATGGCTCACCGCCGCGGTGGAGCATAGCTTCGCCGCTGCTGGCCGCACCGTACGCCGCAATAATCCCTACAAGGGTGGCTACATCACCGAGCACTACGGTCAGCTGCCGCGCATCGCGGCCCTGCAGATCGAGATGCGCTGGGGTCTGTACCTGGATGAGGCCTACCCCGACCGCACCCCCACCACCAACCCCAAGTTCATAGGCTTCAAGGAAGTGCTGCGGGAGGTGTTCGCGGGGCTGATCGCCGAGATCCACAGACGCAGGCAGGTGAGCAAATGAACGCACGACTTGGCCTTCTGTCCGCTGCGGCGCTGGTACTGGCGGCCTGCCAGAGCGTCAGTGATCCCTATGCGGCAGACAGCGGCCCGGTGCAGCTCAGCTGTCCCGGCAGCCTGCCGGTGCCAGGCGCGCCTCCGCTCAAGGACAGCCTGAGCCCGCTCGCACCGGGCGTCGAGCTTGAGATACGCAAACTGTCGCCGCAGGCGCCGGTGCGGCTGACGCTGCCGGAAGGCAAAGCCGGCGATGAGTTCAACTACGCCTGGAAAGAAGCGAGCGCGGGCCCGGGCCGCCTGCCCGGCACCTGGCTCTGTCGCGTGAGCTGGCAGTACGACGGCAACCTCTGGCAGCTGATGCACCTCGACGCGCAATGGGTGGGGGGAGCGGCGCGATAGCGCCGCTCCGAGGCATGGATGCCGAGGTGGGGCCCCCAGCCTGCCAGGGACGGCAAAACTTACAGACCTGATAAAAGAATGAGTTGTGGCCCCGGCCCGCCAGGGACGGCAAGGCTCTCAACCTGCAAAAGAAATCGAAATAAAAACGGCGGCTAGCTTTGCTAGCCGCCGTTTCTTTTCTTCTCTTCTTCCGATTCAGCTCAAGGCTTCACGAACTTCAGCGTCATCCTGTCGCTTTCACCGATGGCCGCGTACTTGGCCCTGTCCTTATCGCCCAAGGTGTAGGTGGGCGGCAGGGTCCACACGCCGTGCGGGTAGTCCTTGGTGTCTTTCGGGTTGGCATTGATCTCCGACTGGGCCACCAGCTTGAAGCCCGCCTGCTCAGCGACCTTGATGATGTAGTCGGTGGGCATATAGCCGGAGTCGAACACCTGCTCCACGGTCTTGCCAGGGACGGCCCGGTGATCCGTGAGTCCGAGCACGCCGCCGTGCCTCAGCACCTTGAAGGATGCCTGGAACACCGCCGGCAGCTGGTGGTCGCTCTCCCAGTTGTGGGCGTTACGGAAGGTCAGCACCATGTCCACCGAACCTTCGGGTCCCAAGTCGAGTTGGGCGGGCGGCGCGAAGTCCACCACCTGCACCTTGCCGTACACCGCCGGATCCGCCTTGAGCTTGCTGAGGTAGCGCTGGCTGGTGCTGGATTCGCCGTAACCCTTGGGCGGCAGCGCCGCGTCGATGAGCTTGCCGTGGTCCTTGAGCACCGGCGCCAGGATCTCCGTATACCAGCCGGCGCCGGGCCAGAGCTGCACCACGGTCATATCGGGCCTGAGGCCGAAGAATTCCAGCGTCTCACGGGGATGGCGGTACTGGTCACGCGCCGCGTTGGCCGGCGCGCGCCAGGCACCCTTGAGGGCCTGGCTGATGGCGGCATCAGCGCCGTCATCGGCTGCGCCCACCGCGGCGGGGAGCAGCAGGGCGCAGCCGAGGAGCAGGGGTTTCAGGTATCGCATCGAGGCATCACCTTTGTTGTTTGGGTTTCACGAACTTGAGGGTCATGCGGTCGCTCTCGCCGATGGCCTTGAGCTTGGGGTCGTCGCCCGCCAGGTCCGGCAGGAGCTGGTGCACGTTCACGCTGCCGTCGTCCTTCGGATTCGCATTGATCTCCGAGGCACCGGCCAGCACGAAGCCGTGCTTGAGGCCCATGCTGATCATGTAGTCCTGCGGGATGCGGTGCAGGCTCTTGGAGGAGACTTCGGCATCGGAGTGGGGACGGGCGCGATGCTCCTCGATGCCCAGCACGCCACCGGCCTTGAGCACCTTGAAGGCCGCGTCGAACACCGCATCCAGTTCCGCCTCGCCGTCATTGAGCCAGTCATGGGTATTGCGGAAGGTCACCACCATGTCGGCGGAGCCGGCGGGACCCAGGTTCACCTTGTCCGGCGGCGAGAACTCCACGAGCTGGACGTCGCCGAACTCGGCCCGATGCTGCTTGAGCATGTCGGCATAAGGGCCGGTGGTGCGACCGGTGGCGGCGATGAGGTGGCCGTGATCCTTGAGCACCGGAGCCAGTATCTCGGTGTACCAGCCGCCGCCGGGGGCGAGTTCCACTACCGTCATGCCGGGTTCGAGGCCGAAGAACTCCAGGGTCTCCACCGGGTGGCGGTACTGGTCGCGGGCCTTGTGGGCGTCGGAGCGCCAGCCCCCGGCGGCGGCTTGCTTCAGCAGTGCATGGGCGCCAGGGTCGGCAGCTGACAGGCCAGTGAGCGGCAGGGCCAGGACGGATGTGGCTAGGATGGCGATGAGGAGCTTGCGCATGGGTATCCCTCCGTTGAGACCCTAGATACTAGCCTGAGGGCTCGGTTTATCGCGTCAGATATGGTAAAAAGTGCGCCGCGCTTTAGCGCCCGGACCGATATCCTGCCTCTCCAACACAGACCTGTTTGGAATCCATGAGCCACGAGAAGTTCAACTTCGTCCTCACCGAGAGCCAGATGGTCACGCCGCGGGTGCTGCAGATGAGCTTTCGCCGCGCCGATGGCCAGCCTTTCACCTATGTGCCGGGGCAGTTCATCACTCTGCACCTGCCCTTCGAGAACATGGAGTTGCGCCGCAGCTACAGCGTCGCCACCATCCCGGGCAGCAGCGGCGAGGTCGAGATCGCGGTGACCCAGGTGGAAGGCGGCCGCGCCACCGGACTCCTGTTCGGCATGAAGCCCGGTGAGCTCGTGTCCGCCACCGGCCCCTTCGGCCGTTTCGTGCTGAGGGAGGATCCGCCCTCGCGCTACATGCTCATCGCCACCGGCACCGGCGTCTCGCCTTACCGGGCCATGCTGCCGCAGCTCAAGGGCCTGCTGGCGGCCAAGAGCCACAGCGCGGTGGTGATGCTGGGCGTACGCGGGCCGGACGAATGCCTGTTCGGCGGCGACTTCCTGGGATTCGCGAAGGAGAACCCGGGCTTCGAGTTCGTGGCGAGCTATAGCCGCCGCGTCTCCGAGCCGGCCCAGGCCCACGAGCGCAAGGGATACGTGCAGGAACACCTCATGGAGCTCAAGCCCGATCCCAAGCGCGACATCGTGTACTTGTGCGGAAATCCGGACATGATCGACACGGCGGTGGAGCGTCTGAAGGCCATCGGCTTCGACAATACCAACCTTCGTCGCGAGAAATACGTTTCGTCCAATTGAAAACGGCGCCTCGCGGCACCGTCTCGTTTCGTCTTCCGCCTTCCCGTTCAGTCCTTCAATCGGCGGTACTTGATGCGGTGCGGCTGGTCCGCATCCGCGCCCAGGCGGCGCTTGCGGTCCGCCTCGTAGTCCGCGTAGTTGCCCTCGAACCACACCACCTTGCTGTCGCCTTCGAAGGCGAGCATGTGGGTGGCGACGCGGTCCAGGAACCAGCGGTCGTGGGAGATGACCACCGCGCAGCCGGGGAAGGCCAGCACCGCCTCTTCCAGCGCGCGCAGCGTCTCCACGTCCAGATCGTTGGTGGGTTCGTCCAGCATCAGCACGTTGCCGCCGGCCTTCAGCACTTTGGCGAGGTGCACGCGGTTGCGCTCGCCGCCCGAGAGCTGGCCCACCAGCTTCTGCTGGTCGGTGCCGCGGAAGTTGAAGCGGCCCACGTAGGCGCGAGAGGGCGTGGTCCAGGTGCCGACGGTGATGAGATCCTGCCCGTCGCTGATCTCCTCCCACACGGTCTTGTCCGGATTGAGCGCGTCGCGGCTCTGGTCCACGTAGGCGATCTTCACGCTGGGGCCGATGCGCATCTCACCCGCGTCCGGTTTCTCGTTGCCGGTGATCATGCGGAACAGGGTGGTCTTGCCTGCGCCGTTGGGGCCGATCACCCCGACGATGCCGCCTTGCGGCAGGTTGAACTCCAGGTTGTCGAACAGCAGCCGGTCGCCGAAGGACTTCTTCACGCCCTTGGCTTCCACCACCAGTTCGCCCAGGCGCGGGCCCGGCGGGATGTAGAGCTCCTGGGTCTCGTTGCGCTTCTGGAACTCCTGGGAAGACAGTTCCTCGAACTTGGCGATACGCGCCTTGCTCTTGGCATGGCGGCCCTTCGGGTTGGTGCGCACCCATTCCAGCTCGGCCTTCATGGCCTTGATGTGGGCGGTCTCCTGCTTCTCCTCGATCTCGAGGCGCTTCTCCTTCTGTTCCAGCCAGGAGGAGTAGTTGCCCTGCCAGGGGATGCCATGCCCGCGGTCGAGCTCCAGGATCCAGCCGGCCACGTTGTCCAGGAAGTAGCGGTCGTGGGTCACGGCCACCACGGTGCCGGGGTATTCCTGCAGGAAACGCTCCAGCCAGGCCACTGACTCCGCGTCCAGGTGGTTGGTGGGCTCATCCAGGAGCAGCATGTCGGGCTTGGAGAGCAGGAGGCGGCACAGCGCCACGCGGCGGCGCTCGCCGCCGGAGAGCTTGTTGACGTCCGCGTCCCAGGGCGGCAGCCGTAGCGCTTCCGCCGCCACTTCCAGCACGTGGTCCAGGTTGGTGGCGCCGGCGGCCTGCAGCACGTTCTCGAGCCGCGCCTGCTCGGCGGCCAGCTTGTCGAAGTCCGCGTCCGGCTCGGCGTAGGCGGCATACACCGCCTCCAGCTTGGCCTTGGCTTCCACGATCTCCGTGAGGCCGCTCTCCACGTTGCCGCGCACGTCCTTGGCGGGGTCGAGCTGCGGTTCCTGGGGCAGGTAGCCGATCTTGGTGCCGGCGAGCGCGTGCGCCTCGCCGTTGATCTCGGTGTCCACGCCCGCCATGATCCGCAGCAGGGTGGCTTTGCCCGATCCGTTCAGGCCCAGCACGCCGATCTTGGCGCCGGGGAAGAACGACAGGGAGATGTTGCGCAGGATCTCGCGCTTCGGGGGCACCACCTTGGCGACCCGGTGCATGGTGTAGATGTATTGGGCCATGGCTCTGCTGGAGGGGCGGGGAGTTCAGGGACGCAGATTATATCCGCGAACCGGGGCGGGATTCAGGCGTTCTTGCCGTTGCGAGCGCCTTTCGGGATGCGGTACTTGCGGGCGTGGCCCTCGATGAAGCCGATGATCTCGCCGGCGATGTCCTTCCGGGTGGCTGCCTCGATGCCTTCCAGGCCGGGCGAGGAGTTCACCTCCAGGATCAGCGGGCCCTGGGCCGAGCGGATGATGTCCACGCCGGCCACGTTGAGGCCGATGATTTCCGCCGCCATCAGCGCCATGTCGCGCTCCTGTGGGCTCACCTTCACCTCCTCGGCGCTGCCGCCCTTGTGCAGGTTGGCGCGGAACTCGCCGCGGCGGGCCTGGCGCTTCATGGCCGCCACTACCTTGCCGCCCACCACGAAGCAGCGGATGTCGGCGCCCTGGGCTTCCTTCACGAAGCGCTGCACCATGAAGTGGGCGTTGAGGCCGCGGAACGCATCGATCACGCTCTCCGCCGCCTGGCGTGTCTCCGCGAGCACCACGCCCTGGCCCTGGGAACCCTCGGTGAGCTTGATGATGACCGGCGTATCGCCCACCAGGGTCATGAGGTCCTCGGTATCGTCCGGCGCGTGGGCGAAGCCGGTCACCGGCAGGCCGATGCCTGCGCGCGACAGGAGCTGCAGCGAGCGCAGCTTGTCGCGCGCACGCATGATGGAATCGGAGTCGTTGAGCGTGAACACGCCGGTCATCTCGAACTGGCGCAGCATGGCGGTGGCGTAGAACGTCACCGAGGCGCCGATGCGGGGGATGATGGCGTCGAAGCCGGCGAGCTTGCGTCCCTTGAAATGGATCTCGGGGTTGTCGGTCGCCAGGTTCATGTAGCAGCGCAGCGGGTCGATCACGTACATGTCGTGGCCGCGCTTGATGCCGGCCTCCACCAGGCGCTTTGTGGAGTACAGCCGCGTGTTGCGCGAGAGGATCGCGATCTTGAGCCGGCCCGGCTTCTTCTTTTTCTTCTTCTTCATGCGCGGCGGTCGGCGGGCTGGCCGGCCCTCGGCTTGCGGCGCGCACCGGTGACGTAGGACGCGGCGGGGTCGATGGTCAGGCGACCTTGCATGGCGCTCCTGCCCAGCAGCAGGCGGAAGCGCATGCTGTCGCGGGAGGCGAGCGTGATCTCGATGGGCCAGCTCTCCGTCCCCACCTGCAGCAGGGTGAGGATCACGGGACGCTGCTCGCGATGGCCGCCGGAGTCGGTGACCCAGCGTTCCTCCTCGACCACGTCCGCTTCGTAGAAGCGCTCCGGTACGGTGTGATTTTGCTTGGGGTGCAGGCCGAAGCGCACGCGGCGCCGGCCATTCTCGGTGAAGGTCACGACCGCGAACGCGTGCAGCGATGAGGTGCGCGCTCCGGTGTCGATCTTGGCCTTGATACGCTTGATGCCGAGCTCCGGCAGCGCGACCCACTCGCGCCAACCGACTTGCAGCGGTGTGGTTGGGACTTCGTTCATCGTTGGAATGCGGCCGGATGGGGCTTGGGTCCATAATACACCGGGCTTAGCGAGGAGGTGTGTGTCAAATGCCGGATTCCCTGCTCAAGGTGGGCGTGTGCCAGGACCCCCGCCAGGCGCACTACGGCTTCGGCGAGGGCCACCCCTTCGGCCATGACCGCTTCAGCGCCTTCTGGCGCGAGAGCTGCGCCCGCGGTCTGGACAAGCGCGTGCACGCCGTCCCGGTGCAGCCGGCCGCGCGCGAGCAGCTCGAGATGTTTCACTCCCGTGACTTCCTGGGCTTCGCCGAGGAGCAGAGCCACCGGGGCGACGGCTGGCTGGACGAGGGGGACACGCCTGCGCAGCAGGGTATATATGAGGCGGCCTGCGAGGTGGTTGGCGCAACGTTAAATGCGGTGGACGGGGTGATGGCGGGCGAGTGGCGCCGCGCCTTCGTGCCCATCGCCGGGCTGCACCACGCGGCGCGTGCCCACGCCGCCGGCTTCTGCGTGCTGGACGACATCGGCGTCGCCATCGAGTCGCTGCGCCGCCGGCATGGCCTGCGCCGCGTCGCTTATGTGGACATCGACGCGCACCACGGCGACGGGGTGTTCTACTCCTTCGAGGACGACCAGGACCTGCTGTTCGCCGACTTGCATGAAGATGGCCGGTTCCTCTATCCCGGTACCGGCGCCGCGAGCGAGACCGGCGAGGGGCCAGCCAAGGGCACCAAGCTCAACCTGCCGCTCCCGCCGGGCGCGGGTGACGCGGAGTTCCACCACGCCTGGGCGCAGGTGGAGGAGTACCTGCGGTCCGGGAAACCGGAGTTCATCCTGTTCCAGTGCGGTGCCGACAGCATCGCCGGCGATCCCATCACCCACCTGCGCTTCACGCCGGCGGCCCATGCGCACGCCGCGGCGCGGCTCTGCGCCCTCGCCGAGGAACTGGGCCATGGCCGCATCGTGGGCATGGGGGGAGGGGGCTATAACCGTACGAATATCGCTCTCGGCTGGAATGGCGTCCTTGAGTCATTTTTAGCCACTTAACCTGCGGCGCTGCGGTAAAATAAGTCAGTACCGACTTACCCCTTCCTGCGGAGCCTTCCGGATGTTCACTCCCGACATGCAGATCGCCGGGTTCGACGACGAACTCAATGATGCCCTGCGCAACGAGTTGCGCCGCCAGGAGGAGAACATCGAGCTCATCGCTTCCGAGAATTATGTCAGCCCCAGGGTGCTGGCAGCCCAGGGCTCGGTGATGACCAACAAGTACGCGGAAGGCTACCCCGGCAAGCGCTACTACGGCGGCTGTGAGTTCGTGGACGTGGCCGAGCGCCTCGCCATCGAGCGCGCCAAGAAGCTGTTCGGCGCCGCCTACGCCAACGTGCAACCCCATTCCGGTTCCCAGGCCAACGCGGCGGTGTACTTCGCGCTGCTCAAGCCCGGCGACACCATCCTCGGCATGAGCCTGGCCCACGGCGGCCACCTCACCCACGGCGCCAAGGTCAACCTCTCGGGCAAGGTGTTCAACGCCGTGCAATACGGCATCGACACCAAGACCGGCGAGATCGACTACGCCCAGGTGCAGAAGCTCGCAGATGAACATAAGCCGAAGATGATCGTGGCGGGCTTCTCCGCCTACAGCCGCCGCATCGACTGGCAGAAATTCCGCACCGTCGCCGACTCCGTAGGCGCGTACCTGTTCGTGGACATGGCCCACGTGGCGGGCCTGGTGGCCGCCGGCTACTACCCCGATCCGGTGCCCCACGCGGACGTGACCACCACCACTACCCACAAGACGCTGCGCGGTCCGCGCGGCGGCTTGATCCTGGCCCGCGCCAACGAGGAGATCGAGAAGAAGCTCAACTCCATGGTGTTTCCCGGCTCCCAGGGCGGCCCGCTCATGCACGTGATCGCCGCCAAGGCGGTGGCGTTCCTCGAGGCACTGCAGCCGGAGTTCAAGGCCTACCAGAAGCAGGTGCTGGACAACTCCCGCGCCATGGCCGACGCGCTGATCAAGCGCGGCTATGACGTGGTCTCCGGCGGTACCGACAATCACTTGTTCCTGCTGGACCTGGTGCGCAAGGACATCACCGGCAAGGACGCCGATGCGGCTCTGCATGCGGCCAACATCACCGTGAACAAGAACGCGGTGCCGAACGACCCACGTCCGCCCATGGTCACTTCGGGCCTGCGTCTGGGCTCGCCCGCGTCCACCACCCGCGGCTTCAAGGAGGTGGAGTTCCGCGAGCTGTCCGGCTGGATCGCCGATATCCTGGACCACATAGGTGACGAGAAGGTCATCGCCGACACCAAGCAGAAGGTGCTGGCCATGTGCAAGAAGTTCCCGGTGTACGGCGGTAGCGTGAAGTTCTGACGGACGCGCCGTGCACTGCCCATTCTGCAACCATGAAGACACCAAGGTGATCGACTCGCGCCTCGCGGGCGAGGGGCAGCAGGTGCGCCGCCGCCGTGAATGTGAGAAGTGCGGCGAGCGTTTCACCACCTTCGAGAGCGCTGAGCTCGTGATGCCGCGCATCGTCAAGAACGACGGCAACCGCGAGCCCTACGACGAGCAGAAGCTGCGCTCAGGCATGACCCGCGCGCTGGAGAAACGCCCCGTCAGCACCGAGGCCATGGAGGCGGCGCTGTCCCGCATCATCCACCGCCTGCAGGTGGCCGGTGAGCGCGAGATGAAGTCGCGCCAGCTCGGCGACTGGGTGATGGAGGAGCTCAGGGTGCTGGACGAGGTGGCCTATGTGCGCTTCGCCTCGGTGTACCGCAGCTTCCAGGACGTGAACGAGTTCCGCGAGGAGATCGAGCGGCTGCAGGGTGAGTCAGCCCGCGCTGCGCTGGAACGCGAGCAGATGCCGTTATTGCCGGAAGACGAAAAGAAGAAGTGAACCCATGACCGATTTTACGACCGATGACTCCCGCTTCATGGCGGAAGCCCTGCAGCTCGCCGAGCGCGGCCTCTACACCACCGATCCCAATCCGCGCGTCGGCGCCGTGGTGGTGAAGGACGGCAAGGTGGTGGGTCGCGGCTTCCACAAGACTGCGGGCGAAGCCCACGCCGAGATCCTGGCCATCCAGGATGCCGGCGGCGAGGCCAAGGGAGCCAGCTTATATGTGACGCTGGAACCCTGCTCCCACCACGGCAAGACGCCGCCCTGCGCGGACGCCGTGGTCGCCGCGGGTATCACCCGCGTGGTGGCCGCCATGGGCGATCCCAATCCCGAGGTGTCCGGCAAGGGCTTCGAGCGCCTAACCGCCGCGCGCGTGCGGGTGGACGAGGGCCTCATGGCCGCGCAGGCCAAGGCGCTCAATCCCGGCTTCATCAGCCGCATGACCCGCGGCCGCCCCTGGGTGCGCAGCAAGCTCGCAGCGAGCCTGGACGGCCGCACCGCGCTCACCAACGGCGAGAGCAAGTGGATCAGCAGCGATGCCTCCCGCGAGGACGTGCACCGCTGGCGCGCCCGCAGCTCCGCGGTGCTCACCGGCATCGGCACGCTGCTGGCGGACGACCCCACCTTCACCGTGCGCCTGCCGGGCGAGTGGCGCCAGCCCAAGAAGGTGATCGTGGACACGAACCTGAGCACCCCGGTTGATGCCAAGGTGTTCAAGCTCAACCCTGACCTGGTCTACATCGCCACCGGCGTGGAAGACCCGGAGGAGCACGAGGTGCTGGCTGCCATCGGCGCCAACATCCAGGTGTTCCCCGAGCGACGCGGCTTCATGGACCTCAAGGCCATCCTCGAGACCCTCGCGGAGCTCGAGTGCAACGAGGTGCTGATGGAGGCGGGGGCCGGCATGAACGGTGCGCTGCTGGAGGCGGGTCTCCTGGACGAGCTCATCCTCTACATGTGCCCGAGCCTTCTCGGCGACAAGGCCCGCGGCATGTTCAGCCTGCCGGGCATCAGCTCCATGCAGGAGCGGCGCGAGCTCGACATCGTGGACGCACGCATGACCGGCCCGGACATGCGCCTGATCCTGCGGCCGAAGCAGAAGCAGTAGTGTTCACGGGAATCATCCAAGCCGTGGGGAAGGTCGAGGCGCTCACGCCCACGGGCGGCGACCTGTGCCTGTCCATCGGCGGCCTGCCCATGCAGGACGTGAAGGTGGGGGACAGCATCTGCGTCAGCGGCTGCTGCCTCACGGTCATCGCCAGGCGCGAGCAAGGCTTCGATGCGGACGTGTCCCGGGAGACCCTCTCCCTCACCACCCTGGGTGACCTCAAGCCTGGCTCCCCGGTGAACCTCGAGAAATCCCTGACCCTCAGCAGCCCCCTGGGCGGGCATCTCGTCAGCGGCCATGTGGATGGGTTGGGGACCGTGAAGTCACGCCGCGAGGAAGCGCGCTCGGTACGCTTCGACATCCAGGTGCCGGCGGAGCTCGCCAGGTACATCGCCCACAAGGGCTCCGTGGCGGTGGACGGCGTCAGCCTCACCGTGAACGCAGTGCAGGGTGACACCTTCGACGTGAACATCATCCCCCACACGATGGCCCACACCACCTTCGGCAGCTACCGGCCCGGCAGCCGCGTGAACCTGGAAGTGGACGTGGTGGCGCGCTACGTGGAGCGCATGCTGGCGGGGCGCGCGCCGTGAGCGGCAAGCTGGACCGCGTGGAGGACATCCTGGCCGAGCTCGCCGCCGGGCGCATGGTCGTCATCATGGACGACGAGGACCGGGAGAACGAGGGCGACCTCATCATGGCGGCGCAGATGTGCCGTGCAGAAGACATCAACTTCATGGCGCGCTACGGGCGCGGCCTCATCTGCCTCACCCTGACCCGCGAGCGCTGCCGGCAGCTCCGGCTGCCGCTCATGGTGAGCGACACCGACAGCCAGCAGACCACCAACTTCACCCTCTCCATCGAGGCGGCCCAGGGCGTCACTACGGGCATCTCGGCCCACGATCGCGCCCACACCGTGCGCACCGCGGTTAAACCCGATGCAAGGCCCGACGACCTGAAGCAGCCCGGCCATATCTTCCCGCTCATGGCCCAGCCGGGCGGCGTGCTCACGCGCGCCGGCCACACCGAGGCGGGCTGCGACCTGGCACGCCTCGCCGGTCTCGAACCGGCGGCGGTGATCGTCGAGATCCTGAACGAGGACGGCAGCATGGCGCGCCGTCCGGACCTTGAGAAGTTCGCGCAGCAGCACGGCCTCAAGATCGGCACCATCGCCGACCTCATCCGCTACCGCATCGAGAAGGAGAAGACGGTGCAGCGGGTGGCGGAGCGCAGCGTGCCCACCGAGTTCGGCGAGTTCAATCTGGTGGCCTACGAGGACCGGGTCAGCAAGGCCATGCACCTCGCGCTTACCTCCGGGAAGATCGAGGCCGGCGAGCCCACCCTGGTGCGCGTGCACCTGCAGGACACCCTGGGCGACATGCTGGGCGTGCGCTGGGACAGCCTGGGGCTGCCGTTGCGCAAGGCGCTCCAGAAGATCGCGAAGGAGGGCGGGGTGCTGGTGGTGTTGCGCCAGCCGGAGGAGCCGGGCGAGCTCATGCAGCGGCTGCAGGCCGGCGGCGCCGCAGCCGAGGAGAAGCCGGGCGCGGCGGACCTTCGCACCTATGGCGTGGGCGCCCAGATCCTGCTGGACCTGGGTGTCACCAGGATGCGTGTCCTGAGCCAACCCAAGAAGATGCACGGCCTCTCGGGTTTTGGCCTGGAAGTCGTGGAGTATGTGACTCCCGATTGAATCAGTTAAAATGGTTTCCTGACTTTTCAAAGCTCTTTCATATGCCCGGCACCCACAGAACCATCGAAGGTGGTCGTTCCGCCAAGGGACTGCGCATCGCCATCGTGGCGGCACGCTTCAACCACTTCGTGGTGGACAAGCTCGTGGCGGGCGCCTTGCAGACCCTCACCGAGGCCGGCATCAGCGCCCAGGACCTGGACGTGGTGCGCGTGCCCGGTGCCTTCGAGATCCCGCTCGCCGCCCGCAAGCTCGCCTTGAGCAATAGCTACGAGGCCGTCATCTGCCTGGGAGCCGTCATCCGCGGCGGCACGCCCCATTTCGACTACGTGGCCGGCGAGTGCGCCCGTGGCGTTTCGGAGGCGGCCCGCGACAGCGGTCTGCCGGTGGTGTTCGGCGTGCTCACCTGCGACGACCTGGAGCAGGCCACCGAGCGCGCCGGCGGCAAGCACGGCAACAAGGGCGCCGATGCGGCGCTCGCGGCCATCGAGATGGCCGACCTCCTGCGCAAGCTGGAGGGCTGAGGCATGGCAGGTAACTCACAGGGCGCGCGCGCCCGGGGCAAGGCCAGGCGCCTCGCACTACAGGGCCTCTACCAGTGGCAACTCAACGGCACCGATGCCCGCGAGCTGATCGCCGAACTCGAAGCGAGCCAGAACACCAAGGATGTGGACGGTGAGTACTTCCAGGAGCTGGTGAAAGGCGTCATCGGCGACAGCGCCGGGCTGCAGGCCCTGTTCCAGCCGCACTTGGACAGGCCGGTGGAGCAGATAGACCCCATCGAGCGCGGCATCCTGCTCATCGGCACCTATGAACTCAAATCCCGCATCGACGTGCCCTTCCGGGTGGTGCTGAACGAGGCCATGGAGCTCGCCAAGGGCTTCGGCGCCGAGGACAGCCACAAGTACATCAACGCCGTGCTGGACAAGACCTCCGCCGGGCTGCGCCAGGCGGAACGCGCTGCCCGCTGATCCCACTCCGTATGGACGAGTTCGAGCTCATCCGCCGCCACTTCGCCGCACCGGCGGTGACGCGGGACGACGTGGTGCTGGGCATCGGCGACGACGCGGCGCTGCTCAGGGTGCCGCCGGACCAGGAACTCGCCGTCAGCACCGATTCCCTGGTGTCGGGCGTGCACTTCCCGCCAGATTTCGATCCCGAGGCCATCGGCCACCGCTCCCTCGCTTCGAACCTGAGCGACCTCGCGGCCATGGGCGCCAAGCCCGCCTGGGTGCTCATGGCGCTCACGCTGCCCGAGGCGGACGAATCCTGGCTCACGGCCTTCAGCCGCGGCTTCTTCGCCCTCGCGAAGCGCCACGGCGTGGCGCTGGTGGGCGGCAACGTGGCGCGCGGGCCGCTCAACATCACCCTCGCAGTCCACGGCTTTGTGCCTAAGGGCCGGGCGCTCACCCGTGCCGGCGCACAGCCCGGCGACCTCGTGTACATCACCGGCCATCCCGGTGACGCGGCGGCAGGCCTGAAGTTATTGCAGGCGGGCAAGGCGGACATGCAGCATCCCTGCGTGCGGCGCTTCGCGTATCCGGAGCCGCGCCTCGCGGCGGGCGAGGCGCTTCGGGGTCTCGCCAGCGCCGCGATAGATGTCTCGGACGGCCTCTTGGCGGACCTTGCGCATCTCACGGAAGCGCGCCATCACGGCGCGAAGCTGGCGTTGGACAAGCTGCCCCTCTCACCGGAACTGCAGCAACTCCATGGCCAGGACGAGGCCTGCCGCCTCGCGCTCACGGGCGGCGACGACTACGAGCTCTGCTTCACAGTACACGCGGCCCAGGCATCGGCGGTGGAGCAACGCATGAAAGAGACCGGGTGTCCCGTGGCCTGCATCGGCAGCATCGAGGCGCCGCCCGGCATCCACTGCGTGGACGCGGCGGGGCGGCTGCATGAATATCCACACCTGGGCCACCGGCACTTCTAGAAGGATGACCATGGGGAACCTAAGCGCACGCCAGGTGTTCACGCATCCGGTGCACCTGCTGGCCTACGGCTTCGGCGCGGGCCTCGCCCCCAAGGCGCCGGGCACCGCCGGCACCCTGGTGGCGATTCCTATATATGTGCTGCTCGCACAGGCAGGGGACACCGTGTACCTGGCGGCGCTGGCGGCCATGCTGGTGGCGGGCGTGTTCATCTGCGGATATACCGCCGCCAACACCGGCCTGGACGATCCCAAGGGCGTGGTGTGGGACGAGATCGTGGGCTATCTCATCGCCATGCTGGGCCTGCCTTTCGGCTGGACGTGGATGTTGGGCGGCTTCCTGCTGTTCCGGCTGTTCGACATCTGGAAGCCATGGCCCATCAGGTGGCTGGACCGCCGCATCAAGGGCGGGGTGGGAATCATGCTGGATGACGTGGCGGCGGCGCTCATCGCCTGCGTGTTGCTGAACGTATCAGCCCGCCTGCTGAACGGCTGAGTCCCCGCTGGACGCGGCGGGCGCCGGTCTGCAACACTGATGGGACTGACAAAAGGGAACTAGGGATGGGGGCGATACCCGCCAAGCTCGGGAAATTCGTGGTCACGCAGGAACTCGGCCGGGGCACCACCGGCACGGTGTATCTGTGTCACGACTCATTCCTGGGCAAGGACGTGGCCCTCAAGCTCTACAGCCTGGACGAGAACGTGCCGGAGGCGGATGCCCGCACCCGGCGCAAGCTGTTCTTCAACGAGGCCTACCTCGTCGGCAAGATGCAGCACCCCAACATCCTGCCCATCTATGACGCGGGCGAGGACGCCGGCCACTGCTTCGTGGTCATGGAGTACGTGCGCGGCGCCAAGCCGCTCACCACCTTCTGCCGCATCGAGAACCTGCTGCCGGTACGCAAGGTGGTCGAAGTGGTGTTCAAGTGCGCCAAGGCTCTGGACTACGCCCACCGCAACGGCCTCATCCACCGGGACATCAAGCCCGGCAACATCATGTTCACGGTCGAGGGCGACGTGCGCATCGTGGACTTCGGCGTGGCCCAGATGGCCGGCAACGAGGAGGCCCAGGTGAAGGGCCTCGTCGGCTCCCCGAGCTACATGGCTCCGGAGCAGATGCGTCACGCGCCGGCCTCGGTACAGACAGACCTCTACTCACTCGGGGTGGTCATGTACGAGCTGCTCTCGGGCAAGCGCCCCTACTATGGGGATAACCTGTCCAAGCTCGTGCACCAGATCATCTATGCCACGCCGCCGCCGTTGCACCGCCTGCGTCCCGACGTGCCGACGGTGCTGGAGGAGGTGGTCTCCAAGGCCATCTCCAAGGACCCCACCAAGCGCTACCAGAGCGGCATCGAGTTCGCGACCGCGCTCTCCCAGGCCGTGCGCAAGCTGGACCAGCTGGATCAGGAGATGGCAGAGCAGGAGCGCTTCTCCATGCTGCGCCGCCTGCCGTTCTTCAAGGACTTCACATACCCCGAGATCTACGAGATCCTCCAGGCCGGCCGCTGGCACAGCTACGGCATGGACGAATCCATCCTGGTGGAAGGGGACATGGACGATGCCTTCCTGCTGGTGGTGTCCGGCGAAGCCGAGGTGCGCCGCCAGAACAAGGCCGTGGGCCGCCTGCACGAGGGAGACTGCTTCGGCGAGGCCGCCGCCATGGGCGGCAAGAAGAGCACCTCCGCCATCGTCGCCAAGAGCGCCTGCTCAGTGCTGAAGGTGAGCGCCACCCTGCTGGAGCAGCTCACCACGTCATGCCAGCTGCGCTTCCACAAGATGTTCATGCGCAGCATGATCGAGCGACTCACGCGTAGTGAGCGCACTGCCGCTGCCAAATAGAAAGGCCGGAGGTGTTGCCACCTCCGGCCCCAATCCCCTAACTGATCTCCAGCCTTACTCTTTGTCTTTCGATGCGAACTCCGTTCGCCACTCAGTACGAGAGCACGCAGCCGCCCGCGCCGTTGTTGAACGCGTTGCTCCACAGCGACTGCACCGGATAGCTGCCGCCGCCGGGGAAGCTCACGTTCGCCGAAGCGCCCTGGCCGGATGAGATCCAGGCGCACTTGTCGGCGTTCTCCGCGCCGCTGCCGTCGAGCCAACCGCCGTTCGGGAACTGGTCGGTCATGGTCTCGGTCGCCTCATGGCCCGACACCATGGTGATGCCGGCCTTCGGGCCCAGCCCGTTGAAGTTGGCGCCGCAGCTCGAGCCCGCGTCCGTGATGTACGGCAGGTTCGTGTAGGCCACGTTGCCGTAGCTGGAGCTGGTGGAGCTGTGCCAGGCGCAGTACTGGGTGCCGAAGCCGCTGGCGCTGTTGCCGGTGGCGGTGGCGATCACGTACTGGGTGCTGTTGTTGCTGCCCGCGGCGGTGTTGCCGAAGTGCTGGGCCGCACGCACCGCCTCAGCGGCGAGCTGCGACTGGCTCGGACGGCTGGGCGCCGCCGAACCCGTGTCGAACCACACGCCCTGCAGGATGCCCGACGGGTTGCCCGCCGCCTGGCCTGCACCGTTGCAGAAGGTGGTGCCGGTGGGGACACCCTGGCAGTACTGGGTGACGGAGTTGGCCCAGGAGCTGCCACCCACCACGCTGAAGAAGGACTGCAGCAGGCTCGCCTCGCCGCTCGGATCGTTGTTGGTCCACTGGGAGCCGTAGAACACCAGGTAGAGCTTGGGCGAGGTCTCGACGCCGATGCCGCCCACGCCGCCGTGGTAGGTGAGGTTGACGGACTTGCGCGGTCTGGCCTTCTGGGTGGCATTGGCTTCCTCGCGCTGCGTCTTGATGCCCTCCACGGTCGGGTGGATCACCACCGGCCGCTGGCCGCGTTCGAGGATGCGGACGTTGCCGGCCGGATTGCCGATCATGGAACCGGTCCGAGGTGCGGCCGTGGCGGATAGCGCAGTAGCAGACAAGGCGGTCGCGAGCGACGCCCAGAGAACGACACTGGTCTTCATGTAGACCCCCGATTGGGTTAAGTTGAATTATGAAACCGGTTTGAGCCGGCATCCTTGTCACCTGTTCTGTGCGAACCAAATCCTTGGTTCCGTTTGGTGACAGCTGTTGGGTATAGCACAGCATTCACCGGATGCAAGTAAACGTCATGTAGCGGACGGAAAAGCCGTTCGGAAAAAACGTAAAAGGCCGCACAATGTGCGGCCTTCGTTGTGGACATAAATCGAAGCGACTTATGCGGACGCTGCGTCCTTGTCCTTCTCGACCATCGCATACGCGGAATGGTTGTGGATGGACTCGAAGTTCTCCGATTCCACCACGTAGGCGCGGATGCGATCGTCCGCGTTGAACTTCACCGCGATGTCCCGGACCATGTCCTCCACGAACTTCGGGTTGTCGTAGGCGCGCTCGGTCACGTACTTCTCGTCGGGGCGCTTCAGGAGACCGTAGAGCTCGCAGGAGGCCTCCTTCTCCACGATGTCGATGATCTCCTCGATCCAGATGAAGCCCTTGGCCTTGCAGCTCACGGTGACGTGGGAGCGCTGGTTGTGGGCGCCGTAGGCGGAGATCTTCTTGGAGCAGGGGCAGAGGCTCGTGACCGGCACCACTACCTTGATGCGCATGCAGTTCTCGCCACCCTTGCGCTCGCCGATGAAGCTGACCTCGTAGTCCAGGAGGCTCTGCACGCCGGAGACCGGCGCCTTCTTGTTGATGAAGTAGGGGAAGGTCATGGCGATGTGGCCCTCATCCGACTCCAGCCGCTCTGTCATGTCCGTGAGCATCTCCTTGAAGCTGTCCACGGTGATCTCGCGCTCGTAGTTGTTGAGGATCTCCACGAAGCGGGACATGTGGGTGCCCTTGAAGTCCTGGGGCAGGTGCACGTACATGCTGAAGTTGGCGACCGTGTGCTGCTCGCCGCCAGTCCGCTCCTTGATGCGGATCGGGTGACGGATGTCCTTGATGCCCACCTTGTTGATGGGGATGCGGCGCGTGTCGGCGCTGGACTGCACGTCCTCGATGTGGGTCACGCTGGCTTTCTTCGCAGGCTGGCTGGGGACGTTCATTCACATTCTCCACGGACACGCTGAATTTTGTCTTCTTACACCTGAAACGGGTCTTTTGCCCTCTGGCGTCGTTGCGCCTCGGACTCGCAGTCGGTCACGTACGCTAAGAGTACGCTCCCTCCTGCTCGCCTCGCGCGCCTAGCCAGAGGCCAAAATCCCTCGTTTCGTTTTGCGGGTTAGGCGGTCGCACATACCTGAGTGATTTACTAGGATACTACTCCGCTGCGACGATTTCCACCCGATCTCGGTCCTGCGACATAAGCCCTATGTCGCCAAGCTTTGACCCGGCGCGGTGCGCGGCCTAGGGTCGCAGAAGGAGGTGAGCAGTATGACCGCAAGGTTCAAGGTGGGAGATCACGTGAGTTGGAACTCGGAAGCGGGCCACGTCAGCGGCAAGATCGTGAAGGTCCACACCCGGGACACGGACTACAAGGGCCACACCCATCACGCGAGCCGCGACGACCCGCAGTACGAGATCAAGAGCGACAAGACCGAGCACGTGGCGATGCACAAGGGCAGCGCGCTCCACCGCAAGCACTGAATCAGGTGGCGGCCTTGCGTTGCTTGGGCATCTTCTTGGCGACCCAGGCTTCGATCGACTTGCGGATGCCCTCCGCATCCAGGCCCGCCATGGCAAGGCACTCCTCGCGGGAGCCATGCTCCAGGAACACGTCCGGCAGGCCGAGGTTAAGGAGCGGCATCTCAATGCCGCTCGCCGCCAGGAACTCGTCCACCGCGGAGCCGGCGCCGCCGGCCACCGCGTTGTCCTCGATGGTCACGAAACCCTCGTGGCTGCCGGCGAGCTCCAGCAGCAGCGCCGTATCCAGCGGCTTCACGAAGCGCATGTTCACCAGGGTCGCGTCCAGCGCCTCGGCGGCGGCGCGCGCGTTCTCCAGGAGCGCGCCGAAGGAGAGCAGGGCCAGCTGCTTGCCGCGGCGGCGCAGCTCCGCCTTGCCCACCGGCAGCGCGGTCATCCTGGCCTCGGTCTTCACGCCCGGTCCTCGTCCGCGCGGATAGCGCACCGCGGAGGGCTGCTCCAGCGTCATGCCCGTGTAGAGCATCTGGCGGCACTCGTCCTCGTCCGCCGGAGCCATCAGCACCAGGTTCGGCAGGCAGCGCATGTAGGAGAGGTCGAAACTGCCGGCATGGGTCGGGCCGTCCGGGCCGACGAGGCCCGCGCGGTCGATGGCGAACAGCACCGGCAGGTTCTGCAGCGCCACGTCATGGATGAGCTGGTCGTAGGCGCGTTGCAGGAAAGTGGAATAGATGGCTACCACGGGTTTCATGCCTTCCACCGCCATGCCGGCGGCCAGCGTCACGGCATGCTGCTCGGCGATGCCCACGTCGAAGTAGCGATCCGGGAACTTCTCGGCGTATTCCACCATGCCGGAGCCCTCGCGCATGGCGGGGGTGATGGCGATGAGCTTGGGCTCCCGCGCCGCCATGTCACAGAGCCACTGGCCGAACACCTCGGAGTAGGTGGGTCCGGCGGAGGGTTTCTCCTTGATGACACCGGTGGCGGCATCGAACGCGGACGGTCCGTGCCACTTGATGGGATCCTTCTCGGCGGGCTCGTAGCCCTTGCCCTTGCGGGTGACCACGTGCAGGAACTGCGGGCCCCGGAGAGCGCGCATGTTGCGCAGCGTCTGCACCAGGGTATGCAGGTTATGGCCGTCCACCGGGCCGATGTAGTTGAAACCCAGTTCCTCGAACAGCGTGCCGGGCATCACCATGCCCTTCATATGCTCCTCGGAGCGGCGTGCCCATTCCTTCACCGGCGGCATGATGGAGAGCGCCTTCTTGCCGCCCTCGCGCAGGTGCGCGTACATCTGGCCGGAGAGCACCTTGGCGAAGTAGTTCGACAGGGCGCCCACGTTGCCGGAGATGGACATGTCGTTGTCGTTGAGCACGACCAGCAGGTTCGCGTTCAGGCTGCCGGCGTGGTTCAGGGCCTCGAAGGCCATGCCGGCGGTCATGGCGCCGTCGCCGATGAGCGCCACCACGTGGCGGTCGTGCTCGCCCTTCTGCTGGGCGGCGATGGCCATGCCGAGGGCGGCACTGATGCTGGTGCTGGAGTGACCGACGCCGAAGGTGTCGAACTCGCTCTCGAGGCGGCGCGGGAACGGCGCGAGGCCGTTGAGCTTACGGATGGTGGCGAGCTCGTCGCGCCGGCCCGTGACCACCTTGTGGGGATAGGCCTGGTGACCCACGTCCCACACCAGCCGGTCGCGGGGGGTATCGAACACGTAGTGCAGGGCCACCGTGAGCTCCACCACGCCCAGGCCTGCGGCGAAGTGCCCGCCTACGTCGCTCACCGTCTTGATGAGGTAGGCGCGCAGCTCGTCGGTGAGCTGCTGCAGCTCATGCTCATCTAGCTTGCGCAGGTCCGCGGGCGAGTCGACGCGCGCGAGCAGCGGGAATGAGGAGGGGATGGGGGTCATGGGATGCCCGGGGGGATCAGGTGCCTATTATCCGGCGTTTGGACGCCGCTATAAAGGCTCAACTTTCCCGGGAAACTATGTATTCCGCGAGCCAGATGAGGGGCGCCGCGGCCTCGCCCAGGGGCGCCAGGGCCTGCACCGCCTCGTCCCTGAGTTCCGCGGCCCGCTGCTTGGAGCGTTCCACGCCCAGGATGCTGGGGTAGGTGGGCTTGTTGCGGGCGGAGTCGGCGCCGGCCTGCTTGCCCAGGGTCTCGGTGGCGCCCTCCACGTCCAGGATGTCGTCTTGGATCTGGAACGCGAGGCCCACGCACTTGGCGTAGCGGTCCAGCGCCGCGAGCTTCGCGGCCTCGAGTCCCGCCGCGCTCTGGGCGGCCAGCAGCACGCTGGCGCGTATGAGCGCGCCGGTCTTGTGGATGTGCATGAGTTCGAGCTCGGCGAGGTCCAGCTGGCGGCCGGCCGCGGCGAGGTCGATGGCCTGGCCGCCCGCCATCCCGGCGGAGCCGCTGGCGATGGCAACGCTCTTCAACATCTCCACCCTCGCGGCGGGGGAGGCAGTCATGGCCGGGTCCTCGGCGAGGATCTGGAAGGCCAGCACCTGCAGCGCGTCCCCGGCGAGGATGGCAGTGGCCTCGTCGTAGGCGATGTGGCAGGTGGGCCGGCCCCGGCGCAGGTCGTCGTCGTCCATGGCGGGGAGGTCGTCGTGGATGAGGGAGTAGGCGTGGATGATCTCCACCGCGGCTGCCGGGCCATCCAGCCGTTCCGGCGGCATCCCCAGGGCCTCCCCGGCGGCATAGATGAGGAGCGGACGCAGGCGCTTGCCGCCGCCCAGCACGGCGTAACGCATCGCGGAGTGCAGGCGTTGCGGGATCTTCTCCGCGGAGGGCAGCCAGCGGTCCAGGACCTTCTCGATGCGGGCGGAGTAATCCGGCACCCGGTCCTTAAACGAAGGAATCATTCGTCTTCTTCGGTCTCGAAGGGCTCAAGCGACTGCTTGCCGCCTTTCTCCACCAGCATCTCCACCTTGAGCTCGGCATCCTTGAGGGAGGCCTGGCACTGGCGGGTGAGGCTGATGCCGCGCTCGAAGTGCTTGAGCGCCGCGTCGAGGCTGAGGTCGCCCTTCTCCAGGGTGGAGACGATCTCCTCGAGTTCGGCTAGGGCCTTCTCGAAGTCGAGGCCGGCGGCGGGATCGGTCTTGGCGGCTTTGGCCACGTGGGGTCTCCTTCTGGGCCGGGCACGATACGCGCGGGTCAGGATAGGGTCAAACCCGTTGACAGTGCCGGCCGCGAAGGGTACATTTTAGACTTAGTCTAAACGGCTGCGGGTAAGCGTGGCCCCCTGGAATGGACAGAGAACAGCACCGGAGGACGAAATGAGCAACCTGAAAGGCAGCAAGACCGAGAAGAACCTGAAAGAGGCGTTCGCGGGCGAGTCCCAGGCGAACCGCCGTTACCTGTACTTCGCAAACAAGGCGGACGTGGAAGGCTTCAACGACGTGTCCACCGTGTTCCGCTCCACCGCGGAAGGCGAGACCGGCCACGCGCACGGCCACCTGGAATACTTGGAGGTGGTGGGCGACCCGGCCACCGGCCTGCCCATCGGCGCCACCGACAAGAACCTGAAGGCCGCCATCGCCGGCGAGACCCACGAGTACACCGACATGTATCCGGGCATGGCCAAGACCGCCCGCGAGGAAGGCTTCGGCGAGATCGCGGACTGGTTCGAGACCCTGGCCAAGGCGGAGCGTTCCCACGCCAACCGCTTCCAGAAGGCGCTCGACACCCTGGGCAAGTGACCTGGGTCAACCCGCAGCGGATGGACTGTTGAGATGATGCGGGGGTGTTGATCACCCCCGCTTTTTATCCATAAGGAAGCGCTCATGGCGAAGATCGGCGAAGGACGGGAAGGGGGCCTGGAAGCCCCGACGCGCCATGCCATCGAGTGGCAGAAACCCGAGTTCTGGGATGAGGCGGCGCTCACCCAGGAGCTGGAACGGGTGTTCGACATCTGCCACGGCTGCCGCCGCTGCTTCAGCCTGTGCAACTCCTTCCCCACACTGTTCGACGCCATCGACGAGTCGCCCACGCTGGAGCTCGACGGCGTGGACAAGAAGGTCTATTGGGACGTAGTGGACCACTGCTACCTGTGCGACATGTGCTACATGACCAAGTGCCCGTACGTGCCGCCGCACCCCTGGAACGTGGACTTCCCGCACCTCATGCTCCGGGCCAAGGCCGTGAAGTTCAAGAAGGAGGGCGCGGGCTTCCGCGACCGCATGCTCTCCGCGCCGCAGAAGATGGGCGAGTTCGCGGGTATCCCCGTCGTTGCGCAGGCGGTAAACGCCGCCAACAAGAACGGCGTCGTGCGCAAGCTGCTGGACAAGACCCTCGGCATCCACCCGGACGCGGTGCTGCCGGAGTTCCACAGCGACACCGCGCGCAAGCAACTCAAGGACCACGCACCGCTCGCGGCGCAGCCGGAGCCCGCCGGCGAGACCCGCGGCAAGGTGGCGATCTTCCTCACCTGCTACGGCAACCGCAACAAGCCGGAGATGGTCACGGACCTCGTCAAGGTGTTCGAGCACAACGGCATGCCGGTGCGGCTCACGCCTTCCGAGAACTGCTGTGGTATGCCCAAGCTGGAGCTGGGCGACTTCGACACCATCCGTGGATATAAGGAAGAGAACATCCCCATGCTGGCCAAGCTGGTGGACGAAGGCTGGGACCTGATCGCGCCCATCCCCTCCTGCGTGCTCATGTTCAAGCAGGAACTGCCGCTGATGTTCCCGGACGACCCGCAGGTGATCAAAGTGCGGGATGCGTTCTACGATCCCTTCGAGTACCTCTCGCTCCGGCAGAAAGCCGGCAAGCTCAAGACCGACTTCAAGGAGAGCCTGGGGCTTGTCTCTTACCACGTGCCCTGTCACCAGCGGGTACAGAACGTGGGCCTCAAGACCAAGGAAGTGCTGGAACTGGTGCCGGACACCAAGCTTGAGGCCATCGAGCGCTGCTCCGGCCACAACGGCACCTATGCCGTGAAGAGCGAGTACCACGGCATCTCCATGAAGATCGGCCGGCCGGTGATGACCAAGGTGGAAGGGTCGGGCTGCGACCACTACATAAGCGACTGCCCCATGGCCGCGGAGCAGATCCAGAATGGGCTCAAGGACCGCAAGGAGCCTGAGCTACCCATGGAATTGCTTAGAAAGGCGTATGGACTAGACTGAGATATCCGGACCATCAGGAGAAGGACATGTCCAGCGAGGGATATCACGAGCCGATCGAGGAGTTGCCGGACGAGGTCCGGGACCTGCACCGCGCCATCGTCTCCCTCATGGAGGAGCTGGAGGCGGTGGACTGGTACAACCAGCGGGTCGCTGCCGCCAAGGATACGGAGCTGAAAGCCGTGCTCGCCCACAACCGCGACGAGGAGATCGAGCACGCGGCCATGACCCTGGAATGGATCCGGCGCAAGAACGCGCGTTTCGATTCACAGCTCAAGAAATATCTCTTCACAGAAGGGCCGATCAAGGACAAAGAGGACTGAGTGACATGAACATGCAGATAACGGGCCGCAAGCTGGAGCGCAATGACCTCTGGAGCCTGGAGGAGTACGCGCAGAAGCGCGCCGCGTTCCGCCAGGAGATCATCGCCCACAAGCGCGCGCGGACCCTGCACATCGGGCCGAACCTCACGCTCCTGTTCGAGGACCGCGAGACCATGCGCTACCAGGTGCAGGAGATGCTGCGCGCCGAGCGCATCTTCGAGGCCGAGGGCATCCAGGACGAGCTGGACGCCTACAACCCACTGATCCCGGACGGCTCCAACTGGAAGGCGACCATGCTCATCGAGTTCGGCGACGTGGAGGAGCGGCGCCAGGCGCTGGCCAAGCTCATCGGCGTCGAGGACAAGGTGTGGCTGCAGGTGCGCGGCCAGGAGAAGGTCCACCCCATCGCCGACGAGGATCTGGAGCGCGAGACGGAGGAGAAGACTTCCTCGGTGCACTTCCTGCGCTTCGAGCTCACGACCGGCATGGTGCAGGCGCTCAAAGAGGGTGCCGAGCTGGACGCGGGCGTGGACCATCCGGCATACCGTCATGAGCTCAAGCCGGTGCCCGCCGAACTCCGGAAGTCACTCGTCGCCGACTTGGCTTAAAGACCCTGCAATAGCCGCTGTTTCAGGTAGAATCCCCGCCATCGCGGGCGCCGGGGCGCCTGCTTATCCAGCAGGGTGATTCCCGCAGCATGGCCGCAAAATACGATGCCGCAGACATCGAGGTCCTCTCCGGCCTCGACCCGGTGCGCAAGCGCCCGGGCATGTACACCGACACATCCCGCCCCAACCATCTCGCCCAGGAAGTCATCGACAACAGCGTGGACGAGGCCATCGTCGGCCACGCCAAGAAGATCGAGGTCATCGTCCACAAGGACGGCTCCCTCTCGGTGCAGGACGACGGCCGCGGCATGCCGGTGGACGTGCACCCCAAGGAGAAGGTGACCGGAGTCGAGTTGATCCTCACGCGCCTGCACGCGGGCGGCAAGTTCTCGGACAAGAACTACCAGTTCTCCGGCGGCCTGCACGGCGTGGGCGTCTCGGTGGTGAACGCCCTGTCCAGCAAGCTGGAAGTGTGGGTGAAGCGCAACGGCAAGCGCTGGCACATGGGCTTCAAGGACGGCAAGCGCGTCACCAAGCTCGAACCCCAGGGCGAGGTCGGCAAGGCCAACACCGGCACGCTGCTGCGCTTCTGGCCGGACCCGAAGTATTTCGACAGCAACAAGTTCTCCATCCCCAAGCTCAAGCACGTGCTGCGCGCCAAGGCGGTGCTCTGCCCCGGCCTCACGGTCAAGTTCATCAACGAACAGACCCTCGAGAAGGAAGAGTGGCATTACGTCGACGGCCTCAAGGAATACCTGGTGGATTCCCTGGAAGGCGCCGAGTACCTGCCTGCCGAGCCCTTCGTGGGCGCCGTGCAGCAGGGCAAGGAAGTGGTGGATTGGGCAGTGGTATGGCTGCCGGGCGAGGGCGGCGAGATCTTCAACGAGAGCTACGTCAACCTCATCCCCACCATCCAGGGCGGCACCCACGTGAACGGCCTGCGCACCGGCATCACCGAGGCGGTGCGCGAGTTCTGCGAGTTCCGCAACCTGGTGCCGCGTGGCGTGAAGCTGGCGCCTGAGGACATCTGCGACCGCGCGGCTTATGTGCTCTCGGTGAAGATGCCCGACCCGCAGTTCTCGGGCCAGACCAAGGAGCGGCTGTCCTCGCGCGAGTCCGCCACCTTCGTGGGCGGCGTGATCAAGGACGCCCTGGCCCTGTGGTTGAACCAGCACACCGAGATGGGCGAGCAGATCGCCCAGCTCGCCATCGAGAATGCGCAGGCGCGCATGAAGGTGGCGAAGCAGGTGGTGCGCAAGAAGGTCACCGCCGGCCCGGCGCTGCCGGGCAAGCTGGCGGACTGTACCAGCGGCGAACCCAAGCGCTCCGAACTCTTCCTGGTGGAAGGCGATTCCGCCGGCGGTTCCGCCAAGCAGGCCCGCGACCGTGAGTTCCAGGCCATCCTGCCGCTGCGCGGCAAGATCCTCAACACCTGGGAGGTGGAACCGGGCGAGATCCTGGCCTCCGAGGAAGTGCACAACATCAGCATCGCGTTGGGCGTGGAGCCAGGCTCCTCCAAGCTGGACGGGCTGCGCTACCACAAGGTCTGCATCCTGGCGGACGCGGACTCGGACGGCAAGCACATCGCCACGCTCCTGTGCGCGCTGTTCGTGCGCCACTTCCGCCCCCTGGTTACCGCCGGCCATGTGTTCGTGGCCATGCCGCCGCTTTTCCGCGTCGACATCGGCAAGCAGGTGTTCTACGCGCTGGATGAAGAGGAGAAGAAGGCGGTCCTGGACAAGCTGGTCAAGGACAAGGTCCGCGGCAAGCCCACGGTGATGCGCTTCAAGGGCCTGGGTGAGATGAACCCGCAGCAGCTGCGCGAGACCACCATCGCCCCTGACACGCGCCGGCTGGTGCAGCTCACCCTGGAAGCTAAGGACCAGACCGACAAGCTCATGGACATGCTGCTGGCGAAGAAGCGTGCCTCAGATCGCAAGGACTGGCTGGAGAAGAAGGGCAACCTGGCTGAAGTCCTGTAAAACCCAATTTAGGCAAGGTATCGAGTCATGGCCGAGCAGATGTACACGGTGAAGGGCGCTGAGCAGCAGCCGCTGAAGGAATTCACCGAGAAGGCGTACCTGGACTACTCCATGTACGTGATCCTGGACCGGGCGCTGCCGCATATCGGCGACGGCCTGAAGCCCGTGCAGCGCCGCATCGTCTATGCCATGTCCGAACTCTCGCTGGATTGGCAGTCCAAGCCCAAGAAGTCCGCCCGCACCGTGGGCGACGTGCTCGGCAAGTACCACCCGCACGGCGATTCAGCCTGCTACGAGGCCATGGTGCTCATGGCCCAGCCGTTCTCGTATCGTTATCCGATCATCGAGGGCCAAGGCAACTGGGGCTCCACCGACGACCCCAAGTCCTTCGCCGCCATGCGCTACACCGAGGCCAAGCTCTCCAAGTACGCCGAGGTGCTGCTCTCGGAGCTGGGGCAGGGCACCGTGGACTGGCAGCCGAACTTCGACGGCACCCTGGAGGAGCCCAAGCTCCTGCCGGCGCGGCTGCCGAACGTGCTCTTGAACGGCACCACCGGTATCGCCGTGGGCATGGCCACCGACATCCTGCCGCACAACCTGCGCGAGGTCGCCACCGCCTGCATCCACCTCTTGGATGACCCCAAGGCCACGGTGCGCGACCTGTGCGAGCACATCAAGGGCCCGGACTTCCCGACCGCGGCGGAGATCGTCACGCCCAAGGCCGAGCTGCGCCAGATGTATGACACCGGCAACGGCAGCGTGCGGGTGCGCGCCAAATGGAGCCGCGAGAAGGGCACGGGGGAGATCGTGGTCACCGCGCTCCCATACCAGGTGTCGGGTGCCAAGGTGCTGGAGCAGATTGCCACGCAGATGCGCAACAAGAAGCTGCCCATGGTGGAGGACCTGCGCGACGAGTCCGACCATGAGAACCCGACGCGGCTCGTGATCGTGCCGCGCTCCAACCGGGTGGACTCGGACGAGCTGATGGCGCATCTGTTTGCCACGACTGACTTGGAGAGAAGCTACCGCGTCAACTTCAACATGATCGGGCTGGACGGCCGGCCGGCGGTGAAGAACCTCAAGGAGCTCCTGCAGGAGTGGCTGGAGTTCCGCCTCAGGACTGTGACCCGACGCCTGGAGTTCCGCCTCGACAAGGTGCAGAAGCGACTGCATATCCTGGCAGGCATGCTGGTAGCGTACCTCAATATCGACGAGGTCATCGCCATCATCCGCAAGCACGATGAGCCCAAGCCCGTGCTGATGAAGAAGTTCAAGCTCTCGGACATCCAGGCCGAGGCGATCCTGGAGCTTAAGCTGCGGCATCTCGCCAAGCTCGAGGAGATGAAGATCAAGGGCGAGCAGAAGGAACTGGCGGCCGAGCGTAAGAGCCTGGAGGAGACGCTGGCTTCCAAGGCCAAGCTAAAGAAGCTGATCCGCACCGAGCTCGCGGCGGACGCCGAGACCTTCGGCGACGAGCGCCGTTCGCGCCTGGTGGAGAAGGCCATCGCGGCCCAGGCCATCGACGAGACGCAGCTCCTGCCCACCGAGCCCACCACCGTGGTGTTGTCGAAGGCGGGTTGGGTGCGCGCCGCCAAGGGCCACGAACTGGACCCCACCACCCTCAGCTACAAATCCGGCGACGCCTTCCTCGCCGCCGCCTACGGCAAGAGCAACCAGCCGGCGGTGTTCCTGGACTCCACCGGCCGCGCCTACACGCTGCCAGCCCACACGCTGCCCTCGGCCCGCAGCCAGGGCGAGCCGCTCACCGGCCGCGTCTCGCCGCCGGACGGCGCGACCTTCGCGGGCGCCCTGATCGGCGAGCCCACGGACCTGTGGCTGGTGGCGAACGACCTGGGTTACGGCTTCGTGGTGAAGCTCGCGGAGCTCGTCACCCGCAACCGCGCCGGCAAGGCGGTGCTCAAGGTGAAGCCGGGTGCCAAGGTGAGCGTGCCCTCGCCGGTGAAGGACGTGAAGACCGACACCCTGGTGGCGGTGAGCAATGAGGGCCACATCCTGGCCTTCGCCATCAAGAACCTGCCGGAGCTGGCCCGCGGCAAGGGCAACAAGATCATGGGCATCAACACCAAGAAGCACGCGGCGGGCGAGGAGGCCATGGCGGCCATCACCAGCGTGCCGGCGGGCGAGGGCCTGGTGATCGTCTGCGGCAGCCGCCACATGACGCTCTCCGCCAAGGAGCTCGCGGAGTACAAGGGCGACCGCGGCCGCAAGGGCCTCAAGCTGCCCAAGAACTACCGCACCGTGGATGCCCTGTACCCCGAATCCCGCTGGCCGGGCGGCAAGGGCAAGTAAGTTAGCGGGGAGCCCTGGCGTCCGTCATGACGACCTCAGGTTCCTGGACGATGTTGCCCTGGATGAACTCTATGCCCAGGGTATAGAGCACCGCCATGGTCTCGGGCTTCTCGACGCGCTCCGCCACCGTCTTGATGCCGGCGCCCTGCGCCTTTTCCACGATCTTCTTCACCATGTCGCTACGCTTGGGGTCGGTAGCCAGCACCGCGCTGATGCTGCCGTCGATCTTGAGATAGTCCACGCCCTTGATGAGGTCGAGGGTATGCATCGGGTCGTGGCCGATGCCGAAGTGCTCCAGTGCGAAACCGCATTTCAGCCTCTTGGCGCTCTCGGCGAAGCTGCTGGTGTCGGTGAGGTACTTCTCGGCGGATTTCTCCGGGATCTCGAAGATGAGGGCCCCCGGCGCGATACCGGTGACGCCCCCCAGCAACTTCTCGATCCACGGCAGGAGGCCCTTGTCCGTGAGCGACTGGTCTGAGAGGCGCACGAACAGGCTGCTCTTGTTGCCGGCCTTGGCGCGCTCCGCGAGCATCCGCACCGAGTTCTCCAGGATCCAGCGGTCGATGGCCGGCATCATGCCGATGCGCTCGGCCGCCGGCAGGAAATCCTTCGGCGGTATCTCCTCGTCCTTGTCGCCGCGCATGCGCACCAGCACGTCGTGCAGATCGGTGGCCTCGCCGGTGAGGCTCGCCACCGGCTGGAAAGCCAGGATGAACTTGTTGTTCTTGAGGCCCTCGTTGAAGCGGCGCTGCCACTCGGTATCGGTGACGCGGCCCTCGGCGTCAACGGTCGGGGGCGTCCAGCCCACCACCTTGTTGCCGCCCTGCTGGAGCGCGGTGCGGTGCGCCTGCTCGGCGTCCTCCAGCAGTTTCTCGGCGTTGGTGCGGGCGGCGTCGATCTCCACGTAGGAGAGACTGATGGTGAGGCTGGTGGACTTGCCGCCGGCCTGGAAGATGCGGCTCGCGGCGGTGGTGCGCAGCTTGTCGGCCCAGGCGGCGACCTCGGGCATCTTGGCGCGGGGCACCATGGCCATGAATACCGTGCCGCCGAAGCGGGCTATCTGGTCGTCCTTCTCGGCCATGCTGCGGATCAGGTCCGAGAGCGCCTTGATGATGTTGTCGCTCGCCAGCACGCCGACCTTCTCGGCAACGGCGGTGAACTTGTCCGGCTTGATGATGACCAGCGCGCGCACCGAGCCCTTGGGCGGCTCCTGCATGGCCTGGTTCAGCACCTCCAGGAAGCGGTTGCGGTTCAGCAGTCCGGTGAACAGATCCAGGTTGCGGAAGGTGGTGAGCTGCTGCACGCTGGCGGCGAGCTTCTGGGTGAGCTGCTCGTTCTGCAGGGTCAGCTGCTCGATCTGCTGCGCGAAGCCTTCCGCCTTCTCCTGGGCCTTGGTGTGCACCTTGATGGCGAGCTCCTGCGCCTGCTGGGTCTTGGCCTGGGCCTCCTTCGCACCGGCATCGCTGCGGATGGAGATGGCGATGGCCGGCTCGCCATCCACCTCCACCTTCGCGAACTCGAGCACGGTACTGAAGGGCTTGCCCTCCACCGGAAGGCCCTTCACTTCCAGCGGTTCCACGGCCTGGTCCTTGCCGGCGACCTTGAGCGCCTCCTTGAGCGCGCCCTGCGATGCGCCCTCGAACAGCTCCAGGATGGGCGTGCCCTCGATATCCGCGCTCTCCTTGTGTCCGAACAGCTCCAGGAAGGCGGGATTGGCGGAGAGGATGATGCCATCGTGCACGTAGCTGATGGCGTCCTTGGACTCTTTCACCACTAGGTTGATGCGCTTCTCGTACTCGTGCAGCTTGATGCTGGCCTGCTCGAAGTCGCGGGCCAGCTGCAGTACTTCCAGTTCGCGCGACACCACCGCCTGCAGGTGCTCGACCTGGGCCATGGACACGAGGTCGCGGGCGCCGGTGTTGACGATCTCGGCCACGATCATGGGCTTGAGGCTGTCGCCGATGGCGATGATCGGCACGTTCGGCAGGGTCATGTCGCGCATGCGCACCACGTCAGCGAAGGGTGCCGCCGGCACGCTGGTGGAGCAGAGGATCAGGTCGGGTTTCTGCTGCTTGATGCTCTTCTCGGCGGCGTCGATGCTCGCCACCCAGATGGGGCGGACGGCGTGGCCCGCGTTACGCAGCGTGCTGTTGAGGGTTTCCGCATCGTTCTGCGAGGGCGCGACGACGAGGACAGGCAGGACGCTGCGTGGCGACAAGAGGACTCCCTAGAAGACCCGATAACTCTTTGTTGCGGAGGGTATTTTTATCCCATCCACGACACTTTTACCAGTGAGCGCCGCGAGCACTGTCACGGCCGACGGCTATCGCGCCGGCGGGAACACCGGCATTTTAGCCGGAGCCCCCGGCACTTCCCGCACCAGCTTGGGCACGAGATAGCCTGGCAGGCGGGCGCGGATGGCATCCAAGAGCGCCAGCGCCTCGGCTTCAGGCACGTCGAAGTGCGCGGCGCCTTCCACCGGATCCAGCAGGTTGAGGTAGTAGGGCAGCACCTGGGCTTCGAACAAGGCCTCGGACAATGCCTCCAGGGCATCTGCCGAGTCATTCACGTTCCGCAACAGCACGGTCTGGTTGAGCAGCGTGACGCCGGCCCCGCGCAGCCGCGCACAGGCTTCCTTCACCGCGGCGTCGATCTCACGCGCGTGGTTCACATGCAGCACCATCACCTTCTGCAGCCGCGAGGCCTTGAGCCAGCCGAGCAGGGCCTCATCCACGCGGGACGGCAGCACCACCGGCTGGCGGGTGTGGATGCGCAGCCTCCTTATATGAGGTATGGCCGAGAGCGACCGCTCCAGGGCCGCCAGGCGCTCGTCGTTGAGCGCCAGCGGATCGCCGCCGCTCAGGATCACCTCGCGTACGCTCCGGTCGGCGGCGAGGTAGTCCAGCGCCTCCTTCCATTCGCCGCTGCGGGCGTTTTCCTCGGCGTAGGGGAAGTGGCGGCGGAAGCAGTAGCGGCAATGCACGCCGCAGGCGCCGGTGGTGATGAGCAGCACCCGGCCCTGGTACTTGTGGAGCAGTCCCTTCGCGGCGACGCTCGGCAGGTCGCCCACCGGGTCGCGGCTGTAGCCTGGAGCCGCCGCCAGCTCCTCGCCCAGGGGCAGCACCTGGCGCAGCAGCGGATCGGCCGGATCGCCCTTGGCGATGCGCGCCAGGAAGGCGCGCGGCACCCGCAGGGGAAAGCCTGCGGCGGCCCGGCGCGCGGGCTCGAGCCAGCGCGGGTCCAGTTCCAGCAGCGCCAGCAGCTCGGCGGGGTCGCGCACTGCTTCGGCCATCTCGGTCTGCCAGCGGGTGGTCATGGGTGGTTCGTGGGGCTGCCCGGAGACGGGCGGTAGGGTATGATTACGCGTTTTTTCGGGCGGCACCTGTCGATATGGGGTGGCCCGGGCCCATTTTAACACTTGGCGGATATCTCCATGAGCAGCTACAGCACCAGCGAATTCAAATCCGGTCTCAAGATCATGATGGATGGCGACCCCTATGCCATCCTCGAGAACGAAGCCGTGAAGCCCGGCAAGGGCCAGGCCTTCAACCGGATCAAGATCCGCAACCTCAAGACCGGCAAGGTGCTGGAGCGTAACCTGAAGTCCGGCGATACCGTCGAGGCCGCCGACATCGCCGAGCTGGACGTGCAGTACCTGTATGGCGACGGCCAGTTCTGGCATTTCATGAATCCGGAGAACTTCGAGCAGCTTGCCGCCGACGCCGTCGCCATGGGCGATGCCAAGAACTGGCTCAAGGGCGAGGAGCTCTGCAAGATCATGCTGTGGGACGGAAAGCCTCTGGCCGTGACCGCGCCCATCTTCGCCATCCTCAAGGTCACCGAGACCGACCCCGGCGCGCGCGGCGACACCGTCACCGGAGGCAGCAAACCTGCCAAGCTGGAGACCGGCGCTACCGTGAAGGTGCCGCTGTTCATCAACGAAGGCGACCTCATTAAAGTGGATACCCGTTCCGCTGAATACGTGGCTCGCGCCAAATAAGCACATGGTTCGGCCGTGAACGACTGGCGGCCGACTGCCTCCCTAGAGACCCTCAAGCTGCGCGCTGAATTGCTGGCCAAGCTCCGGCAGTTCTTCGCCGCCCGTGGCATCCTCGAAGTGGATACGCCGGCCCTGTCCCAAGCCGGCGCCACCGACCGCCACATCCAGAGTTTCCGTGTCGAGGATGGCCGCAAGGGTCATCTGTACCTTCACACCTCTCCGGAGTTCTCCATGAAGCGCCTGCTCGCTGCGGGCGTGGGCGACATCTACCAGCTCTGCAAGGTGTTCCGTAGCGGCGAGGCGGGGCGCATGCACAACCCCGAGTTCACCATGCTGGAGTGGTACCGGATCGGCTTCGACCATCACCAGCTGATGGCGGAGGTGGCGGAGCTGATCGGTGCGCTGCTGCCGGAACTCGATCCGCCGCAATACCTCACCTACCGGGAGGCCTTCCAGACCCATGCGGGCTTCGATGTGGTCACCGCCGGCAGCAAGGACTGCATCGCCGCCTTGAACCGCGCGGGACGCCAGGTGCCGGCCGAGGACCAGTTGGATTACGACGGCTGGTTGGACATGGTGGCGGGGGACTTGGTCTACCCGGCGCTCGGCAAGGGGCGCCTCACCTTTATATATAACTATCCGGCGAGCCAGGCTGCCCTGGCCCGGGTGTGGCCCGGCGAGCCGCCGGTGGCGGAACGCTTCGAGGCCTTCATCGGCGGCGTGGAACTGGTGAACGGCTTCCACGAGCTCTCGGACCCGGCCGAGCAGCGGCGCCGCTTCGAGGCGGATAGGGCCTACCGCAAGGCCCAGGGTCTCATGGAGGTGCCGCTGGACGAGGGCCTGTTGGCGGGTTTGGAGCAGGGTCTTCCGGACTGCGCCGGCGTAGCATTGGGTTTCGACCGGTTGGTAATGATCGCCGCCGGTGCCCGGTCTATAGAGGAAGTGATCGCGTTCCCGGCGGACCGGGCCTGAGGAGGAAGAGATGAGTTTCGAGCTCAAGAAGGTGAAGGCGGACAGCAAGGCTGATCTCTACGCGGACCTCCTGTCCCAGGCCAAGGGCCTGCTGCACGACGAGCATGACCGCGTGGCCAATGCCGCCAATTTCTCGGCGCTGCTCTACCACAGCCTGCCGGACGTGAACTGGGTGGGCTTCTACTTCATCAACAAGGGCATGCAGGGCGACGAACTGCTGGTGGGACCGTTCCAAGGCAAGCCTGCCTGCGTGCACATCGCCCTCGGCAAGGGCGTCTGCGGCACCGCCGCCAAGACCCGTGAGACGCAGCTGGTGCCGGACGTGAACGCCTTCCCCGGCCACATCTTCTGCGACGGGGATTCACGCTCGGAGTTGGTGGTACCGCTCATCCACGAGGGCGAAGTACTGGGCGTGCTGGACCTGGACAGCCCCAAGCTCGCGCGTTTCGACAAGGAAGATCAGGCTGGATTGGAAGCTCTGGCGAAGGTCTTCTTGGATAGCCTCAGATAATAGAGGCGATTTTCCGGCCCATGCGCACGGACGAGGCGGGCTGATAGTCAGACTCCCAGCGGATACGGCCCTTGGCGAACAGCAGGATCACCGTGGAACCCATGTTGAAGCGGCCCGCCTCGGCGCCCTTGGCGAGCCTGACCTCGCCCGCCTGGTAATCCCAGCTCCTGATCTTCCCGCCCTTGGGCGGTGTCACCTCGCCGGCCCACACCGTCTCGATGCTGGCCACGTTCAGTGCGCCCACCATCACCAGAGCCATGGGCCCGGCGGGCGTGTCGAACAGGCAAGCGACCCGCTCGTTGCGGGCAAACAGCCGCGGCACCGCGCGGGTGGTGGGCGGGTTCACGCTGAACAGGCGTCCCGGCACGTGGGTCATGCGGGTGAGCGTGCCATCCAACGGCATGTGGATGCGGTGGTAATCCTTCGGCGAGAGGTAGAGCGTGGCGAAGCTGCCATGCTCGAACAGCGCTGCGGCTGCGGCATCGTCGCCGAGGAGTTCCAGCGCGGTGAAGGCCTGGCCCTTGGCCTGGAAGATTCGGCCGCTTTCGATCGCGCCGATCTGGCTCACAGCCCCGTCCACGGGGCAGGCCACGTCCTTCGCGCCGGCGGCGACAGGGCGTGCATGGGGATGCAGCGCCCGGGTGAAGAAGGCGTTGAAATGCTCGTAGGCGCCGAGGTCCGGCTGCTCCGCCTCGCTCATGTCCACGCCGAAGCGGCGCGCGAAGTCCCGGATCGCCCAGTCCTTGAGGCCGCGGTGGCGCACGCGCGTGAGACGGTGGGTCAGACGCGAGATGGCATGATGCGGCAGCGGATGCTGCAGCCAGGCCTTGAGGCGGTCGGCGAGGGAGGCGGACATCAGCGCTGCGGCGGGTCGCGGCGCACCGGCGCCAGGATCGCGAGCTCGGAACCATCGGAGAATGCGAGGGTGAGTGACACCAAGTCGCCGGCGAACAGGTTCTTCTTCGGCTGCATCAGCATCACGTGGTAACCGCCGGGCTTGAACTCGACGCTGCCCAGCGCCGGGATGCCCACTTCACCGACCTGGCGCATGCTCTCTGTCCCGCCCTGGCTCAGGCTCTCGTGCATCTCCACCGTGCCGAAGTCCGGGCTCTTCACCGAGGTGAGGATGAGGGGCTTGTCGGTGAGGTTCTCGATGCTGAAGTAACCCGCCAGCACGCTCACGCCCGGAGGTGCCTGGCGTATCCAGACGTGGCCGGCGCGCACACTGGGGCCCTCGCTCCAGGCGGCAGGGGCGAAGGTGGCGAGCAGGAGCAGCAGGATGGGCAGTCGGCGCAGCATCAGGTGTTCTCTCCGTAATACTTGAGGATCGCGAGGTAGTCGGCGGCCATGCGCTTGGGCTGCAGCGGCGGGGTGAACAGTGCCACCTCCCGCGCTTCGGGGTCCACCAGCACTACGAAGGTGCTGTGGTTCACGCCGTAATCACCCTTGCGATCGGCCGGGTCGTAGGAGAAGTCCACGCCCAGGGGAGCGGTCAGCGCCTTTAGCGACTCGACGCTGCCGGTCGCCCCTATGAAGGCCGGGTTGAAATAGAGCGCGTAGTTGCGCAGCAGCGCGAGGTCGTCCCGCTGCGGGTCCACCGAGATGAAGTACACGGCGGGCTTGTCCGTCGCCGGCACGCTGCGGAGCTGGCCCTGCATGTGGTCCAGCTCCGAGAGGGTGGTGGGACAGGCATCCGGACAGTGGGTATAGCCGAAGTAGAGCAGGCTCCAGTGGCCGAGCAGGCTGGCGCGGGTGAAGCCCTGACCCGCAGTATCGCTCAGCGTGAATTCCGGTAACGGCTTGGCCTCGTGCAGCAGCACCGCCGCGGTCACCGGACGCGGGTGACGGGGATGGAAAGTGAGGTAACCGGCAAGCAGGCCGCCCGCGATCGCCAGGATGCATAGCCCGGCATAAGCCAGCAGGGTCTTGGATTTCATGGCGGAATTATAACAGCAGGGTGCGCGACTCCTTTATCATAGGCGCTTCCCGACCTTGAGGCCGCGCGCGAGATGGAACGTTTCGAGGACATCGACTCACGCCTGGAGACGCCCAAGGACTTCGTCCGCTGGGGCGCGAGCGCGTTCAGCCGCGCCAAGCTGCACTTCGAGCACGGCACCAACAACGCGGTGGACGAGGCCCTCAACCTGGTGCTGCATGGCTTGAGCCTCACCCATGACATCCCGCCCTGGCTGCTGGACGGCCG
>DATAHN010000112.1:0-1603 GCA_036263155.1 Gammaproteobacteria bacterium | reverse complement strand
CCACGTCCGTGGTGATGAAGGCCTGGGCGGTATAGGCCCCGGCGACCTCCTTTATATAGGTGCGCGGGATGCCCTGCCCATCCATCCACTCGGCGTAGGGGCCGAAGTCACCGCCCACGGTGGCCATGGGCAGGCCCTTTTCGCCCAGGAGCTTCAGGTTATAGGCGATGTTGCCGGCGGTGCCGCCGAACTCGCGCCGCAGCTGCGGCACCTGGAAGCAGACGTTCAGGATGTGGATCTTGTCCGGCAGGATGTGGTTCTTGAAGGGCTCGGGGAACACCATGATGGTGTCGTAGGCCATGGAACCACAGATGAGAGCAGTCATAGCGAGCCCCTGGGATGCCGGACCGCCAGTCTACCCGAAGAACCTCGGGACAAGGACGCAGCCCCAGACGGTGGCTGCAAGCAGCAGGCTGATCATGACTGCGGCGGAGCCGATATCCTTCGCCAGCCCCGACAGAGCGTGGCGCTCGGTGCTGATGCGGTCCACCACCACCTCGATGCCGGTGTTGAGCATCTCCACGATCATCACCTGGATCACCGCGGCGGCGAGCAGCGCCTTCTCGGCGCCGCCCTGGCCAAGCCAGATGCCGAGCGGCACCAGCACCAGGGAGCCCAGCACCTCCAGCCGGAACGCCTCCTCGTTGAGGAAGGCCCAGGTGAGCGCGGTGAACCCCACGCGGGTGGCGCGCTGCAGGCGCGTCAGCCCCAGGAGCCCGTCGGTGCTGCGCCCCTCGATGCTCATCCGAGGGCCTTGAGGGCCGCCTCGTAGTTGGGCTCGCTGGCGATGTCCGGCACCATCTCGGCGTGGATGACCTTGTCGTCCTTGTCCAGGACCACCACCGCGCGGGCGGTGACGCCGGCCAGCGCGCTGTCCTTCAGCCACACGCCGTAGTCGTCGCCGAACTTGCGGCCGCGCATGGTGGAGAGGGTGACCACGTTCTCCAGGTTCTCGTTGCCGCAGAAGCGGCCCTGGGCGAAGGGCAGGTCCGCGGAGATCATGAGCATCACGGTATCGGGATGCGCCTTGGCATGCTCGTTGAACTTGCGGGTGGACATGGCGCACACGGGCGTGTCGATGCTGGGATAGATGTTCAGCACCTTCTTCTTGCCCTTGAAGTCGGCGAGGGAGGTGTCCTTGAGGTCCTTGCTGACCAGCTGGAAGTCCGGTGCCTTGCTGCCCACCTTCGGCAGTTCGCCGCTGGTGTGGACCGGGTTACCGCGCCATGCGATCGTCGCCATGTCTCTATCCTCCTGGAATCAATAGTCCGTGAGTGGGGGGCAGCTGCAGAAAAGATTACGGTCACCGTAGACGTTGTCCGCGCGGCCCACCGGCGCCCAGTACTTGCGGCGGCGCAGCGAGTCCACGGGATAGGCCGCCTGCTCGCGGCTGTACTTGTGGCTCCATGAATCGGACGTCACCACCTCGGCGGTGTGGGGCGCGTGGCGGAGCGGGTTGTCTTCCCGGTCCAGCTTGCCCTCCTCCACCGCGCGGATCTCGCCGCGGATGGCGATCATGGCCTCGATGAAGCGGTCCAGCTCGTGCTTGGACTCGGACTCGGTGGGCTCCACCATCAGCGTGCCCGCCACCGGGAAGCTCATG
>DATAHN010000111.1:0-4826 GCA_036263155.1 Gammaproteobacteria bacterium | reverse complement strand
CATCTTTATCTGCCGAAATGTGATCCCATCCCCCCACTTAAACTCATCCCATCTTGAAACATCCCAAACCCCGCTCTCGGTCGGAATAATATCAGGCGCAATTTCTTTAAAAGCGTTTAGCAAAACTTCCTTTCTCGCTTCATTGCGCGTCGCATTTATCTCATCCACTTGAATATGTGTTGCGACAAATTGAGAATTCTGGGGCAAATCATTGAGTGTCAACCGACCATCAGCCAATCGATTAAAAAGATTCGTATCCAGAACAAATTTCAAATTCTATTCCGGCCGCATCAGCGGGAACAGGATCACGTCGCGGATGGAGGGGGAATCGGTGAACAGCATCACCAGCCGGTCGATGCCGATGCCCTCGCCCGCCGTGGGGGGCATGCCGTACTCCAGCGCCCTGACGTAGTCCGCGTCGTAGAACATGGCTTCCTGGTCGCCGGCGTCCTTCTCCGCCACCTGGGCGCGGAAGCGCTCGGCCTGGTCCTCCGGATCGTTGAGCTCGGAGAAGCCGTTGGCGAGCTCGCGGCCGCCCACGTAGAACTCGAAGCGGTCCACCAGGAACGGGTCCGAGTCCTTCTTGCGGGAGAGCGGCGAGACCTCCGCCGGATAATCGATGATGAAGGTAGGCTGCTTCAGGTCCGCCTCCACAGTGTGCTCGAACAGGGCGAGCTGCAGTTTGCCGGCGCCCCAGGCGGGCATGTAGGAGAGCCTCTGCTGGTCGAACACCGAGCGCAGGTAGTTCACGTCCCTGAGCTTCTTGGGGTCGAGCTTGTTGGCGTGAGTGATGGCATGCTCGATGGAGAGGCGCTTGAAGGCGGGACCGAAGTCGTAGGTCTCGCCCTGGTAGCCGATCTGGTTGCCGCCGGTGAGGGCCGTGGCGAGGCTACGCATCAGGCTCTCGGTGAGGTCCATCAGGTCCACGTAGGTGGCGTAGGCCTGGTAGAACTCCATCATGGTGAACTCGGGGTTGTGCCGGGTGGACACGCCCTCGTTGCGGAAGTTGCGGTTGATCTCGAACACCCGCTCGAAGCCGCCCACCACCAGGCGCTTCAGGTACAGCTCCGGCGCGATGCGCATGTAGAGCTGCATGTCCAGGGTGTTGTGGTAGGTGGTGAAGGGCCGCGCGGTGGCGCCGCCCGGGATGGGATGCATCATGGGCGTCTCGACCTCGAGGTAGCCGAGCGAGTTCATGAAGTCCCGGAGGTGCTGCACGATGCGGGTGCGGGTGCGGAACACTTCGGCCGCTTCCGGGTTCATGATGAGGTCGAGGTAGCGCTGGCGGTAGCGGGTCTCGGTGTCCGAGAGGCCGTGGAACTTCTCAGGCAGCGGCAGCAGCGACTTGGAGATGAGGCGCAGCTTGTCGGCACGCACCGAGAGCTCGCCGGTCTTGGTCTTGAACATGTCGCCCTCGGCGGCGACGATGTCACCCACGTCCCAGGCCTTGAACTCGTCGTACACCTCGCCCAGCGCCGCGGCCTGCAGGAACAGCTGGATGCGGCCGGTACTGTCCTGGATGTGGACGAAGCTGGCCTTGCCCATGACGCGTTTGGCCATCATGCGGCCCGCCACCTTCACCCGGGTCTTGTCCTGCTCCAGGGATTCGGCGCTGCGGTTGCCGAACAGGCCGTGCAGGTCGGCGGCCAGCGCATCCCGGTGCACGTCGTTTGGGAAGGCCTGACCTTTTTCCCTCAGCTTCGCCAGCTTCTCCTTGCGGAGCTGGATGATGCTGTTCACATCTTGCTGCTGCTCTTCGGGTTGCTTATCGGTCATTTCATTCCCCGGTGATTCTTATAGGCCTTGCTTGAGCGAGGCTTCGATGAAGGGATCCAGCGCGCCGTCCAGCACCTTCTGCGGGTCGCCGGTCTCGTAGCCGGTGCGCAAGTCCTTGATGCGGGACTGGTCCAGCACGTAGGAGCGGATCTGGCTGCCCCAGCCGATGTCGGCCTTGCTGTCCTCCAGCTTCTGCTGCTCCTCGCGGCGCTTCTGCATCTCCATCTCGTACATCTTGGCCTTCAGCATCTTCATGGCGGTGGCGCGGTTCTTGTGCTGGGAGCGCTCGCTCTGGCAGGCCACCACGATGCCGGTGGGGATGTGGGTGATGCGGATGGCGGAGTCGGTCTTGTTGACGTGCTGGCCGCCGGCGCCCTGGGAGCGATAGGTGTCCACCCGCAGGTCCGCCGGGTTGATGTCGATCTCGATCTCATCGTCCACTTCCGGCGAGACGAACACCGCGGTGAACGAGGTGTGGCGGCGCGCGTTGGAATCGAACGGCGACTTGCGCGCCAAGCGGTGCACGCCGGTCTCGGTGCGCAGCCAGCCGTAGGCGTAGGGGCCCTCGTAGCGGATAGTGGCGCTCTTGATGCCCGCCACTTCGCCGGCGGAAGCCTCGACCAGCTCGGTCTTGAAGCCGCGACGCTCGCCCCAGCGCAGGTACATGCGCAGCAGCATCTCGGCCCAGTCCTGGGCCTCGGTCCCGCCGGAGCCGGCCTGGATGTCCAGGAACGCGTTATGGGAGTCCATCTCGCCGGAGAACATGCGGCGGAACTCCATGTCCGCCACCTGCTGCTCCATGCCTTCCACTTCGCGGGAGACGTCGGCCACACCGGCCTCGTCGCCCTCCTCCGCCAGCATCTCCAGCAGCTCACCGGAGTCGGCCAGGCCGGTGGTGAGCTTGTCCAGGAGGGTCACGACCTCGTGCAAGCGCGCCCGTTCGCGGCCCAGTTCCTGGGCGCGTTCCGGCTTGTCCCAGACCTTGGGATTCTCGAGCTCGCGGTCTACTTCCTGGAGGCGTTCGCGCTTGGCGTCGTATTCAAAGATACCCCCTCAGAGCGTTGGCACGCCCTTGGAGGTCGGTGATCTTGCTTCTAATGGGATTGATTTCCATCCGCGCATTTTAACAGGCCTCAAGCTGGCTCGATATGCTCGACCAGGAGCTGCAGACGCCGTCCCCCCTGGTACTCGTTAACGTCCGGCTTGAAGGCGATGCGCACCTGGCGGCACGCCGCGGGGATATGGGAACCGGTGGTGCCGAAGGCGATGGCCTCGCAGCGGACGCCGTCCGGATGCTCCAGTACCAGCTTGAGGTGGCCGCTGCCCACGATGCGCCGGTCCAGGAGGCGGAACTCGCCGTCGAAGGCCGGCTCCGGGAAGCCCTGCCCCCAGGGGCCGGCGCCGCGCAGGAGCTCCGCCACCTCCAGGGTGAAGCAGTCCCGCGGCAGCTCGCCATCGGAGTGCACCACGCCTTCCAGGTCCGCCAGCGTGAGCCAGCGGCGCGCCTCCTCCTCGAAGGCGGCGCGGAACGCATCGAGGCGCCCCGACTCCAGGCTCAGGCCCGCGGCCATGGCGTGGCCGCCGAACTTGAGGATGAGTCCCGGGTGGCGGGTGGAGATGGCTTCCAGCGCGTCGCGGATGTGCATGCCCTTCACGGAGCGGCCCGAGCCCTTGAAGCTGCCGTCGTCGGCCCGGGCGAAGGCGATCACCGGCCGATGCAGCCGGTCTTTCACTTTTGACGCTACTAAACCCACCACCCCCTGGTGCCATTCCTCGTTGTAGAGGGACAGGCCCATGGGCAGGCTGGGATCGTCCTCGCTGAAGTCGAGGTGCGCCAGCACTGCCAGCGCCTCCTGCTGCATCTTGGCTTCGATGTCGCGCCGCTCCCGGTTGAGCTCATCGAGCCGCGAGGCGAGCTCTCGGGCCCGGGCCTCGTCGTCCGTGAGCAGGCACTCGATGCCCAGGGACATGTCCGTGAGGCGCCCGGCTGCGTTGAGCCGCGGTGCCACCGTGAAGCCGAAGTCCGCTGCGGTCACGCGCCTGAAATCCCGCTTGCCCACCAGCATGAGGGCGCGGATGCCGGCGATGCAGCGGCCCGCCTTCACGCGCCGCAGGCCTTCCGCCACCAGCACGCGGTTGTTGCGGTCCAGCGCCACCATGTCCGCCACGGTGCCCAGGGCCACGAGGTCGAGGTGCTCCGCGAGGTTCGGCTCCGGGATGCCGCGCTGGGCGAACCAGCCGCTCTCCCGCAACTGCGCACGCAGCGCCATGAGCAGGTAGAACACCACGCCCACCCCGGCGAGGGACTTGCTGGGGAAGGCGTCGCCCGGGAGGTTGGGGTTCAGGATCGCGTCCGCCTCCGGCAGCGTGGCGCCGGGCAGGTGGTGGTCCGTGACCAGCACGCGCATGCCCCGCTGCCGCGCGGCGCTCACGCCGGCGTGGCTGGAGATGCCGTTGTCCACGGTGATGATGAGGTCCGGCTTGCGCTCCGCCGCCAGCGCCACGATCTCGGGCGTGAGGCCGTAGCCGTACTCGAAGCGGTTGGGAACGAGGTAATCGGCGTGCTCCGCGCCCATGCGCCGCAGCGCGCGCACCAGGAGCGCGGAACTGGTGGCGCCGTCCGCGTCGAAGTCCCCCACCACCAGGATGCGCTGCTGCCGCTTGAGCGCGTCCGCCAACAAGCTGACGGCCTGTTCCATGCCGCCGAGCTGGCGGTAATCCTCCAGCGCGCTGAGGGCGAGGTCCAGGGCCGCCGCGTCGGTGATGCCGCGGGCGGCATAGATGCGCCGCAGCAGGGGATGCAACCCCGGCCAGTCCACTTCCGGCGCCGCGCGCCGCTCGATGCGCCGGGCCTTCACGGCGAACCCACGGGTCGGCCGAAGCGCCAGAAGCGTCGTGCGCCGCCGCGGTCCAGCGTGAAGTCGCCGAGGCCTCCGAGATGCATGTCCAGGTGCCGCAGCGTGCCATCCTTCACGGCAGCCAAGAGCGGCGTGAACCAGTCCCGCTCCAGAGCGGCCACGTCTCCCGCTGCCAGGGCGATGAGACTGTCG
>DATAHN010000110.1:0-75904 GCA_036263155.1 Gammaproteobacteria bacterium | reverse complement strand
AGAAGGCGAACGTGAGCCTCAACTGGAACTACGGTGACTGGTCCGCCAACTGGAACGTGCAGTACTTCGCCGCCATGTACGAGGGCTGCTCTGCCCGGACTGTCTCGACCTACACGAGCTCGTGCTCCAACCCGACGGAGATCTACTCCCCGACGGGCGGCACCGGCCGCAACCATGTGGGCGCGACCATGTACCACGACGTGCAGGGTACCTATCATGCGGATGCGATCAATACCGACTTCACCTCGGTATCCGCAACCTGTTCGACAAGAACCCCCCGGCGGTGCTGACGGCCTTCGCCAACAGCTTCCTGCCGTCCTTCTACCGCGTGCCCGGCCGTGAGTTCTACGGCCGCATCTCGGTGAAGTTCTGATCTAATAACGAACCGTTCTAACGGTCATCCTGAGCGGCCCCGAAAGGGGCCGCTTTTTTTTGCCCGGGCGGGAGGGCTGCTAGACTGACCGCCCTTATGAGCCCTGCATCGCCCCCCCAGACCCCCGAAGCCCTGCGCCGCAGGCTGGCCCAGGCCCTGGACTGGCAGCGCCAGGGGCGCCATGCGGAGGCGGAGCGCGTCTACCGGGATATCCTGGCCGAGTCCCCGGAACTGCCGGAAGCCCTCCATTACCTTGGACTGCTGGCGCACCAGACCGGCCGTCCCGGGCTCGCGGAGGACCTGCTGCGCCGTTCCCTGGGGGACGGCAGCCATCCCGGGTTCGTCTACAACTACGCCGGCGTGCTGGCGGCGCAAGGTCGCTGGCAGGAGGCGATACCGCTCTACCAGCGCACCCTGGAACTCGGGCCAGGCAACGCCGATGCCTGGCATGGCCTGGCGTCTGCCTTGCACGCCTTGGGCCACACCGAAGACGCCGTGGCCTGCTGGCAACGCGGCCTGGCGGCGGTACCGGCACACATCGAGTCCTGGCTGGCCCTCGCGGATGCATTGCGGGAGCTCGGGCGCCGGGACGAGGAATTGGCGGCCTGCCGCCATGCACACGGCGCGGCGCCGCAGGATGCGCGGACCGCCGAGCGCTTGGCGGAAGTTTTGGGCGAATCAAGCGCGCGCGAGGAGGCGTTGCGGGAGCTGGACGCGCTGCTGAAGGCGCATCCGCGGCTGCCGGTGCTGCACCTGCACAAAGGCTTGTTGCTGGGCGTGCTGGGGCGCTTCGACGAGGCCGCCGCCGCGTTGCAGGCGGCTCTCGCGGTGGATCCGGATTTCTTCCAGGCGGCGAGCGCCCTCGCCGGCATCCGCAAGCTCGCTCTGGGCGATCCGGTGGTGCCGCGCATGCGTGAACGCCTGGCGCGGCCTGGCGGTTTGCCCGTGAGCGAGCAGGTGAGCGGGCACTTCGCCCTGGGAAAGTTGCTCGAGGATGACGGCGAATATCCGCCGGCCTTCCATGAATATCTGGAAGGGAATCGGTTGTACCGGCGGCTGATCCGTTACTCCACCGAATCCCAGCGGCGCTATCTCGAGGAATTGCGCCGCGGCTTCGGTCCGGAGTTCATGCGGCGCAGCACCGGCGATCCTTCCGAGCTGCCGGTGTTCATCGTCGGCATGCCCCGCTCGGGCACCAGCCTGGTGGAGCAGGTCCTGGCGGGCCATGGCGCGGTGCACGGCGGCGGCGAGCTCACCCTGCTCAGCGACGCCTGGCGCCGGCACCTGGGGCCGCGCTTCGCGGTGGATTTCGCCGCCGGCGTCGCGGCCATGCCGGACGCGGAACTGCGCGCAGTGGCAGGCGAGTATCTCGCCGGCCTGCGGGCGCTGGCGCCGCGGGCCAGCCGCGTCACCGACAAGATGCCTTCCAACTTCATGCAGCTCGGTCTCATCCACGCGCTCTTCCCCGGGGCGCGCATCGTCCATTGCCGCCGCGACCCGGTGGACACCTGCGTGTCGTGCTTCACCAACCTGTTCCGCAACGGCCAGCTGTTCTCGTACGACCTGAAGGAACTGGGCGAGTTCTATCGCCTGTACGCGGAACAGATGGAGTACTGGCGCGGCGTGCTGCCGGCAGGGACGATGCTGGAACTGGACTACGAGGAGCTGGTGCAGGACCTGGAGAGCGGCGCGCGCCGCCTGGTGGCGCATTGCGGGCTGGCCTGGGACCCGGCCTGCCTCGATTTCCACACCGCGGAACGTGCGGTGCAGACCGCGAGCGCCTGGCAGGTGCGCCAGCCGGTATACCGCTCCTCGGTGCAGCGCGGCCGCCGCTACGCGGATGAACTCGGGCCGCTCCTGGAGGCGCTGGGGTCGCTCGCCTGAGCCTCAGGTCCGCAGGCGTAGCGCCGGCACGTCGCCGCCGCCCGCCTCGCGCACCCAGGCGTTGAACGCCACGGTGATGCGCTCGCGCTGCCCGTAGTAGGGCGCCACCTCGTGCATCAGGTAGGAAGGGAACAGCAGGAGCTGGCCTGCGCGCAGGTTGAAGGCGATGTCGCCCATGCCGTAGGGCGACTGCCAGTGGGCGTTGCCCGGGTCCAGGTACATGCCCGCGGTAGTGCGGGCCTCGGAGAAGCGCAGGGTGCCGTTGTTGGGCTTGTCCGCCACCGTGTCGCCCGGGTCCACGCAGTAGACGCCTGACCACGATGCCATGGGATGGTTGTGCTGGGCGGTGTAGCCGCCGTTGCGCGTCAGGTGGTACCAACTGTGGTGGTGGATGCGCAGCTGCTGCATCTCCTCCATCTTGTAGCCGTTCAGCTGCTGCACCACGTAGCCCACGTGCTGCAGGCAGAACTGGGCCAGTGCCTGGATTTCCGGTTCCGGGTTCTCGAACAGAGAGAAGTCGCTCTCGTACACCGCCACCTTCATGACCGGGGTGGGGGCGGAGCTGCGCTTGCGGCCTGGGTCGGCTTCCCAGCGCAGGAACAGCTCGCGCAGGCGCGCATTGAGCGCTCCCGGGTCCGGCAGGGCGCTGTCCACGATCGGCGATGCGAACGCGGGGAATATGTTGATGCGCGGTTGAGCCATGGCGGACCTTCGCGTGCGGCTTGCAATGCCGTGCCGGGGTATTCATATTAAAGGGCGGAATCCACGGTAACAACGGCTTCGGAGGCGGCATGCAGGCATCCCGCAGGCATCTCATCGACGGACGGGAAGTGCGGGTCTACGACGGCCTCCTGTCCCAGCAGGATATCCTGCGCCTGACCGCCATGTTCGACGACGGGGCCTTCACCCGCACCGAGTGGGCGCGGCCCGAGACCGCCGCGGTGCGGCACTGGGCGCTGAACATCCCCCACGATACCGCCCTCAAGCTGCCGGTCTACGCACCGACCCTGCAGGCCGCCCAGGACACGGCGCCCGGCCGGTCCTACAAGGTCTATCGCTGCTACTGCAACCATGCCGCCTACGGCGACATGCTTTTCACCCATACCGACTGTGAGCCGGGCGGCAAGGACCTCACGGCCCTCTGGTACGTGGCGCCGCAGTGGGACGTGGAGTGGGGCGGGGAGACCCTGTTCTTCGACAAGGACCGGGACGCGGCGGCGGCGGTGAGCCCGCGGCCGGGGCGTCTGGTGATCTTCGACGGCACCATCCTGCATGCGGGCCGGCCGCCCAGCCGGGCCTGCTACGCGCCGCGCTACACCCTGGCCTACAAGCTCGAGCCTGTGGCCTGAAGCCGCCTCAGGCCTCGTAGCCGAAGCGTTCGATGTAGGGCCTCAGCACCGGCAGCACGGCCTCCAGTTGCGGCCGGTAGCGCCGCCAGCGTTCCACCGCGTCGCCGTACACCGGTTTGATCACCTGGTGGTAGCTCGGCGTGTAGATGCGGCCGCGCTTCTTCGCGTGCCGGGTGTGGTCCTCCATGCTCTCCTCCCAGGCGAGGCCCAGGAAGGCCAGCAGCGCATCCAGTTCCTTCTGCTTGTCCGCCACCAGCGCCTCGTAGCGGAGCTCATGCACCGGCAGTGCCAGCAGTTCCCGGTAACGCGACCACAGGTCCATCACCCGCCGGTAGGTCTGGGCGGTGTTGTCGAGGTCGCGGAAGTTGTGCAGTACGGGGTTGTAGCCGAAGGCCTGCATGAAGCAGGACAGCACCACATCGCAAGGATGGCGCAGCGCGAAGATGAAGCGCGCGCCGGGGAACAGCAGCCGGATGAAGGCTGCATGCGCCGAGTAGAACGGGTTCTTGTCCACCACCAGCGTGTCCCGCGCGGCGGGGCCGAGCAGCGCATCCACTTCGCGCCAGTAGTCGGCGCGCAGGGTGCGGATCCGGTCCGGGTCAAGCGTGGCCAACGCCTGCGGATAGCCGCTCGGCAGGCGCCGCACCTGTTCCACCACATTCTCCAGGAACGGCACCTCCTCCATCACGCTCACGCCAGGGTGCGCGTCCAGGATGGTGTCCATGAGCGTGGTCCCGGAGCGCGGGAAGCTCACCAGGAACACCGGGCTCGGGCGCTCCTCGGGTGGCGAGGCAGACCAGGCGGCGGGCAAGCCGGATGAGAAGTAGGCCAGGCGCCGGTCCAGGTCCTGCAGGAAAGCGTCGGCGCCCGCACGCATGCCGGGCCAGACCCGGTCGGTGAGAGCGTTGCCGGCGGCGAAGTGCGGGAAGGCATGCGCCGCGTCTTCGAGGTGGTCGTAGTCGCGTCCGAGCTCGAACTCCATGGCGCGCCGGATACCGGGGCTGAGGTCGGGGCGCGCGAGTTCCCGTTCCAGGCGCTCCACTGCCTCCGGGAACGCGCCGCGGCGCCGGGCGCAGCGGGCAGCGATGAGGTGCAGGTTCTCCTGGCGCGGATCTGCGGCGAGTCCGCGGGCCAGCGCCTGCTCGGCTTCCTCGATGAGGTTGGTCTGCTCGTAGAGAGTGGCGAGGTTGGACCAGACACCGGCGTTGCCGGGGTCGAGCTCAGTGGAGCGCCGGTAGGCTGCGATCGCGCCCATGTAGTCGTGTTTGCGGTTGAGCGCGATGGCGAGGTTGTTGTGCACCGCGGCGTCGTCCGACGCGAGGCGTATCGCCTCCTGGTAAGCGCCGATGGCGCCGTCCACGTCGCCCGTCTCCTTGAGCGCGAGCCCGAGGTTGTTGAGCAGGTCGGGATGCCGGCGTCCCGCCTGCCAGGCAGCGCGGTAGGCACCCACCGCCTGCGCCCAGCGTTGCGCGTTGAGATAGGCATGGCCCAAGGTCTCCAGCAGCTCGCCGTCATTAGGCTGAAGGCGCGCGGCCTGCTCCAGCCGGGGGAGGGCTTCCGCCACGGCGCCGCGGCCGAGCAGCAGGCTGCCGGTCATGTACAGCGCGCCGGGATGCTGGGGCTGGCGCCGCAATACGTCTTCCGCGAGCGAGAGCGCACGCTCCGTGTCGCCCTTCTCGTATACGTCCACGGCCGTCTCGAACAGTTGCGGTATGGGCGCCTCACTCACAGGCGGTTGTCCAGTGCCGCCAGCCGCTCGCGCAGGGGTGCGAGGGCGGCCAGCACCGGCGTGAGCGCCGTCTCGTGGCGGCGCCACTTGTCCGGCGCGGGCGCGCTCAGGGTGTAGCGGGAGGGCGGCAGACCCGCGGCCAGGGAGCGCTGCAGTTCCACCGGCTCGGGCAAGCCCGCGAAGGCGGCGGCACGCCGCACCACGCCCGAGGGGTCCCGCACCAGCTCCGCATAGTCGAGCACACGCCAGCGTTCCCGCGGGAGCTTCGAGAGATCGTCGAGGATGGCTTGATTGGCTGCACGCCACTGGGCGCCCACCACCTCCGGGGACGGCTTGCCGCGCAGTTCCCGCCAGCCGGGCGGTAGCAGCAGCGACCAGGGCTGCCCTTGCCAGTCCGGTAGGTCCGGGTAGGTCACGAAGCGGCCCGACTGCCAGGCGTCCAGCATGCTGCCCAGGTTCTCACCCGCGTCGCGGTGGATGAAGAGGTACAGCGCATCGGGGAACAGCGCGTCCAGGAACGGGATGCGTAGGGCGTTCTTCGGCGTCTTCTCCAGCAGGCGCACGCCCGGCGCGGCACCGTCCTGGGTCAGCCAGCGCCGGCCCTGGTGGTCCCTGAGCTGCAGCACGAAGTTGCGCAGGATCGCGTCGCGCCGCTCCGGCGTGAGATCCGCGGCGGCGAGCACGTTGGAGGCGAAACCGCGGTCGCGCGGGGAGAGGCCGGGGATGGCCTCGATCTCCGCGTGGCTCTCGTCGCCCAGGTTGGAGAGGCCCGGGATGCGCTTTAGGGTCTCGAACAGGAGCGTGCTGCCGCTGCGCGGCGCGGCCACGACGATCACCGGCCGCGGGAAGGCGGGCACCGGCGCGGCGGCGAGCCAGGCCGGGAAGTGGTCGAACATGCCGGAGAGATACTTCTGCAGCACCATGTTCACCTGGGTGCTGTTGCTCGGCAGCCGCAGTCCCGTGCCGAGCTGGCCCACGCGCTTCAAAGTGTCCTCGATGAGCACCGCGTAGTGGGCTTGGTGACCCGCGCCGCCACCGAAGCGTGCCCACAACGCCTGCCATTCGTTGGCGAAGTCCAGCAATGCGTTCTCGAGCCCGGCATGCTGCGCGGTACGGGGTTGGGCGCCACGCAGGTCTCCCACCAGCTCGTGCACGGTGCCCTTCACGGCCGCGGGATGCGCCAGCGGCTCCGGATCGTGGGACTCGAACAACAGCGAGGCGTCCACGCCTTCCCGGTACTCCACCAGCCGCGCCGGCAGCTGGGTCGCGGCGGAGGCCACCATGCCGCCGGAGGCGAGCTGCCAGAAGGCGGCGCTGCCCACCGTGTCCATGACGAGGTGCACGCGGCGGATGCCGCTGCCGTTGATGACGTTGTGGGGCCGCCAGTTGTCGAAGATCCAGGCCTCGCCCTCGCCCATGTGGATCTCGACCCCGTCGCAGTTGAAGCGCACGCTGGGGTCCGTGACGATCGGCACGTGGATGCGGATGCGATCGCGCCAGTAGAAGTCGATGTCGGTGTGGGGCGTGACCTCGGCGCCGGGCTCCAGGCGCATCAGGCGCGAGCGGCCCACCACGGCCTGGAAGCTCGCCATCACCTGGCGCAGGTACTCGCACCGGGCGAGACGCGGTGCCGGCGCCATGGCGCCGCTGGTGTCGTCGTTCTCGCCGCCGCGGTGCGACACCAGGATCAGGGCCGAGTTGCCGGCGAAACCCTGGGGATGGGCCCGCCACTCGCTCTCCGGGATGCTGGCGACCTCGGCCTTGAGGCGCGCCACGTCGAAGCGCAGCGGGAGCTTGATGAAAGGGGCGGGGAGGCGCATGCGTCGCCCATTGTACCGGGGCGGGGTAGGCCACGGTACACTGCCCGCATGGACTCCCCGTTCGACAAGCGTGAGCACGTGACGGCCTGCCGCAAGCTGCCGCTCCCGCTGGATTCGGCGCGGCTGCAGCGCGAGGTGGCGGCCCTGCCGGAGGAACTGTGGGGCAACGTGCGCGCGCCGGTGCACCGCGAGACCCAGTCGCTGTTCCTCAAGGGCCACGCGCCGGCGCTGGGAATCCAGGGCGACCCGGAGCAGCCGGCCCTGGCCGCCTGCCCCTATATCCGCGAGCTGCTCTACGGCCTCTTGCCCGGGACCCCGGGCAAGTGCCTGCTGGCGGCGCTCAGGCCCGGCGGCATCGTCTATCCGCACATGGATGCCGCCAACGATTACTTCGTTCGCTCCTTCCGCGTACACCTGCCGGTGTTCACCAACCCCCAGGTGCGGCTCTACTGCAACGGGCGCTTCTTCCGCATGGCGGCGGGGGAAGCGTGGACGCTGAACAACCTCGCGCCCCACGCGGTAGTGAACGACCATCACAGCGAGGCGCGGGTGCACCTCATCTTCGACGTGTTTCCCGCGCCGGAAGCGGTGGCACGGGTGGATGCGGCGGGGGAGGCGGAGGGCCTGGAGGAGCCGGCGCTGTTCGCGCGCCTCTCGGGGGCGCATCCCGCCGATGCGCAGATGATGGACTAGATGCAAAGCCCAGATGGGCGTTTTGCATCATCTATCAGAACTGGTAGCCGTGGCTCTCGATGATGGCCCAGTCCCGCTCCGCCACCAGCGCCTTCAACTCCTCGTCGTAGTAGCTGCGGTAGTCGCGCCGCGGCGAGGCGTTCACCGCCGGCGCCTCGGCGATGGCGCGCTTGAGTTCCGGCGTCACCGCCGTGCCGCAACCCTCCAATAGGCCGGGCAGTTCCTCGCGCAGCTGCTCCATGCGCCCCATGCGCAGCCCCGCGGGCGAGCCGCCCACGAAACACATGTAGCGCGTGAGCCAGGTGAGGTAGCCGGCATCGGGGTCGGTGAGACCGCGCATCGCCGCGCGGGTGATGCCGCTGCCCTGGTTGCCCTCGCGGCTCTCGGGCAAGGCCTGGGCGATCTCCTCGCGCATCGCCGCGTGCAGCGGATGGCCGAGGTGCAGCAGGTTGTGGATGGTGTCGTGGAAGCCGGCTCCGCCCTGTTCGGAGACCGCACGGAAGATCGGGTTGCGCTGCGGGTTCGCGGCGTTGAACGCGTACCAGGACACGTACCAGTCCCAGGGGTTGCGCATGAAGGCGAAGGCGGGCAAGGCCTTCAGCTCCGCCGGTGCCTCGCTGCGGGGCAGGTGGTAGCCGACCATGCGCGCGCCCGGCAGGTGCGCGAGCAGCAGGCGGTTGACGAACTGTCCGCCGGTCTTGTGCAGGTGGATGAACAGCAGCTGCGAGGTCGCGATCATGCGGACCGCGCGCCGGCCGTCAGGCCGCGCCGCCGTAGCTGCGGTTGAAGGCCGAGATACCCGCCACCAGCGCGGCGATGCCCTCGCGCTCCGCCGCGGTGAGATCCGGGTGCCAGACCTCGGTGATCAGCACCGCGCGCAGTTCCTGGCTGCGGTTCCAGGCCTCGTGCTGGAAGCTGTCGTCCAGCAGCAGGCACTCGCCTTCCTTCCAGCCGCGGGTCTCGTTGCCGACGCGGATCGCGCAGTCGGCGGGCACGATGAGCGGTAGGTGCACCACGATCTTGTAGTTGGCGAGGCCGAAGTGCGGCGGGATGTGGGTGCCCGGCTGCAGGACCGAGAACAGCGCCTCCGGCGCATGCCCGGGGATCTCCGGCAACGGCAGCGCCGCGAGCGCGGCGGCGGTCTTGGGGCAGCGCGCGAGGTTCGTCTCGATGCGCTCGCCGGCTTTGCAGAGGTGGAATGAGCTCCACTGCTTCGAGCCGTCCAGTTCCGCCCACTGCTGCGGGGCGGTGCCGGCCTGCACCTGCACATAGGGCGCGATGCCCTCGCCGGAGGCCAGCACTGCGCGCAGTTCCTCGCGGATCGTGGCGGTGGCCGCCTCGAGGGCGGGCGCCCACGGGAACTCGGCGCGCTCGAAGAACGGACGGGGCGCGAGGCCGGGCAGGTAGATGAAGGAAGGATGCTGCAGACCGTGCTGGTAGCGCGGCGGGCGGCGGCCCACGTAGATCTCGGCGGCCTCGTCCACGCGCTTCAGCGCCTCGGGGCCGTGCTTCTCGTGCACCGGCGCCAATGCGTCGGCGATGAGCTTGAGCTGGGTGGCTCGGATGCCTTCGGCCGCCTGCATCACCAGGTCCCGCAGGGCCGGCGCGGCGAAGCTGTCGTTCGCCACCGCGTCCGCATCCGGGAAATGCAGCCACGCCTGCCAGTAAGCCCGCACCGCCTCATCGTGGCGGCCCAGGTCCTCCAGCACGGCGCCCTTGTGCAGCCAGGCAGTGCGGTGCGCGGGCTTGAGCGCGATGGCGCGCTCGAGCGCTGCCAGCGCCTTGTCGGACTCGCCGCGGCGCCGGTGCACCAGCCCCAGGTTCTGGTGCAGGATCGGCCGGTCCGGCGCGGCGCGCAACGCCTGCTCCAGGAACGACTGGCTCTGGTCCAGCTCGCCGCGCTCCAGCGCCTGCACCGCCAGGAAGTTGAGGGAGCGCACATGGTAGGGCGCCACCTCGAGGATCTGCCGGTAGATCTGCTCGGCCTGGCGCAGTTCGCCGCGTTCGGCGAGCTGCTTGGCGCTGTCGGCGAGGGTCTGGACTTGCCAGGCTGCATTGGCTTGGCCGGTGCGGGGCTGGTTCACGGGTGCACGCGTGGGGAGCTTCTATTAAGGATGCGTATTTTTGCACATCCCCGCGGGTTTAGGGCGCGAGCGGCCGCCCCAGCTCCGGCGGCGCCTGCCGGAACAGCGCCTCGGCCCAGCGCAGCGCAACGCGGATCTCCTCCCCGTGGCGCGCGCCCACGTCGCGGTTCTCGGCCTCGCGCCGGCCGCTGTCGTAGGCGGAGAAAGGGTCCTTGGCGTGGGTGTTCCAGACCGGTCCTGCCACCGCCGCTTCCGTGTCGGCGGCCGTGAGCGGCAGCTCCAGGAAGCCGGCGGCAGCCTGCACCGTGGCGGCCGGCTCCGCCAGCAGCCGGGCGCTGTCGAGGCTCCTCAGCCTCTCGCCCGCGGCCGAGGCCAGCAACTCCTGGAACTTCAGCATCTGCGCATGCCAGATCGCCACCAGGGACTGCATGTAGTCCAGGCGGTCCAGGGCAAGCCGGGGGAAGCGCTGCGCGTAACCCACGTCATGGTCGAAGAGCTGGAGCAGGGCCGGCGTCTTCTGCTTGGTGTCCTCGGTCTTCTTGAGGTTGGACACCAGGAACGTCTCCAGGTCCGAGTGCAGCAGCAGGCCCTTCGCGCGCGGGCGCAGCTCCAGGGTCTCCGCGGCCAGGTTGTGGGCCACGTGGGTCGGTTTGATGAGCACCGATTCGGAAGGCTGCCAGGTCTTGGCCAGCAGCCTGAGCGCGAGGTCGAGCAGCTGCGGTCCCTGCGGGTGCCAGGCCTGGCCGTGGGCCTGCACGCCGCGCTTCAGGTCTGCGATGCGGCGCAGCACCCAGGGCTCGCGCAGCACCAGCACGCGCCCCTCCAGCTGCAGCGAGCGCGCCAGCAGCGATGAGCAGCAGAAGGAGGAGTGGAACAGGAAGGCCGGATCATGCTTCGGCGCCGGCTGGGCCGCGACGGCGCGGGCCACCGCCTCCAGCGGGAAGCCGTGCAGGCGGTCGCCGGTGTAGGCGATGCGGTTGTCCAGGAACGCCGAGACGCGGAATGTCTCGGGCGTCGCCTCCACGAAATGCAGTTCGCCGCGCTGCATGTCGATGTCATACAGGTGCCAGGCGGGGTTGCGGGCGATATCGTCCGCGGTGACGTCGAGGGCCATGCCGGCTGCTCTGGGCGGCGGGGTTGGCATACTATATCAAGGAGTGTCACGCCTATTAGGGCAAGGGGCCGCAGGGGAGCATGAGCGAGCCAAGCGCCAAGGCCGATGCGCGCCAGCTGTTCCAGCAGGGCGCCGCCGCGTTCACGCAGCGCCGCTACGCGGAGGCGGAGCCGCCGCTGGCGCGTGCCGCGGAGGCCGGCGACGGCGAGGCCCAGAACCTCCTGGGCGTGATGTGCCTGAACGGTATGGGCGTGACGCTGGACATGCGCCGCGCCGGGGCGCTGTTCGCCGCCGCCGCCCAGGATGGACTCAAGGAAGCCCACTACAACCTGGCGAACCTCCTGTTCCACGGCCTCGGCACTGCCCGCGACGAGCCCGCTGCGCAGCGGCACCTCGTCGCCGCCGCGCGCGCGGGCCACAAGCCGGCGCTGCGCTCCCTGGGGCATTTCTACCACGCCGCCGGCGACGCCGGCCGCTGGCCCGAACTCGCCACCCATTGTTTCCGCCTTGCCGCCGAGGCGGGCGATCCCCTGGCACAGTACAGCTACGGGCTGCGGCTGCACCGCGGCCATGGCGTGGCAGCGGATCCCGCCGCTGCATGCTATTGGTTCGCCGCCGCCGCCCAGGCGGGTATCTACCTCGCCCGTGCGCGCCTCGCGGGGATGCGCCCCCCGGGTGCGGCGCCGGCTTCCGCATCCCAGGGCACTGGCGAGCTCGAGCCCTGTCCCTTGCCGGAACTGCCGGAACCCAGGCCGGCGCGGGAGGTGGCGTTCATGTCGGAGCACCGGGCGGCCCTGGATGAATACCTGGAAGATCACCTCATCAACGTGGCGGCGCCCAGGCTCGCCCCCTCCGGCGTGGTGGATCCCCACACCGGTGCGGCGGTGCAGTCGGAATTGCGCACCAGCCACTCCATGCACTTCCAGCCCTCCATGTACGACGCGCCGGTCTACCTGGCGCTGCGGCGCATCGCCCGCATCGCCGGGCTGCCGGCGGAGCATGCGGAGCCCCTGGGTGTGCTGCGCTACGGCCCCGGCCAGGAGTACCGGCCGCACTACGACTACTACAGCGACGACCAGCACGAGGCGCAACGCCTCGCCACCGTGTTCGTCTACCTCAATGACGTGGAAGAGGGCGGCGGCACCGACTTCCCACGCCTCGCGGTGAAGGTGGACCCGGAACGGGGCAAGGCGGTGAAGTTCCTGAACTGCGATGCCGGCGGGAAGCCGAACCCCGACACGCTGCACGCCGGCCTGCCGGTGATCCGCGGCGAGAAGTGGCTCACCACCCTGTGGTTCTGGGACCGCCCCTTCCTCTGGTTTGGCTGAAATCCCCGGGGTTTTCCGCGCGGGGCGCGCTGCGCCTTTCCTCGGCAAGGTCCCTTGGGCTACACTATCCAACTGCGGCCTGAGCGGGTGTCTCTTAGGGAGATTGCCGTAAGTCTCTTGAATACGTTGCCATTTTCATAGTCGTCGCGGGCGCGTCATCCGCTGGCCGTCCGCTGAACTGAATGGCGAAAATGAGCGAATCACTGCAAGCGCGCCTGAACACCACGCCTCTCTCCGGCGGCAACGCCCCCTACGTCGAAGCCCTCTACGAGCAATACCTGCAGGACCCGGCGTCTGTGCCGCAGGCTTGGGCCGACTATTTCCGCGGCCTGCAGTCCGGCGCGCGCGAGACCGCCCGCGGTCCCATCGAGGCCGAGCTCCTGTCCCGCGCCCATGCGCCGCGTGCCGCTGCCGCAGGCGGCGGGCTGGATCCGCTGGCGGCGGAGAAGCAGGCGGCGGTGATCCGGTTGATAGAGGCCTACCGGGGCCGGGGACACCTGCACGCGAAGCTGGACCCGCTCGGCCTCACGGAGCCCGCCAGCGCGCCGGACCTCGAGCTCGAGTTCCATGGCCTCAGCCAGGCCGACATGGCGACGGTGTTCAGCACCGTCTCCCTCACCGGCCCGGACCGCCAGCCCCTAAAGGACATCTGGCAGATGATGCAGCAGGTCTACTGCGGCACCATCGGCTTCGAGTTCATGCACGTGACCAATGCCGAAGAGCGGCTCTGGCTCAAGAGCCGCATCGAGGGCAGCCGCGCGCGCGCGGCGCTGAGCGCCGACGAGCGCCTCACGGTGCTGCGCAACCTGACCGCCGCCGAAGGCCTCGAGAAGTATCTGCACACCAAGTACGTGGGGCAGAAGCGCTTCTCACTGGAGGGCGGCGACTCGCTCATGCCCCTGCTGCACGACGTGGTGCAGAAGGGCGGTGCCGCCGGCATCCAGGAGATCGTGGTGGGCATGGCCCACCGCGGCCGCCTCAATGTGCTCATCAACCTCCTGGGCAAGTCCCCCAAGGAGCTATTCCTCGAGTTCGAGGGTGTGCACGAGCACAAGGAAGGCGACGGTTCCGGGGACGTGAAGTACCACATGGGCTTCTCCTCCGATATCAAGACACCCGGCGGCAACGTGCACCTGGCGCTGGCCTTCAACCCCTCGCACCTCGAGATCGTGAACCCGGTGGTGGAGGGCTCGGTGCGCGCCCGCCAGGACCGCCGTGACGACGTGAAGGGCGAGAAGATCCTGCCTGTGCTCGTGCACGGCGACGCCGCCTTCGCGGGGCAGGGCGTGGGCATGGAGACGCTGCAGTTCTCCCAGACCCGCGGCTTCAGCACCGGCGGCACCTACCACGTGGTGCTCAACAACCAGGTCGGCTTCACCATCAGCGATCCGCGCGACTCGCGCTCGACGCAGTACTGCACCGACCTCGCCAAGATGCTCGAGGCGCCGGTGTTCCACGTCAACGGCGACGACCCGGAAGCGGTGATCTTCGTCTCGCGCCTCGCGCTCGACTACCGCCAGACCTTCCACAAGGACGTGTTCATCGACCTGGTCTGCTACCGCCGCCACGGCCACAACGAGGCCGACGAGCCCTCGGCCACCCAGCCGGTCATGTATCAGCACATCAAGAGCCACGCCACGCCGCGCGCGCTCTACGCCGGGTCGCTGGCGGGCTCGGGCGTGCTCGACGCTGCCGCGGCCGCCGCGCTCACCGAGCAGTACCGCAAGGACCTGGACGCCGGCAAGCTGGTGGCGCCGGGCATCACGCCCTACGTCGCGAACGAGTTCAGCGTCGACTGGTCGCGCTTCCAGAATCGCAGCATCAGCGAGCCATTCGAGACGAAGATCGACAAGAAGCGCATGCAGCCGCTGATGGAGGCCATGAACACGGTCCCCGCCGGCGTGGAGCTGCATCCGCGCGTCGCCAAGATCTATGACGACCGCCGCAAGATGGCGGCGGGCGAGCTGCCGATGGATTGGGGCTTCGCCGAGACCCTGGCCTACGCCAGCCTCGTCAGCGAGGGCTGTGCCGTGCGCCTCACCGGCCAGGACAGCGGCCGCGGCACCTTCTTCCACCGCCACGCGGTGCTGCACAACCAGAAGGACTACAGCACCTATACGCCGCTGCAGCACATCGCGCCCGCGCAGAAGCACTTCACGGTGGTGGATTCGCTGCTCTCGGAAGAGGCGGTGATGGGCTTCGAGTACGGCTACAGCACCGCCGACCCGGACGCGCTCGTGATCTGGGAGGCGCAATTCGGCGACTTCGCCAACGGCGCGCAGGTGGTGATCGACCAGTTCATGGCCGCGGGCGAGGCCAAGTGGGGCCGGCTGTGCGGGCTCACCCTGTTCCTGCCCCACGGCTACGAGGGCCAGGGCCCCGAGCATTCCTCGGCGCGCCTGGAGCGCTACCTGCAGCTCTGCGCCGAGCACAACATGCAGGTGTGCGTGCCCTCGAATCCCGCCCAGATGTTCCACATGATCCGCCGCCAGGCGCTCCGGCCCTTCCGCAAGCCGCTGGTGGTGATGACGCCCAAGAGCCTGCTGCGCCACAAGCTCTCGGTCTCGGCGCTCGCCGACCTCTCGGGCGGCGGCTTCCAGCCGCTCATCCCCGAGGTCGAGGACATCAAGGCCGCCAAGGTGCAGCGCGTGGTGTTCTGCTCCGGCAAGGTCTACTACGACCTCGTCGAGGCGCGTCACGCCGCGGGCCTCGACGACACCGCCATCGTGCGCATCGAGCAGCTCTATCCCTTCCCGCAGGCGGAGTACGCCGAGGTGCTGGCAGGCTACCCGAACGCCCGCGACATCGTGTGGTGCCAGGAGGAGCCCGGCAACCAGGGCGCCTGGTACCAGATCCGCCACCGCCTGCAGGAGCCGCTCAAGCAGAAGCACGAGCTGCGCTATGCCGGGCGCCCGCACGCCGCATCCACCGCCGCAGGCTACATGCAGCTGCACGTGCAGCAGCAGAAAGCGCTGATCCAGGACGCGCTCGGCACCGCCAACGAGGCGAAGCAGGGCGCCGCGGCCAAAGACAAGACCAAGCCTAATAAAGTCTTAACGGAGAAGGCATGAGCATCGAAATAAAGGTCCCCCAGCTGCCCGAGTCCGTGCAGGACGCGACCCTCGTCAGCTGGCACAAGAAGCCCGGCGATGCGGTGAACCGCGACGAGAACCTGGTGGACATCGAGACCGACAAGGTGGTGCTGGAAGTCCCGGCGCCGGTGTCGGGTGTGCTCAAGGAGATCCGCGTCGAGGACGGCACCACCGTCGGCGCGGGCCAGGTGCTCGCGATCCTGGAAGAGGGGGCCGGTGCCGCAGCGGCGCCTGCCGCCAAGGCTGCCCCTGCACCCGCTCCGGCCCCGGCGCCCGCAGCTGCTGCCGCTCCGGCTCAGGCCAGCGCACCTGCCGGTGGCGCCGACATGCCTCTCAGCCCCTCGGTGCGACGCCTCGTCGAAGAGAACAAGCTGGACCCGTCCCAGATCAGGGGCACGGCCCGCGACGGCCGCCTCACCAAGGGCGACGTGCTGGATTACATGGCAAACCGCGGCGGCGCGCAGTCCTCCGCGCCGGCACCTGCCGCCGCTCCCGCGGCGCGCGCTCCGGCGCGTAGCGGCGCCCGCGAGGACCGCCGCGTGCCCATGACGCGCATGCGCGCCCGCATCGCCGAGCGCCTGACCCAGTCCCAGACCAACACTGTGATGCTCACCTCGTTCAACGAGGTGGACCTCTCGGCGGTGATGGCGCTGCGCGCCAAGTACAAGGACAAGTTCGAGAAGGAGCACGGCGTGAAGCTTGGTTTCATGTCCTTCTTCGTCAAGGCCGCCGTCGAGGCCCTCAAGAAGTACCCGGTGGTGAACGCCTCGGTGGAAGGCAACGACATCGTGTACCACGACTACTGGGACATCAGCGTCGCGGTCTCCACGCCCAAGGGCCTGGTGACCCCGGTGCTGCGCGACGCGGACCAGATGAGCTTCGCGGACGTGGAGAAGACCTTGGGCGACATGGCCGCGCGCGCCCGCGACGGCAAGATCGGCATCGAGGAGCTCACCGGCGGTACCTTCACCATCACCAACGGCGGCGTGTTTGGCTCGCTGATGTCCACGCCCATCATCAATCCGCCCCAGAGCGCGATCCTCGGCATGCATGCCACCAAGGACCGCGCCGTGGTGGTGGATGGCCAGGTGGTGGCGCGCCCCATGATGTACATCGCGCTCACCTACGACCACCGCATCATCGACGGTAAGGAAGCGGTGCTCACCCTCGTGTCCATCAAGGAATCCCTGGAAGACCCGGCGCGCCTCGTGCTCGGGATCTGATGCCCATATCAAAGTGACGGCGACGGCCCCTGCGGGGGCCGTCGTTTCTGGAAGACAAAGGAAAACGCCATGAGCCAGAGTTTCGATGTGGTCGTGATCGGCGGCGGTCCCGCGGGCTATGTGTCCGCGATCCGCGCCGCCCAGAACGGCCTCAAGACCGCCTGCGTGGACAACTGGAAGAATCCGGACGGCAAGCACGCCTTCGGCGGCACCTGCCTGAACGCGGGCTGCATCCCCTCCAAGGCGCTGCTCGAATCCTCGGAGATGTACCACAAGGCCACCCATGAGTTCGCGTCCCACGGCGTGAAGGTGGGCACCGTCAGCATGGACATCGCCGCCATGCAGGCGCGCAAGGGCAAGATCACCTCGAGCCTCACGGGCGGCATCGCCCAGCTCTTCAAGTCCAACAACGTCACCGGCATCCGCGGCACCGGCCGCCTGCTCAAGGGCAACAAGGTGGAGGTGACTGACTTCGACGACCCCAAGAAGAAGGAGGTCATCGAGGCCAAGACCGTGGTGTTGGCGGCGGGTTCCGAGCCCGTGGAGCTCAAGGTCGCGGCCTTCGACCGCAAGGACATCGTGGACTCCTGGGGCGCGCTGGACTTCACCGAGGTGCCCAAGCGCCTGGGCGTCATCGGCGGCGGCGTCATCGGCCTGGAGCTCGGCAGCGTGTGGCAGCGCCTCGGCGCGCAGGTCACCATCCTCGAGGCGATGGACAGCTTCCTTTTCATGGCCGACCAGCAGATCGCCAAGGACGCGGAGCGCCAGTTCCGCAAGCAGGGCCTCGACATCCGCCTGGGCGCCAAGGTCACCGGCGCGGAGAAGGGCAAGTCCGGCATCAGCGTCAGCTATGACGACAAGGACGGCAAGCAGAAGCTGGAAGTGGACAAGCTCATCGTGGCAGTGGGCCGCCGCCCGGCGACGAGGAACCTGCTCGAGGACGGCACCGGCGTGCAGTTGGATGAGCGCGGCTTCATCAAGGTGGATCACGAGTGCCGCACCGGCGTGCCCAACGTATGGGCCATCGGCGACTGCGTGCGCGGCCCGATGCTGGCCCACAAGGGCTCCGAGGAGGGCGTGATGGTCGCAGACCTCATCGCCGGCAAGGTCTCGGAGATGAACTACGACGTGATCCCCTCGATCATCTACACCTGGCCCGAGATCGCCTGGGTCGGCAAGACCGAGGAGGAGCTGAAGAAGAAGGGTACCCGTTACAAGGTGGGGACCTTCCCCTTCGCCGCCAACGGCCGCGCCAAGGCCATGGAAGCTGCCGCCGGCATGGTGAAGATGCTGGCCCATGCCGACACCGACGAGATCCTGGGCGTGCACATCGTGGGGCCCATGGCCTCGGAGATGCTCTCGGAAGCGGTGGTGGCCATGGAATTCCGTGCCAGCGCCGAGGACCTCCAGCGCACCATCCATGCGCACCCGACCCTGTCGGAATCCATGCATGAAGCCTCGCTCTCGGTGGACAAGCGCGCGATCCACGCCATCAACAAATAGACATATTGATTTGACGATATGAGAAGGCGCCTCAAGGCGCCTTCTTTTTATATAGGGGGCGGAGTAGGGTAGCGGCATGGGGAGACTGATCGCATCGCTGCTGTGCCTGCTCGCCTGCCTGCCCTCGCCGGGTGAGGCGGCCGCGGGTGTGCCTTCCCATGCCGTGGTGTTCATCTACCACCGGTTCGGCGACGACCGCTACCCCAGCACCGACACCAAGGTCGAGCAGTTCCAGGCGCAGCTCGACTGGCTCGCCGAGAACCACTACGAGGTGTGGTCCCTGCCACGCATCGTCACGGAGCTGCAGGCCGGCCACGCGCTGCCGGACCACGTGGTGGCCATCACCGTGGACGACGCCTTCAAGTCCTTCCACGACAACGCGTATCCCCTGCTCAAGGCCCGCGGCTGGCCCTTCACGGTGTTCGTGAGCACCGACAGCGTGGACGCCGGCGAGCCCGACTTCATGAGCTGGGATGAGCTCAAGGAGCTCGCCGCCAACGGTGGCACCCTGGCGAACCATGCCGCCGACCACGGCCACCTGCCGTTCCGGCGTAAGGGCGAATCGGACCTGGCCTGGGCTGACCGGGTGCGGGCCGACATCGGCAAGGCCGAGGGACGCCTCGAGGCGGAAGTGGGCAAGGATGTGAACCGGGATCCGAAGCTCTTCGCCTATCCCTACGGCGAGTTCAACGAGGACTTGGTGAAGCTGGTGAACGGCATGGGCTACGTAGCCTTCGGCCAGCAGGCGGGCGTGCTGGCCGCGCCGCTGGATCCGCGTGCGCTGCCGCGTTTCCCCATCAGTGAACACTATGGAGCGGTGAGCGAGTTCGCCATCAAGGCGGCGGCACTGCCGCTGCCAATCAAGTCAGCGATGCCCTGGGATCCCGAGATCCATGGCAACAATCCGCCCAAGCTGGAGATGCAGCTTGAGCCCGGCGCGGTGCCGGCAGCTTCCGTGCACTGCTACCAGAACGGTCCGGAGATGGTCTTGAGCTGGCTCGACGCCGAGAAGACCCGTTTCACGATCCAGGCAGACAAGCCCCTGGACCCGGGCCGCGACCGCTACAACTGCACTGCTTATTCCAAGGGCCGCTACTTCTGGTACAGCCATATGTGGCTGCTCGCCCCTTAAGCCGAAACGAGATCAATTCATAGGATCGAGGGTCAGCGCACTGAGCTTGTCCAGCTCGTTGCTGTGCAGCATCTGGCGGATGTCATTCACGTAGATGTCGCCCGCGGCGGAATAGCGGTCCAGGGTGCCGGCCAGGGCGAAGGGATCCAGCGGCTTGCCGGCAGAGCGCATGTCGGCACGCAGGTCCCGGAAGTCGGTGTAGGCGAAGCCGATGTTGATGTTGTGCAGGTAGGCCCGCACCGAGGTCTCGATGTCCGGGTACACCCGCACCATGTGGGTGGCGTCGGTGCGGCGGTTCAGGGGCACCGAGCCCGCGTCCTCGTCCCAGGTCCAGATGCCGAACAGGTTGTTGGACTCCAGCGCGAAGCGCGAGGTTCCCCAGCCGCTCTCCTGCGCCGCCTGGGCCAGCACCAGCGTCACCGGCACCACGTCCACGCGCCTCAGCAGCGTGTCGCGGGTGGCGGGCTCGTTGAGGTCTCCGTCCACCCGGTAGCGGTCCGCGATGCGCGCCACCTCGCGCCCGGCATCGCTCTGCACGTCCACCGCGCCCAGGCCGAACTGCTGCAGCAGGAACACCCGCTCGTTCCAGATGCGGGAGTTCTCGGCGAGCACGATGGGCAGCAGCGCGCGGTAGAACACCGTCTTCTTCTCGGCCTTGTCCAGCGTGTCCAGTCCGTAGGGCAGTGCCTGCACCGCGAAGGGTGGCACCGTGTCCTGCGGCGGCCAGTCGTAGTCCTCGCTGGAGAAGATGTTCTTGAGCGCCTCGGCGGAGGGCGGCTTGATGGGGATGAGCTGCACGTTCTCGATGGAAGGCACCTGCGCGGCGCGGATGTGCTGGTACTGGCGTGCGATGAACCAGGCCACCGTGAGCGGCAGCAAGCCGAACAGTGTGTACAGCGCCACGCGGCCCAGGCGGGCCAGCTTGGACGGAGCCGGCTTCTGCGGGGCCCGGCCCGGGCGGCGTCTCTTGCGGGTGGAACGCATGGCCGGACTGTATTACAGCCACGACCTTAAAGATATCTTGAAATTTAGCGCCCTTGCGCTACCCGTGCGGCATGCTGCACGCCGGGTATCTGCGTCAGGCGTTGCAGGAGCCGCGAGAGCTGCGGCAGCCCGGGTACGCTCACGGTGAGTCGCAGGCGTAACATTCCTGCGTCCGCATCGGGTTGGGTGTCCAGCGTGATGAGCCTGAGCTGCTCATCCGCAAGCAGCGCCATCACGTCGTTGAGCAGGCCGCGCCGGTCGCGTGCCTCCAGCTCCACCTCCGCCGGATGGCCCTGGGCGGTGTCCGCTCCCCAGCGCAGGTCCGTGAGTCGCTGCGGCGCGCGCACCGTGAGGCGCGCCAGGCTTGCGCAGTTCATGCGGTGCACGGTGATGCCGTGGCCCTGGGTGATGTAGCCGCGGATCGCCTCGCCCGGCACCGGGTAGCAGCAGCGCGCCAGCGACACCAGCACCGCGCCTTCGACGCCCGGTAGCACCACCGCGGGTCCATGCGTCTTGCGCGCGCGCGGTACGCGCGCCGGGCGCGGCGGTGCCGGCGGGCGCTCCTGCGCGAGCTCGCGCTGGATCGCGCCGGCGATCTGGGCAGGGGAGAGGTCTCCCGCGCCGAGCGCCGCGAACAGGTCTTCCAGGCTCTCGAAGGGGAAATGCTTCAGCAACCGGTCGTGGCGGAAGTCCCGCAGTGCGAGCCGGTCCAGCTCCCGCTCCAGGCTGTCGCGTCCGTAGCTGACGTTGAGGCCGCGGTCCTGCTGGCGGAAGAACGCGCGCAACTTGTCGCGGGCGCGCGGTGTGTTGAGGTAACCCGCCTGGGGGTTGAGCCAGTCGCGGCTCGGCTCGCCGTTTCGGGCGGTCTGGATGTCCACCTGGTCGCCGTCCGCCAGCACCTGGCTGATGGGCGCCATGCGGCCGTTGATGCGCGCGCCGCGGCAGCGATGGCCCACGTCGGTGTGCACGTAGTAGGCGAAGTCGAGGGCGGTGGCGCCCCTTGGCAGGTCGAACACGTCGCCCCTCGGCGTGAGCACGTAGACCCGCTCCTCCACGAGTTCGCTACGGAAGCGCTCGATGAAGTCCTCGTCCGCCCCCGGCGCCAGGAGCTGGCGCATCCAGCCGATTCGGGTCTCCAGGGCCGGGTCGTAGCGCACGCCCTCCTTGTAGCGCCAGTGGGAGGCCACGCCGAACTCGGCGTGGCGGTGCATGTCGAGGGTGCGGATCTGGATCTCCAGGGCGCGCCCGCCTGGGCCCAGCACCGCGGTGTGCAGCGAGCGGTAGAAGTTGTCCTTGGGGGCGGCGATGTAGTCGTCGAACTCCCGGGCGATGTGGCGCCACAGCCCGTGCACCGCGCCCAGTGCGGCGTAGCAGGCGGGCACGTCGTCCACCAGCACGCGCAGCGCGTTGAGGTCGTACATGTCCTCGAAGGAGAGGCCCTTGCGCTGCATCTTCCGCCAGATGCTGTAGATGTGTTTGGGCCGGCCCACCACCTCGGCGGCGATGCCGGCGGCGGCCAGCCGGGCGGCGAGCTCCTCCGAAGCGGCGGCGAGGTAAGCCTCCCGGTCGCTGCGCCGCTCCTTGAGCCAGGAGGCGATCTCCCGGTAGTGCTGCGGCTCCAGATAGCGGAACGCCAGGTCCTCCAGCTCCCACTTGAGCTGCCAGATGCCGAGGCGGTTGGCGAGGGGCGCGTAGATGCCGCGGGTGGCGGCGGCCAGGCGCCGCTGCTCCGCCGCCGGCAGGGCCTTGGCCTCCCGCAGGGCGTACAGCCGCTCCGCCAGGCGGATAACCATCACCCGGCCGTCGCGGATCACCGCCAAGAGCAGCTTGCGCAGGTTCTCCGCCTGGACGGAGGAGAGCGGCGCTTCCTGGCCGCCCACCGCATCCAGGCCGGGCAGGGCCAGCACCTCGCGCGCGAGCCGCGCCGCGTCAGGACCGATGTGCGTGTCCAGGCTGTCGGCATCGAGCAGGCCCGTCTCCGCCAGCGGTACCGCCATGCCGGCGTGCACGATGACGGGGTCGAGTTCCAGCGCCTGCAGGATCGCACCGATGCCCTGCGCACGCGCATCCGTCGCGGCCGGCCCGAAGGATTGCTCCAGCGGGGGCAGCGTGGGATTTCCGGGCGAGGAGCGTGAAGGCATGGTCGCAAGGCGCAAGTGCGCGGATGTCAGGTTCGGCGTTTAACGGTATCATATAGATAGGTGCCTTTTGCACCGGAATTCCCAAGGGAGACCCGTCCATGAGGCTTCACCATGCCGGCCTGTTCCTGGTCCTCGCCACCGCGGCCTTCGCCGCCCAGGGCGCCAACCTCGACTTCAACCTGGCCAGCAATGCCGTGGCCGTGGACTTCACCACCAACCTGACCGATTCCGGCCTCGAGGCCGGCCTCGGCTACCTGCACCACACCGACAAGGTGGACGTGCTGGACGCGAGCCTGGACCTGGTCGGCAATGCCAGTCCGGTGGGCTCGCCGCTGATCTTCGGCGTGGGCGGCAAGTTTTTCTACCTCAGCCCCAAGGGCGGTATCGACAACGGCGAGGCGCTCGGCGTCGGCGCCCACTTCCGTTACACCTGGCCCACCTTCAACCGCTTCGCCATCGGCGGCGAACTGTACTTTGCTCCCAGCATCGTCTCGTTCCAGAGCGTGGACCGCTACATGCAGGCGCGGGTGACCGGCAACTACCAGATCCTGCGCACCGCCGACGTGTACGTGGGCTACCGCTACGTGCAGGCCGCCTTCAACGGCAGCAATAACATCACGCTCGACAGCTCCGTCATCGTGGGCATGTCTCTCACCTTCTGAGGCGCACGGGATCCGACGATGGCCGGGCATAGCAAATGGGCCAACATCCAGCACCGCAAGGGCGTCCAGGACGCCAAGCGCGGCAAGCTGTTCACGCGCTGCATCCGTGAGATCACCACCGCGGCCAAGCGCGGCGACCCGGACCCCGCCAACAACCCGCGGCTGCGCCTCGCCATCGACCGGGCGCTCACCGCCAACATGACCCGGGATACCATCGAGCGCGCCATCAAGCGCGGTGCCGGTGGTGAAGAAGGTACGGCTATCGAGGACATACGCTACGAGGGCTACGGCCCCGGCGGCGTCGCCATCATCGTGGACTGCATGTCCGACAACCGAACCCGTACCGTGGCCGAGGTGCGCCACGCCTTCACCAAGCACGGCGGCAATCTGGGCGCGGACGGCTCCGTGAGCTACCTGTTCAACAAGTGCGGCGTGCTGGCTTTCCCCGGGAGCATCGGGGAGGACAAGGTCATGGAAGCCGCGCTCGAGGCAGGCGCCGAGGACGTGGTGAACGACGGCAGCATCGAGGTGCTGACCGACCCGGACGACTTCCTCAAGGTGAAGGACTCCATGGAGAAGGCGGGGCTCAAGCCGGAGTCCGCCGAGATCACGCTGCGTGCGTCCACCTCCGTGACCGTGGTCGGCGAGGCCGCCGAGTCCGTGATGGAGCTCCTGGAGGCGCTCGAGAACCTGGACGACGTGCAGACTGTCTATTCCAACGCCGATTTTCCCGACGAGGTCCTGCGGACCTTGGCCGGATGAGCCGGCGCCCGTGCCGCGCATCCTCGGCATCGATCCCGGCTCCATCTCGACCGGCTACGGCATCATCGAGAGCGAGGGGCAGAAGCTCAGCTATGTCGCCTGCGGCAACATCCGCACCGGCGGTGGCAGCTTCCCGGAACGGCTGGAGGAGATCTACTTCGCCGTGGCCGGGATCGTCGAGCAGTATTCCCCCGACGAGGTGGCGGTGGAGCGCGCCTTCGTGCACAAGAACGCGGACAGCGCCCTGAAGCTGGGCCAGGCCCGCGCCGCCGCCATCTGCGGCACGCTGGTGCGGCGCGTGCCGCTGCACGAGTACACGCCGCGCGCGGTGAAGCTGGCGGTAGTGGGCAAGGGCGGCGCCGGCAAGGAGCAGGTGCAGCACATGATGCGGGTCCTGCTCGGCCTCAAGGGCGAGCTGCAGGCGGACAGCGCCGATGCGCTCGCCATCGCCATCTGCCACGCCCATAGCCGCGGCCTCAAGGCGGAGCTGGCGGCGCTGGTACGCGCCGGGAGCCGGCGATGATCGGCTTCCTGCGTGGCACGCTGCTGCGCAAGCAGCCGCCGCACCTGCTCGTCGACGTGCACGGCGTCGGCTACGAGGTGGAGGCGCCCATGTCCACCTTCTACGACCTGCCGGAGGCGGGCGCTGAGGTCACGCTCTACACCCACCTCACGGTGCGCGAGGACGCGCACGTGCTGTTCGGCTTCGGCAGCGAGGCGGAGCGGCGCTTCTTTCGCAGCCTGATCCGTGTCAACGGCGTCGGCCCCAAGCTCGCGCTCACCATCCTCTCCGGCATCAGTGCGGACGGCTTCGTGCGCTGCGTGCAGGAGAACGACACCGCCGCGCTGACGCGCCTGCCGGGCATCGGCAAGAAGACCGCCGAGCGGCTGGTGGTGGAGATGCGCGACCGCCTCGACGACATCGGCGGGGCCGCCGCCGCCGCCGGCGTCTCCGCGCACCCCCGGGACGAGGCCCTGAGCGCGCTGGTCTCGCTCGGCTACAAGCCGCAGGAGGCGGCGCAGATGCTGCGCGCCATCAAGGAGGACGGCCTGAGCAGCGAAGAGTTCATCCGCCGCGCGCTGCAGGGCGCGCTGCGCACCGGATGAGGACCGCATGAACGAACGCATCATCGCCGCCCAGGGCAGCACCGAAGACGAGGCGCTGGACCGTGCCATCCGTCCGCGCACGCTCGCCGACTACGTCGGTCAGCCGGCGGTGCGGGAGCAGATGGAGATCTTCATCGGCGCCGCCAAGAAACGCGGCGAGGCGCTGGACCACGTGCTGATCTTCGGCCCGCCGGGCCTCGGCAAGACCACGCTCGCCCACATCATCGCCCACGAGCTTGGCGTGAACCTCCGCCAGACCTCTGGCCCCGTGCTGGAGCGCCCGGGCGACCTCGCGGCGCTGCTCACCAACCTCGAGCCCCGCGACGTGCTGTTCGTGGATGAGATCCACCGCTTGTCGGCGGTGGTGGAGGAGGTGCTGTACCCGGCGCTCGAGGACTACAAGCTCGACATCATGATCGGCGAGGGCCCGGCGGCGCGCTCGATCAAGCTCGATCTGCCGCCGTTCACGCTGGTGGGCGCCACCACCCGGGCGGGACTCCTGACCTCGCCGCTGCGGGACCGCTTCGGCATCGTGCAGCGACTGGAGTTCTACAGCCTCGAGGACCTCACCCACATCGTGACCCGCTCGGCGCGCATCCTGTCGCTCAAGATCGACGCCGAGGGCGCCAGCGAGATCGCCTCGCGCTCGCGCGGCACGCCGCGCATCGCCAACCGCCTGTTGCGCCGGGTGCGCGACTACGCCGAGGTGAAGGCGGACGGCCGCATCAGCGCCGAGGTGGCGAAGAAGGCCATGGACCTCCTGGACGTGGACCAGAACGGTTTCGACATGCTGGACCGCAAGCTCCTGCTGGCCGTGATCGAGAAGTTCGACGGCGGGCCGGTAGGCGTAGACAGCCTGGCGGCCGCCATCGGCGAGGAGCGCGGCACCATCGAGGACGTGCTGGAGCCGTTCCTGATCCAGCAGGGCTTCCTGATGCGCACCGCCCGCGGCCGCATGGCCACCAAGACCGCTTACCAGCACTTCGGCTTCAAGCCGCCGCGGCGCGAGCCGGCGACGGACCTGTTCGACGACAAGGGCTAGGTGTGGAGCGTGTAAAGCGTGCGACCGGTCACGTTTCCAGCCGGCTAGGCGACATAAAATCCACCCACGCCGGTTTCACCTGGAAGGTGCGGGTCTATTATGAGGACACCGACCTCGGCGGCGTGGTATACCACGCCAACTACCTGCGCTTCATGGAGCGGGCGCGCACCGAATGGCTGCGCAGCCTGGGGTTCGAGCAGGACGTGTTGAAGCACCATCACTCGGTGCAGTTCGTGGTGGTGGATGCGCAGTTGAGCTTCCGCAAGCCGGCGCGGTTCAACGAGGAGCTCGAGGTGAGCGTGCGGGTCGGGCGCTCGGGGCGTGCCAGCTTGCTGTTCCACCAGGAGATACACGGGCCCGGCGGCGCCGGGCTCTGCACGGGCGAGATCAGGGTCGCCTGCATCGATTCGGATACTTTCAAGCCCAGGCCCCTGCCACGGGAGATCCTGAGGGAGTTAGCTGGATGAACGGAGGAGAATCCTTCCTGGCGATAGCCTTGCACGCCACCCTGGTGGTGAAGCTGGTGCTCTTGCTGCTGATAGGCGCGTCGCTCGCATCCTGGGCGATGATCTTCCGCAAGCACCGCATGCTGAGGGAGGCGCGCAGCAGGGCCGAGGAGTTCGAGAAGCGTTTCTGGTCCGGCGGCGACTTGGCTGGCATGTACAAGGAGATCAGCGGCACCGGCGCCGAGAGCGGCATGGAGAGCATCTTCGAGGCCGGTTTCGCCGAGTTCGCGCGCCTGCGCAAGCAGATCGATGCGGCAGCCCAGGTGGTGGAGGGGGCGCGCCGCGCCATGCGCGTGGCGCAGATCCGCGAGGTGGACCGGCTGGAGGAGAACTTGGCGTTCCTGGCCACGGTCGGCTCCACCAGCCCCTACATCGGCCTGTTCGGCACGGTGTGGGGCATCATGAACGCGTTCCACGCCCTCGGTAACGTGCAGCACGCCACCATCTCGATGGTGGCGCCGGGCATCTCCGAGGCGCTGATCGCCACCGCCATGGGCTTGTTCGCCGCCATCCCGGCGGTGATAGCCTACAACCGCTTCGCCAACCAGGTGGAGCGGCTGGAGACGCGCTTCGACACCTTCCTGGAGGAGTTCTCCACCATCCTGCAGCGCCACACGGGCGGGCGCAGCACGAAGGCCGAGGCATGACACGCCGGCACAAGCGCCGCATGATGGGGGAGATCAACGTCGTGCCCTACATCGACGTGATGCTGGTGCTGCTGGTCATCTTCATGATCACCGCGCCGCTGCTCTCGGAGGGCGTCAAGGTGGATCTGCCGGCCGCCAACGCCAAGCCGCTCGACCTCAAGTCGGACGAGACGCCGGTGATCCTGACCGTGGACACCGCCGGCCAGTACTACCTCAACATCGGCACGCCTGCCGACAAGCCCATCGATGCCAGCGTGGTGGTGGCGCGGGTGACGGCGGTACTCAAACTCAACCCGAGCGTGCACCTCATCGTGCGCGGCGACAAGAACGCGCGCTACGAGCAGGTGTTGCGGGGCATGGTGCTGCTGCAGGCGGCCGGTGCACCGAGCGTCGGCCTCGAGAGCGACTCCGACAACGCGCCGGTCGTGCAGTTCAACCGCAAATAGCCATGCAGCTCGAACCTAATCGCCTCAAACCCTGGGCCTATTCGCTGCTACTGCATGCGGGCCTGGTGCTGTTCATGGTGTTGAGCTTCCGCTGGGGCAACTCGGTGGTGCCGGAGCTGGGCGGCCACTCGCCCGAGGCCGAGCCGGTGAAGGCCACGGTGGTGGACCAGCACCTCATCGACCAGCAGCTCTCCATGCTCAAGGCCGAGCAGCAGAAGAAGCAGCAGGAGCGGCAGCAGCTGGAGCAGAACATCACGGACCTGCGTCAGCAGCAAGCCAATGCCGAGCGGCAGATGAACCAGCAGGCGGCCGACATGAAGGCCCAGGCGGACAGGCTGGCCAAGCTCAGGGCGGAGGACGAGAAGCTGAGCCAGCAGAAGAAGACCCGGGACTCCGCGACCCGCCGTTCCCAGCTGCAGGCCGAGATCGCCAACGAAGAACGGGCACGCAACTCGCGCCTGGCCTCCCTGGCCTCACAATATGTCGCCTTGATAAAGCAAAAAGTGACTAATAACTGGATTCGCCCCCCCAGCACCCCTGATAATCTCAATTGCGTGGTCATGGTGAGCCAGGTCCAGGGCGGCACCGTCACTGACGTGAACTTCGGCGATTGCAACGGTGATGATGCGGTACGCGAGTCCATACGCACTGCCGTGTACCGGGCCTCGCCCTTGCCGGCACCGCCCGACCCCTCGCTGTTCGACAAGAACGTTAAGTTCATCTTCGATAAGAAAAACTGACCCGGATACGACATGCGCGCAGCTTTCCTGACATCCCTCGCTCTCGTGCTGTTGGCCCTGCCCATGGTGGCGCCGCGAGCGACCCTTGAGATCGAGATCACCAGCGGCGTAAATGCCGCCGTGCCGGTAGCGGTGGTGCCGTTCGGCTTCGACGGACAGGGCCAGCCGCCGGTGGACATGGCGGAGGTGATCGGCGCGGACCTCACCCGCAGCGGCCGCTTCCGCGCCATCGACCCCAAGGACATGCTGTCCAAGCCGACCCAGGCCTCGGCCATCAACTTCGCCGACTGGCAGGTGATCAAGGTCAACAATCTCGTCATCGGCCGCATCAAGGCCGTGGGCGGCGGCTACTCGGTCGAGTACCAGGTGTTCAACGTCTACACCCACCAGCAGATCATGGGCTACAGCGTGGCCACCAGCGCCGCGCGCCTGCGTTACACCGCGCATTTCATCAGCGACTCCATCTACCAGAAGCTCACCGGCCAGCGCGGCGCCTTCACCACCCGCATCGCCTATGTAGAAGTGGGGGCGGGCGAGCGCTACTCGCTGATCGTGGCGGACGCGGATGGCTATAACGCCCAGCCGGTGGTGCCGGAAGCGCGCCAGCCGCTGATCTCGCCCACCTGGTCGCCGGATGGCAGCAAGATTGCCTACGTGTCCTTCGAGGACATCCAGCCGGCGATCTACCTGCAGACCCTCGCCACCGGCCAGCGCACCCTCATCTCCAAGCAGACCGGCGTGAACAGCGCGCCGGCGTTCTCGCCGGACGGCAAGTCCCTGGCGCTGGTGCTCTCCACCACACCCGGCAACCTCGACGTCTACGTGATGGACCTCGCGACCCGCAAGATGAAGCGCATCACCACCTCGGACGCGGCCGATACCGAGCCCGCCTGGGCGCCGGATGGCAGCAACCTCTACTTCACTTCCGACCGCGGCGGCGGACCGCAGATCTACAAGGTGAGCGCCCAGGGCGGCGATGCCCAGCGCATCACCTTCGACGGCAGTTACAACGCCAACCCCCATGTCTCGCCGGACGGCAAGTCGCTGGTGATGGTGCACCGAGTCGAGGGCCACCTGCGCATCGCGGTCATGGACCTCGCGAGCGGCACCCTCCAGACCCTCACCGACGGCGACCTGGACAAGTCGCCGAGCTTCGCGCCCAACGGCAGCATGATCATCTTCGAGGCCGACTACAACGAGCGCGGCGTGCTCGAGATGGTCTCGGTGGACGGGCAGGTGCGCGAGCGCCTGTCCGAGCGCCAGAACGGCGTGGACGTCCATACCCCCGCGTGGGGGCCTTTCCTGGCTCCGGGGCAGTGACCCCGGGGCTCCAAGCGGTTAATCTATGCACCTCCAGAGGAGTCTCCCATGAAGATGTTCCGTAATGCCCTGATCCTCGCGGTCCTGGCGCTCAGCGCCGTGGCCTGCTCCAAGAACGTGAAGCCGACCGATGCCGGCGCCGCCGCTCCCGCGGCCGCGACCACCGTCGCCCCGGCTCCCACCACCGTCAATACCGCGCCCCAGGTCAGCCCGCTGGACGACCCGAACAGCCCGCTGGCGCAGCGCATCGTGTACTTCGACTTCGACAAGAGCGACGTGAAGCCGGAGTACCTGGACACCTTGACGGCTCATGCCAAGTATCTCGTGGCCAATCCCAGCCAGAAGATCCGCATCGAGGGCTATACCGACGAGCGCGGCACCGTGGAGTACAACATCGCGCTGGGTGATCGCCGTGCCCAGGCCGTGCGCCGCTTCATGCTGTTCCAGGGCGTGAGCGCCGACCAGATCACCACCGTGAGCTACGGTGAGGCACATCCCTCCGACTCCGGCCACGACGAGACCTCCTGGTCCAAGAACCGCCGCGCGGTCATCGTGTACCTGAGATGAGACGCTTAGGGCTCCTCTGCATCGCCGCCGGACTCGGCACCCTGCTCGCAGGGTGCCAGGTCCGGGACGACGACCCGTACGCGGTGCGGGTGCGCCAGCTGGAGCAGCGGCTTGACCAGCTCAACCAGAAGTCCGCGAACCAGGGCATCGGCCTCGACCAGCGCGTCAACACGCTGCAGGAGCAGGTGAAGCAGATGCAGGGCGACATCGAGGTCCTGCAGCATTCCAGCGATCTCAGCACCAAGCAGCAGCGGGACCTGTACCAGGACCTGGACAAGCGGCTGCAGAAGCTGGAGCAGGGCCTGAGCACGACCCAGGCGCCGTCGGCCGCCACCTTCGAGCCGCCGCCGGCCACCACCGCGGCGGCGACGCCGGGCGGCGGCATCGACGACGCCGTGTACCAGAAGGACTTCAACCTGCTGAAGCAGGGGCGCTTCAGCGAAGCCATCAAAGGTTTCCGCGCGTTCCAGAAGCAGTACCCGGACAGCCCGCTACAGCCGAACGCGGTGTTCTGGACCGGTGAGGCCTACTACCAGACCGGCGACTTCGAGACGGCCCTCGCCACCTTCCGCAAGGTGGTGAAGCAGTACCCGAAGTCCAACAAGGTGGCGGATGCCACCCTCAAGGTCGGCTACTGCCAATACGAGCTGCAGCAGTGGCAGAGCGCGCGCCAGACGCTCAACAGCGTGGTGCAGGACTTCCCCAACACCAGCGCCGCGGGTCTCGCGACCCAGCGCCTGCAGCGCATGCAGGACGAAGGGCACTGAGAACGTGAACGCGGTACGGCAACCCGGCCGCGCGGCGCGGCGGGATGACCTGCCGGCCGCCGAGCGCCTCAGGATCACCGAGATATTCCATTCCATCCAGGGCGAGGCGGACAGCGTGGGCTGGCCCACCGTGTTCGTGCGCCTCACCGGCTGCCCGCTGCGCTGCGGCTATTGCGACACCGCTTACGCCTTCCACGGCGGCGAGTGGTGGAGCATGGACGAAGTGCTGGCGGAAGTCGGCAAGCACGGCGCTCGTCACGTCACCGTCACCGGCGGCGAGCCGCTGGCGCAGAAGAACTGCGCTGCACTGCTCACGCGCCTGTGCGATGCAGGCTATGCCGTCTCCCTCGAGACCAGCGGCGCGCTGCCCATCGCCGGCCTGGACCCCAGGGTCGCGCGGGTCATGGACCTCAAGACGCCGGGCTCCGGCGAGGTAGACCGCAACCTCCTGGAGAACATCCCGGTCCTGCGCGGCACCGACCAGGTGAAGTTCGTGATCTGCGACCGGGCCGACTACGAGTGGGCGCGCGCACTCACCGCAGAGCACAAGCTCGCGGAGCGCTGCCAGGTGCTGTTCTCACCGAGCCATGAGCAGGTGCACCCGAAGGATCTGGCGGAGTGGATACTGGCGGACAAGCTACCGGTGCGCCTGCAAGTGCAGCTACACAAATATCTCTGGGGAAACGTGCCGGGCCACTGAAAGCCGATCTTTTGTCCTCTGGCGGCGTTGCGCTTCGGTCTCGCAGTCGGTCATGCACATAAAAGTGCACTCCCTCCTGCTCGCCTCGCGCGCCTAGCCAGAGGCCAAAATCTCTGGCTTTCAGACTAGTGTTTACTTAGATGGCATAGTGCTCATATGAAGAAAGCTGTCGTATTGCTCTCCGGCGGGCTCGACTCCGCCACCACCCTCGCGATCGCGCGGCGGGACGGCTACACCTGTCACGCGCTCAGCTTCGCCTACGGTCAGCGTCACCGGGCCGAGCTCGATGCCGCCGCGAAAGTGGCGAAGCTGCAGGGCGCCATGGAGCACAAGACCGTGGCGTTGGACCTCTCGGCCATCGGGGGCTCGGCCCTCACGGACATCTCCATCCCGGTACCGGACCATCCCAGCGAAGGCATCCCGGCCACCTATGTGCCGGCGCGCAACACCGTGTTCCTGGCGGTGGCCCTCGGCTGGGCCGAGGTGCTGGAGGCGGGAGACATCTTCATCGGCGTGAACGCGGTGGATTATTCGGGTTACCCCGATTGCCGGCCCGAGTTCATACAGGCCTTCCAGCAGGTGGCCGATCTCGGCACCAAGGCGGGCGTGGAGGGCAGGGGGCCGAAGATCCACGCTCCGCTGGTGAAGCTCACCAAGGCCCAGATCGTGAAGCTCGGCACCGACCTCGGCGTGGACTATGGCCTCACCGTGTCCTGTTACACCGCGGACGCCCAGGGCCACGCCTGCGGTGTCTGCGACAGCTGCCGTCTGCGCCGCCAGGGATTCCTCGACGCGGGACTTAAAGACCCCACTGCCTACCGCTAGGGCGGCAGTTTTACAGTAAAATGCGCGGGTTTATACCTCCGCGCACCATGGCTCCGGGCCGTCAGCTCAGTCGGGCCAGCCGCGAAGCGGCTGGCGGGCGGACAGGATGTCCGCACTGGGAGCCTTTAAAGAAGCCCATCCTGACGCCAAGGATGGCTAAGCCCATAGTGTTAAGAGGGCCGTTAGCTCAGTCGGTAGAGCAGCTGGCTTTTAACCAGTTGGTCGACAGTTCGAATCTGTCACGGCCCACCACCATCCCCGCCTTCTGCTAAAATACGCCTCTTTTTCGGGGTTTTTACCGCATCCGGCGACGTCCCGGGCGGCCCCGTCCCCATTCCCATGAAGAGGCCTTGAGTCCCCATGAACCTGAACGAACTGCATAACATCGCCGAGAAGCTGGTGGCGGACCATCGCGGCATCCTCGCCGCCGACGAGAGCACCAGCACCATCGAGAAGCGCTTCAAGTCCATCGGTGTCGAGAACACCGAGGAGCACCGCCGCGCCTACCGGGACATGCTGTTCAGCACTCCGGGCGCCGCGAAGTTCATCAGCGGCGTGATCATGTACGACGAGACCATCCGCCAGAAGCACAAGGACGGCACGTCCTTCGCTGACGGGCAGGCGCAGCACGGCGTCATCCCCGGCATCAAGGTGGACAAGGGCGTGAAGGAACTGCCCGGCAGCCCCCAGGAGAAGATCACCGAGGGCCTGGACGGCCTGCGTGAGCGCCTGCAGGAGTACCACAAGCTGGGCGCCCGCTTCGCCAAGTGGCGCGCGGTGATCGACATCGCCCCCGGCATCCCTACGGACTACTGCATCCGCGCCAACGCCCAGGCCCTGGCCCGCTACGCGGCCCTGTGCCAGGTGGAGAACATCGTGCCGATCGTGGAGCCGGAAGCCCTGATGGACGGCGACCACGACATCGCCCGCTGCTTCGAGGTCACCTCCCGCACCCTCAAGGTGGTGTTCGAGGAGCTGGCCAACCACCGCGTGGCCCTGGAAGGCATGCTGCTCAAGCCCAACATGGTCATCTCCGGCAAGAAGTGCGCGAAGCAGGCTTCCGTGGAGGAAGTGGCCAGGGAGACCGTGAAGGTCCTGAAGCGTTATGTGCCGGCCGCGGTGCCGGGCATCGTGTTCCTGTCCGGCGGCCAGAGCGACGTGGTGGCCACCGAGCACCTGCACGCTATGAACGCCCTGGGTCCCATGCCCTGGAAGCTCAGCTTCTCCTACGGCCGCGCCCTCCAGGAGGCTGCGCTCAAGGCCTGGGGCGGCAAGGAAGCCAACGTGGCGGCAGGGCAGAAGGCCTTCCACCACCGCGCCAAGTGCAACAGCGCTGCCTGCGCGGCGACCTATAGCGCCCAGGTGGAGAAGGCGGCCTGAGCCTGATACAGGCCGTTTTAGGCCACAAGTAAGGTCATCCGCAGCCGTCGTCCCCCTGGGCGGCGGCTGCGTTATACAAACGACGCCTCTCGTTTCCGGATCTGGCCGTAAGATTTGACGGGGCGGCTCCGACATAAATAGACTAGACCGTCCAGTCCAAAACATCTGGGTCCGGACAGAACAAGAAGGAAGGCCGGCGGCAGCATGGCAGAGCACAAGCACAGCGACCCCATCATCGACATCCGCGGGCTCAAGTACCGGCGCGGGGAGAAGATGATCTTCGACAACCTCGATGTCAGCATCGAGCGGGGCAAGATCACCGCCATCATGGGCCCTTCCGGCACCGGCAAGACCACGCTGTTGCGCATCATGACCGGTCAGGTGCTGCCGGATCGCGGCCACGTACACGTGGACGGCAAGAACCTCCTCAAGCTCGACATCGACGGCCTGTTCGAGCTGCGCAAGCGCATGGGCTTCCTGTTCCAGAACGGGGCCCTGTTCACCGACTACAGCGTGTACGAGAACGTGGTGTTCCCCATCCGGGAGCACACCGACCTGCCCGAGAGCCTGGTCCGCCACATCGCGCTCATGAAGCTGCAGGCCGTGGGCCTGCGCGGCGCGGCCGAGCTCATGCCCACGGAGCTCTCCGGCGGCATGGCGCGGCGGGTGGCGCTGGCGCGCGCCATCGCGCTCGACCCCAAGATCATCTTCTACGACGAACCCTTCACCGGCCTCGACCCCATCTCCATGGGCGTGATCGTGCGGCTCATCCGCGAGCTCAACGACAGCCTCGGCCTCACCAGCATCATCGTGTCGCACGACGTGGAGGAGGTGTCCTCCGTGTCCGACCACAGCTACCTCATCTCCGAGGGGAAGGTCGTCGCCTATGGCACGCCGGAGGAGCTGGAGCAGAACAAGTCCGCCTGGGTGCGGCAGTTCATGAAGGGCCTGTCCGACGGCCCGGTGCCGTTCCACTACCCGGCGCCGGACCTGGCGGCCCAGCTCCTGGGAGAGGAGACGGAATGAAGTTCTTGCGCGAGCCTTACTACATCCTGCTGGACTTCCTGGAGATGCTGGGCGCCTCCGGCCTGTTCCTGCTGCACCTCTTGCGCTACACGCCCCATGCGCTGCGCCGGCCCGGGCTCATCTTCCAGCAGGTCTTCACCATCGGCGCCATGTCGCTGGTGCTGATCATGGTCTCGGGGCTGTTCGTAGGCATGGTTTTAGGTCTCCAGGGCTTCAACACGCTCAACAAGTTCGCCTCCACCAGCATGGTCGGTACCCTGGTCGCGCTCGGCCTCTTGCGCGAGCTGGGACCCGTGATCACGGCCTTGCTCTTCGCTGGCCGCGCCGGCACCGCGCTCACCTCCGAGATCGGCCTGATGCGCGCCACCGAGCAGCTCGCCGGCATGGAGATGATGGCCGTGGACCCGGTGCGCCGTATCGTCGTGCCGCGCTTCCTCGGCGGCGTGATCTCCATGCCGCTCTTGGTGGGCATCTTCAACGCCGTGGGCCTCCTGGGCGGTTACCTGGTCGGCGTGGTGCTGATGCACATCGACAAGGGCTCGTTCTGGTCCCAGATCCACGCCCACGTCGATTTCAAGGAAGACTTCCGCAGCGGCATCATCAAGAGCCTGGTGTTCGGCGCGGTCGCGACCCTGATCGCGGTGTTCGAAGGCTACTACGCGCAGCCCACCGCCGAGGGCGTGAGCCGCGCCACCACTCGCACCGTGGTCAACACCGCGTTGGCGGTGCTGGCCGTCGACTACCTCCTAACCGCATTCATGTACTGAAGGGCCACCCCATGAAGCAGACCCGCACCATCGAGATCGTCACTGGAGCCTTCATCATCCTGGGCTTCGTGGCGCTCTACGTGATCGCGACCAGCGCCACCAACATCGGCTCCTACGGCAACGCCAAGGGCTACGTGGTCACCGCCGAGTTCAACAACATCGGCGGCCTGAAGCCCCATGCCCAGGTCACCATGGCCGGCGTGGCCATCGGCCGCGTCAGCAGCATCAAGCTCGATCCCAAGAGCTTCAGCGCGGTGGTGACCCTGCAGATCGACGGCCACTACAACGAGGTGCCCGACGACTCCACCGCCAGCATCCTCACCTCGGGCCTCCTCGGCGAGCAGTACATCGGCATCGATCCGGGCGGCTCCACGGACTTCCTCAAGGAAGGCAGCACCATCCAGTACACCCAGTCCGCGCTGGTGCTCGAGAAACTCATCGGACAATTCTTCTCCAAGGCCACAGCACCAGGTAGCAAGTAACATGCGTACTAAAATCCTCCTCGCCGCCGTGATTTCATTCGCGAGCTTCGCGGCCCTCGCCGATTCTCCCGCTCCCTCCACCGCACCCGACCAGGTGGTGCAGCAGACCGCCAAGGCCATGTTCGACATGGTCAACAGCAAGAAGGCGGAGCTGGAGAAGAACCCGCAGGAACTCTACGACCAGGTCGGCAAGATCCTGCTCCCGCATTTCGATTTCCAGCGGGCCTCGCTGCTGGTGCTGGGCCAGTACGGCCGCAGCGCCAACGATGCGCAGAAGAAGGCGTTCCAGGATGCCTTCTACCGCTACCTGGTCCACGGCTATTCCGACGCGCTGCTCAAGGGCAACTACTCGGAGCGCAACGTCCAGGTGGAACCCTTCAGGGCCGGCAGCGACTCCAGCCGCGCCTATGTGAAGACCAAGGTGATGCGCGAGGGCGCGCCGCCGGTGCAGGTGGACTACTGGCTGCAGAACGAGAACGGCGATTGGAAGGCCTTCGACGTGGTGATCGAAGGCATCTCCTACGTGCTCAACTACCGCAACCAGTTCGGGCCGGAGATCCAGAAGAACGGCCTGGATGCGCTCATCAAGCGCCTGAACAGCGATGCCGACAAGGGCATCGTGCAGGCGCCGGCGGGCAAGACCTGATGTCCGCGCTCACGTTCGAGCCGGCCGGCGCGGGCAAGTTCCGCCTCAAGGGTCGGCTCGGCTTCGACACCGCGACCCGGGCGCTCGAGGAGAGCGAGGCGTTGTTCGCCGAGCATCCCAAGCTCGAACTCGACCTCGCCGGGGTCGAGAGCACCGACAGTGCCGGGCTCGCGCTGCTGGTGGAGTGGGCGGCCCGCGCGCGGCGCGAGAAGCGCAAGCTCAGCTTCCGGCACGTGCCGGAGCAGGTGCTGGCGCTGGCGAAGATCAGTGAAGTGGACAAGATCCTGCCCATGAAGTGACGCGCCGGATAAGAAAGGCAAGATACGAAACGGCGGGCAGAAGCCCGCCGTTTCTTCTTTGCGGCGAGCCTTTTCAGCTCGATAGGGTGCCGCCGCTTTTTAGGCGTCTTCCAGGTTCAGCTCACGGGAGGCGGCGCAGTGGCCGGAGCGGGGGCGCTGGTCGCGCCGGGCGCGGTGGCGGCGCTGGGAGCGGCCGCAGTGCCGGCAGCGGGAGCGCTTGAGCCAGCCGCGGGAGCCGGGCTCTCGCCTGCCGGCGGTTCGCCGAGTTCGTCTTCCGGCAGGTCGTATATGGAGTCGTCCGGCGGCGGCTCTCCATCGTAGATCTTGAAGCGGCGGTTCTGCAGGTAGGCGTCGCGCATGAAGGCGTAGGGGTCGTAGGAATTGTCCAGAGTCTCGTTGGTCTCCATCAGCCCCACGCGGGTGTCGATGCCATACACCACGAGCTCGGCGTTGCGCCAGCGCGGCTTGAGGTCATGGCGCGGCGGATCGGTATAGATGTCCGCCACGCGGCCACCGGCGTCGCGCACGGTGCTGGGCCCGATCACCGGCAGCACCAGGTAGGGCCCGGAGGATACGCCCCAGGTGGCGAGGGTCTGGCCGAAGTCCTCGTCGTGGTGGCCCAGGCCCACGTGCTTGGCCACGTCGAACCAGCCCAGGATGCCGACGGTGCTGTTGATCACGAAGCGGCCCAGGTCCTGCAGTGTCTGCTTGAACTTGCCCTGCAGCGCGTCGTTGACCACGGTGACGGGCTCCACCAGGTTGCTGACCACGTTGTGCACGCCGCTGCGGGTGGGGCCGGGCACCGCGCGCACGTAGGTGCGCGCCACCGGCCGCGCCACGTTCTTGTCGAGCGCGTCGTTGAAGGCGTAGATCTTGCGGTTGAAGCCCTCCCAGGGGTCCTGGGTCTGGGTCACCCGTTCCGGCGGCGCGCCGGCACAGCCGGCCAGCAGGGCGGAGGCGATGAGTGCAAGGACGGGGAGTGGGGATTTCAGCGGGAGTCGCGCCGGGCCGGACATGGGCATTCCTTGGATGTCACGGCGCCGATTTTATCAGGCCGCCTGCGCGACCCCCAAGTGCGGCGCTTCAGGGCTGGCCGCCGTCCTGACGCTCGGCCCGCGCCTCTTCCTCGACCCGGTGCAGGCGCGCCCGGTAGCGCTGCTTCTGCACGCTGTCTATGCCGGGGGTGGCTAGCGCGATGCGCAGCTGGTCCACCGCCGCGGCCGGCAGGCCATTCGCCAGGTAGTACTCGGACATGTAGTAGTGGGAGTCGGCGCTGTTGCCCTTCTTGTCATAAGCCTTGGCCAGGAGGTGCACCGCCTCCGGGTCGCCGCGGGACTCCAGGCTGAGGGGCAGCAACAGGTTGATGGCGCGCTGCGGCTGGCCGGCGTCGATCAGGTCGTTGGCGTAGCTCAGGGTCAGCGGCGCGCTGTCCGGAAACAGGCGCATGGCATCGGTGTAGGCGGCGATACCGGCCTGCACGCTGCCGGCATGGATCTCGGCGTCCGCCAGACCGATGCGGAAGGCCACCACGTCGTCGTTGCCGGCCGCCAGCTCGCGCATCGCCTTCACCGCGTCGGCGTAGCGGCCGGCCTTCTGGAACACCAGTGCCTGACCGTAGCGGGCCGCCACCTGGTCCCAGCCCTTGGCCTGGTCCACCCGCGCCTGGAACTCGGTGAGCTGGCGCTCGATGCCGTCATTGTTCTGCATCGCGAGCAGGCGCATGCGCATCAGCGCGAAGCTGCGGCTGGCGGGGCGCGGCGGCACGTGCAGCTGGCTGGCGCGGCTCTGCGCCTCGCTCATGCGGTTGAGGTCGAGCGGATGGTCCAGCAGGAACTCCGGGATGCGGTCGTAACCGTTGAGCGAGGAGTTCTTCTGCATCACCGCGAAGAAGTCCACCATGCCCTGCGGCTGGAAGCCGGCGCGCGCCAGGGTCGCGATGCCGACCCGATCCGCTTCGGCCTCGTCGGTGCGCGTGTAGTTGATCTGGTGCTGGATGAGCGAAGCCTGGGCGCTGGCGAGCGCGCCCACCGCCACGTCCGGGTCGCTGGTGCGGGTCACCGCCACGATCGCCGCCAGCATGGTGGCGAGGTTCACCAGGGCATGGTTCTTCTGGTCCTCGAGCTGACGCGCCAGGTGACGCTGGGTGACATGGCCCACTTCGTGCGCGATCACGCCCGCCAGCTCGTCCTCGGTATCGGTGAGCAGCAGCAGGCCGCTGTTCACCACGATGAAGCCGCCCGGCAGGGTGGTGGCGTTGATGGTGTCGTCGTCGATGACGTAGAAGGCGAAGTGCAGCTGCGGGTTGTCGCTGTGGGACGCGAGCTGATTGCCGATGTCCTGGATGTACTGCTGCAGCTGCGGATCGTCCAGGATCGCACCGGAATCGCGCAGCTGACTCATGATCTGCAGGCCGATGTCGTACTCCTGCTGCGGCGTTATCACGTCGCCGCCGGCCTCACCGATCTGCGGCAGGTTGAAGCCCCCGGCCTGGCTGCTGTAGTCGTTGGAGCGGGGCATCGCGCCGATGGTCACGCTGCCGCTCGTCGCCGCGGGCGCCGGCTGTGGGTCGGTGGCGGCGAGTGCCGCCGCCGCGAACAGGGCGGTGCCGAGGAGAGCCAGGCTGTGCTTCAGGAGTCGCGCCAAGATGCGGGTCCGGTGGGGATATATCTGCTATAAGCCATTATCGCATGGTGGGTTGACCAGCGAGCCGGAAAAGAAAAGCCCCGGCGGGCTCGCCGCACCGCGGCGAGCGCGGAGCCGGAGGCGTCGCGATGCGGGCGAGGCGGAGAGTTGATGCTTCACGGCGTATGCGCCAGGGACGGCATAAACAAAAAGCCCCCGCATGGCGGGGGCTTTGTGTAGCCGATGTGACTTGGCTTAGAACTTGTAGCGATACGACACGCCCAGGATGTCCGCATCCGCCTCGAAGGTGCCCACGATGTGGTCGTGGCCGGCGGCGTTGGTCTGGTTGAAGGCGAGCCCGCTGCCCAGGAACAGGTGGGCATAGCCCACGTCCCACTGGGAGTGGTCGCTCACGCGCCAGGTGGCGCCGAAGGCGATCCAGCGGCGGTCGCCGTCAGGCAGGCGCGCGGTCCGGCTGGCGCTGACGTCGTTGGTGCAGGCCGGGTTGAACGTGGTGCCCGTGCAGGGCGCGGAGGGATCCGGCACCGGTGAGAGGTCGAGCGCCAGGCCGCCGCGGAAGGTCCAGGCGTCGCTGTAGCGGTAGTCCAGGCCCACCGCGTAGCGGTTCACGTCGCTCAGGCCCTCGTCCACGATGGCGTGGTTGCCGGAGGTCTTGAACGCGATGTCGAGCTTGTCGAAGCTGCTCCAGTTGGCATGCGACCAGTCAGCGGTCAGCATCCACTGGTCGTTGAGCTCCTGCCGCCAGCTCAGGGACATGAGTGAAGGCGACTTGAAGCTCGCGTCCACGCTCTGCGCCTGGAAGTCGGGCAGGGCGGCGAACGCGGTCGGCACGTTGGTGAAGCTCGCGCCGCCGGTGAGGTCGTGCTTGATCTCGGAGCGGTAGGAGAAGCCGAGGTGCATGGCGTCGCTGATGTTCCACAGAGCGCCCACGTTCCAGCCGGTGCCGTTGCCGCTGGCGTTGGCCTCGAAGTGGCCGTCGTGGCCCTGCGGGGTGAGGCCGAGCGCGGTGCAGCTCACGGGGTTGAGCTGGCCGAAGCAGATGGCGCCGAAGTCCACCGCGTTGGTGAGCTTCACGTCCATGGTTTGATAATCGATACCGAAGCCCACCGAGAATTGGTCGTTGAACTTCCAGGCCAGGGTCGGGTTGTAGTTCACCACCGCCACGCTGCTGTAGATGGCCTGGTAGCGGAAGATCGAGTCATCGTCGTACTTGGTGGCAAGGCCGAACGGAGTGTTCACGCCGAAGCCGAAGGTGAGCTGGTCGTTGATCGGCCGCGAGTAGTATACGAACAGCGGGCCGCCGAGCTTGCCCACCTTGCCGCCCTCGCCGCCGGAGAGGGGCTGGCCGGTGGCGTCGGTGGCGGACTGCTTGGTGAAGTCCGCGTTGAGGCGGATCAGGCTGTAGCCGCCCATGATCTCGGAGTCGCCGAGATAGGAAAGGCCGGCCGGGTTGTACCAGATGCTGGAGGCATCCTCGGCCATCGCGGCGCCGCCGGAGTGGGCGCGGCCGAGGCTGGTGACGCTCTGCTCGGTGAGCTGGAAGTTGGCGGCGGAAGCGGCCGCCGGCAGCAGCGCAGCCAGGACGGCGGCGGCCAGCGGAGCGGTCCACAGAGCGATGTGCTTATTCTTCATCGGTTTTTACCCCAGGGTGACAGCCGGATGACCTTCAAATTTAAGCATAGGCCGTCGGAAATTGTAAGCACCCAAGCGGCTTAGGCCGGGGTCCTAGAGGCTTTCCGAGGCGAAATCCGCGAGCCGCGAGCGCTCCCCGCGCAGCAGGGTGAGATGGCCGGAATGGGGCCACTGCTTGAACCGGTCCACCACGAAGGTGAGGCCGGAGGTGGTCTCGGTCAGGTAGGGCGTGTCGATCTGGGAGATGTTGCCGATGCACACCATCTTGGTGCCTGGGCCGGCGCGGGTGATGAGCGCCTTGAGCTGCTTGGGCGTGAGATTCTGGGCCTCGTCCACGATGATGTAGCGGTTGAGGAAGGTGCGGCCGCGCATGAAGTTCATGGAGCGGATCTTGATGCGGTTGCGCAGGAGGTCGGCGGTGGCAGCACGGCCCCACTCGCCGCCCTCGCCGGATTGGGTCAGCACCTCCAGATTGTCCATTAGCGCACCCATCCAGGGCGTCATCTTTTCCTCCTCGGTGCCGGGCAGGAAGCCGATGTCCTCGCCCAGCGGAACCGTGACGCGGGTCATGATGATCTCGCGGTAGCGGTTCTGCTCCAGGGTCTGGGCCAGGCCTGCGGCGAGCGCAAGCAGGGTCTTGCCGGTGCCGGCTGAGCCCAGCAGCGAGACGAAGTCGATGCCCGGATCCAGCAGCATGTTGAGGGCGAAGTTCTGTTCGCGGTTGCGGGCATTGATGCCCCACACCGTGTGGCGGATGCCCCGGTAGTCGCGGGTGAGCTCGAGCAGCGCGCCGCGGTCGTCGATGCCGCGTACCAGCGCCTCGAAGTTGTCGCCCTCGCTGTACAGACACTGGTTCGGGTGCCAGTCCTTCACCAGCGGTCCCTGGATGCGGTACCAGGTGCGGCCCTCCTGCTGCCAGGACTCCATATCCTTGCTGTGCCCGTCCCAGAAGTCCTTGGGTAGCTCTTGCATACCGGTGAACAGGAGGTCCAGGTCATCCAGTGCCTTGTCGCTGTAGTAGTCCTCGGCGTGGACGCCTAGCACCGAGGCCTTGATGCGCAGGTTGATGTCCTTGGACACCAGCGTCACGCGCGTGCCGGCGTGCTTCTGCTGCAGGGCGAGGGTGGTGGCGAGGATGTAGTTGTCCGGCTTGTTGCCGGGCAGGCTGTCGGGCAGCGCCCCGGGCAGGGATTCTGTCTGGAAGTACAGGCGGCCGCCTGTGACGGCGGCGCCGATGGGGTTCTGCAAGTTCTGGATCACGATGCCCGCATCGATCTCCTGCTTGCTGACGTCGCGCATCATGTCGTCGAGGAAGCGGCTCACCTGGCGCACGTTGCGCGAGGCCTCGGACATGCCCTTCTTGCCCGCGTCCAGCTCCTCCAGCACCACCATGGGCAGGAAGATGTCGTGTTCCTGGAAGCGGAAGATGGCCGTGGGGTCGTGCATCAGCACATTGGTGTCGAGCACATAGAGGCGCCGGCCCGCGGCGCTGCGCTTGGCCTTGCTCACTTCTTTTTGCCCTTCTTCCTGCGTGGGACGGCCTTGCGGGCCGGCTTCTTCTTCGCCTTCTTCTTCGGCTTGGAAGTCTTCTTGGCTTTCGGCTTGGCGGGAGCGGGATCCGTAACAGTCACCGCGTCCAGCACCTCAGCGGCGTGGCCCTCCACCTTCACCTTCCGCCACTCGCGGCGCAACACGCCATCCTTGCCGATCAGGAAGGTGCTGCGCTCGATGCCGCGCACCTTCTTCCCGTACATGTTCTTCATCTTGATGACATCGAACAGTTTGCAGAGCTTCTCGTCTTCGTCCGAGAGAAGGTCGAAGTCGAGGCTGTACTTCTGGCAGAACCTGTCGTGCGACTTCAGGCTGTCGCGGGACACGCCGAGGATCACCACGCCCAGCGCCTTGAAGCGGGGGTGCAGGTCGCGGAAGTCCTTGCCCTCCAGGGTGCAGCCCGGCGTGTCGTCCTTGGGGTAGAAGTACAGCACCACGTCGCGCCCGCGCAGGGACGACAGGCTCAGGTTCCTGCCGCCGGTGGCGGGCAGGCTGAAGTCAGGTACCTTCTTGCCGGGGGCGATCTTGGCCATGTGTCTCCCGTTCAGCCCTTGATGGGCTCCATGATGGCGTCCAGGTTGAGGTTATCGCAAAATTCCATGAAATCTTCGCGCAGCCGGCCCACGTGGGTGTCGGCGGGGATGTTCACGGACATCTGCACCGCGAACATCGGCGCGCCGGTGTGGGCGGCCGTGTAGCTGCGGGTGCTGAGTTCGGCCACGCCGATGTTGCGCTCGGCGAAGAAGTTAGCGAGGTTGAAGATGATGCCGGGCTGGTCGAGGCAGACCACGTCCACCGCGTAGGGCAGGAGGTCCTCGCGCGGCGCGCGCTCCCCGGTGCGGCGGGAGGACAGGGTGAGCCCAAGGCTCTTCTCCAGCTTGGGCAGGGTGCTCTCGAGCTTGGTGACGGTGTTCCAGTTGCCGGACACCAGGAGCAGCATGGAGAACTCGCCGCCCAGCACCGTCATGCGGCTCTCGACCACGTTGCATCCGCAGTCTCGGACCACCCGCGCGAGGTCGTGGAGGATGCCGGGCCGGTCCTGCGCCAGCACCGATACCACCAGGAACTGTTTCATTCGGGCTCGCAGCGGGCTAACCGGGCCGGCGGGGGAGGGTGGCAGCAGTGTAACGGGTTTCCATGGCGCTGCAACCGTGCTGGCGGCGGCGGCGGGTGGCCGTTAAAATGGCGTTTTCCCCTGAGGCTTTCCGATGTTCAAGGGCAGCATGGTGGCGCTGGTCACGCCCATGGCCGATGACGGCCGGGTGGACCTCGAAGCCCTGGACGCGCTCGTGGAATGGCATGTGGCCGAGGGCACCGACGCCATCGTCGCCATCGGTACCACCGGCGAGGCCTCCACCCTCGAGGGCGACGAGCAGTTGGAGGTGGTGGCACGTTGCGTGCGTGCCGCCGCCGGGCGCGTCCCGGTGATCGCGGGCGCCACCTCCAACGCCACTGCCCATGCGGTGCAACTCTCGCGCCGGGCCGAGGCGTTGGGCGCCGACGCGGTGCTGAGCGCCGCCCCGTACTACAACAAGCCGGGGCAGGAAGGCCTGTACCGGCACTTTTACGCCGTGGCCCAAGCGGTCTCGGTGCCGGTGCTGCTCTACAACGTGCCGAGCCGCACCATCACCGACATCCTGCCGGAGACGGTGGAGCGGCTGGCGAAGCTTCCGAACGTTGTGGGCATCAAGGAAGCCACCGGGGACCTCAAGCGCGCGGCCGACATCCAGCGCCGCTGCGGCAAGGACTTCCTGCTCATCAGCGGCGACGACGCCACCGCCCGCGAATGCATGCTGCAGGGCGGGCGCGGCGTGATCACCGTCACCGCCAACGTGGCGCCCCGGCTCATGCACGAGATGTGCATGGCGGCGCTGGCGGGCGATGGGGCCAAGGCCGCGGCCCTGGACGGGCAGCTCGCGCTGCTGCATAAGGCGCTGTTCGTGGAGAGCAACCCGATTCCGGTAAAATGGGCGCTGGCTGAGATGCGGCGCATCCCTCCCGGCATCCGCCTGCCCCTGACCCCCCTCACGGCGGAGCACCAGCCGGCGGTGCGGGCGGCTCTCAAGGCGGCGCGGGCGCTGGCCTGACCCATCCATATAGATAGAAGAATCCCAAGGCACACGATGACACACCGTCCCCTGGCTCCCCTGGCATTGCTCGGCCTGACCGGCTTGCTCACCTCCTGCAGCACCGAACTCGCCTGCGGGAACGCGCATCCCTACGCCGGCTACACCGCACGTGCGCCGCTCGCGGCCCCCGCGGGCGTGATTGTTCCGAAGCCCGATGCGGCCTACCTCATCCCCGCCGCCGGCACCGGCGCCAAGGCGCCTGCGGCCGCCAACATCGGCGTGGCGCAACCCTGCCTCGTGACCCCGCCCGAGGTGCTCACGCCGGCGGACCTCAATCCGGCCAGGCCCAAGGCGGCTCCGGCGGCGTCTACCACCGCGCCGGCCACGCCGGCTCCTGCCGCCAGAACACGGCCGAATCTTGCGGACAAGGGGCCCTTGGAGTAACCTGCCGCGCCTTTTGCCGCCCACTCCGGCAGAAGACGGCCTATAAAGGCAAGATTTTGATTTCCGGAGAGGTGTCCGAGTGGTTTAAGGAGCACGCCTGGAAAGTGTGTATACGGCTAACACCGTATCGCGGGTTCGAATCCCGCCCTCTCCGCCACTAGCCAAAGAAAAAGGGGCCCTTCCAAGGCCCCTTTTTCTTTGGCTCGGGTTGCGGATAGCGTGAGTTCGAACCCGCGATTAAAAGGCGGGTTCGAAAAAATCGCCGGGAGCGATTTTTGACCCCGCGTAGCGGGGGCCCCGAAGGGGCGAGCCCCAGGGACGGGGCGAGCAATCCCGCCCTCGGTCTTCTTCTTTTCTATCTTCGGTCTTAATCTCCAAATTCTTCTTGAAGCTCTCCCTCCCAACCCCCATCATTACCAAGTCAATGGCAGCCTGCGCCGGCTCCCCGGCCGCGACGCGCTGCAAACCCCGCCAGGCCCGGAAGGGAGCAACGGTAGCAGAGGCTGCGCGGGCCGGATCTGGCCGGCGTGGGCGCCACTCCATTCCACATATATGCCGTTGGTCGGGTCTGTTAAAGTACCCACTGAAGGCATTTTTTGCCCCGGAAACCCCCGAGCCCGCATGTCTTATCAGGTCTTGGCGAGAAAGTGGCGGCCCCGCAACTTCGGGGAGATGGTGGGACAGGAGCACGTGCTGCGCGCCCTGATCAACGCCCTCGACAATGACCGGCTGCACCACGCCTTCCTGTTCACCGGCACCCGCGGGGTGGGCAAGACCACCATCGCGCGCATCCTGGCCAAATCCCTCAACTGCGAGACCGGCATCACCTCGCGCCCCTGTGGCCAGTGTAGCGCCTGCCAGGAGATCGATGCCGGCCGCTTCGTGGACCTCATCGAGGTGGACGCGGCTTCCCGCACCGGCGTGGACGACACCCGCGAGCTCCTGGACAACGTGCAGTACGCCCCCAGCCGTGGGCGCTACAAGGTGTACCTCATCGACGAAGTGCACATGCTCTCCAAGAGCGCGTTCAACGCGCTGCTCAAGACCCTGGAGGAGCCGCCGCCCCACGTGAAGTTCCTGCTCGCCACCACCGATCCGCAGAAGATCCCGGTCACGGTGCTGTCGCGCTGCTTGCAGTTCAACCTCAAGCGCCTGCCCGAGAGCCTCATCGCCGGGCGCATCACCCACATCCTCGACGCCGAGAAGATCAGCTACGAGGCGCCGGCGGCGGCGCTGCTGGCCCACGCGGCCGACGGCAGCCTGCGCGATGCCCTGAGCCTCCTGGACCAGTCCATCGCGTTCGGCGGCGGCGAGGTCAAGGACGCGGACGTGCGCAGCATGCTCGGCACCATCGAGCGTACCCATGTGAAGGCGCTCCTGGAGGCGCTGGCCTCGCGCAACGGCGCGGCGGTACTGGCGGCGGTGGCGCAGCTCGACGAGCGCGCGCCGGACTACGAGCTGGTGCTGGACGAGCTGGCCTCGGCGCTGCAGCGCATCGCCATCGCCCAGGCAGTGCCTGCGGCGGCAGCGGAATTCGACGAGGCGGAGACGCTGAAGGCCCTGGCGGCGCGGCTTGAGCCCGCCGACGTGCAGCTCTATTACCAGATCGCGCTGCTCGGCAAGCGGGACCTCGGTCTCGCGCCGTCGCCCCGCGCGGGCTTCGAGATGACGCTGCTGCGCATGCTGGCGTTCCAGCCCCTGGGTGAGACCACGCAGTGGTCGAACGACCGGACAGGGATGTCCGGGCCGGAAGGCCCGCCACGGACGGCTGCATCATCGCCTGCCAGCATTCAGCCGCAACAAGGTGCACCGGCTTCTGTCGTGCCACAGACTGCTGTGAAGTGGCGTGAACCCGATTGGAACGCGCTGGTGGAAGCCCTGGCGCTGAAAGGTTCGGTGCAGCTCCTGGCGGCGAACTGCGCATACCGGCGGCGCGACGGCGGCACGCTGCACCTGGCCATCGACGTGGCCCACCAGCAGATGGTCACGAGCCAGCTGCAGGGGCGCCTGGAGGAGGCGCTGTCGCGCCATTACGGCGAACCCCTCAAGGTGCGCATCACGGTGGGCGAGGGCGCGCTGGAGACCCCGGCGAAGCGGGACGAGCAGCGCGAGGCGGACAAGCTGGCGGCGGCGCGCAGTGCCATCGCCGAGGATCCGGCCATGCGCGAACTGTGTGAGACCTTCGGCTCCGAGGTGAATCCGGACCTGGTGAAGCCTGCCGACTGAGTCCGGCGGCGATTTCCACCTATATATATGGAGTGATGAGCATGCGTGGTGGCCTGGGCAACATGATGAAGCAGGCGCAGCAGCTGCAGGAGAACATGCGCCGCGCCCAGGAGGAACTGGAGCGGCTCGAGGTCTTGGGGCAAGCCGGCGGCGGCAAGGTGACGGTCACCATGACCGGCAAGCACGTGGTGCGGCGGGTACAGATCGCCCCCGAGCTCCTGGGCGGCGACGCCGAGATGCTGGAGGATCTCGTCACCGTGGCCTGCAACGACGCCGCTTCCAAGGTGGAGGAGGCCATGCGCGAGCGCTTCTCGAACCTTGGCCTTCCCGCCGGACTCAAGCTGCCCTTCTGACATGGCCTATTCCCCCTTACTGCAGAAGCTGGTGGAGGCGCTGCGCTCCCTGCCGGGCGTGGGACCCAAGTCCGCCCAGCGCATGGCGTTCCACCTCCTGGAGCGCAACCGGCCGGGCGCGCTGGCGCTGGCCCAGGCGCTGCAGGCCGCGATGCAGGGCATCGGCCATTGCGAGCGCTGCCGCAATTTCACCGAGGCGAAGCTCTGCGATATCTGCGCCAGCGCCAAGCGCGACGCCGCGGTGGTCTGCGTGGTGGAGACGCCGGCGGACGTGAGCGCGCTGGAGGCCGCCACCGGCTTCCGCGGCCAGTACTTCGTGCTCATGGGCCACCTCTCGCCCCTGGACGGCATCGGGCCGGAGGAACTCGGCCTCGGCCTCCTGGAGAAGCGCCTGGACGAGGGCGGCATCGGCGAGCTCATCCTCGCCACCAACCCCACGGTGGAGGGCGAAGCCACCGCCCACTATCTCGCCGAGCTCGCGCAGCGGCGCGGCATCCGCGCTACCCGCATCGCCCACGGCGTGCCCATCGGCGGCGAACTGGAATACATCGACGGCGGCACGCTCTCCCACGCCTTCAGCGGGCGCCAGGAAGTGCGCTGATGAAGCTCAAGGAAGTCCTCTACGGTTTCAGGCTGAAGCCCGCCCCGCGGGAATACGGCTATACGCTGCAGGACTTCGACCTCGCGCGCGAGGGCAGGGTGCAGTACGCCTCCTGGGACCATCCCAAGGAATCCCCCAAGCGCTTCGACCAGGACTACGTGGACGTGCTGCGGGAGTTCCTGAAGCCCGGCGACTACGCGGTGGACATCGGCGCCCATTCCGGCGACACCACGCTGCCCATGGCGCTGGCGGTGGGGGCCGAGGGGGGCGTGTTCGCGCTGGAACCGAACCCCCATGTGTTCAAGGTGCTGGCGGCGAACGCCGCACTGAACCCCGGCAAGGCGCGCATCTTCCCGCTCATGTTCGCCGCCACCGACGTGGACGGCGAGTACGAGTTCGAGTACTCCGACCCCGGCTTCAGCAACGGCGGATTGCATCAGGGCATCAGCCCCTGGCGGCACGGCCACTTCTTCAAGCTCAAGGTGCAGGGGCGCAACCTGCTGAGCTTCCTCGAGCGCGAGTACCCGCAGGAGCTCAGGCGCATCCGCTACCTCAAGATCGACGCGGAAGGCCATGATCCGGCCATCGTGCGCTCGTTGCGGACGCTGGTGGCGGCGAACCGGCCCTATCTTCGCACCGAGGTCTACAAGCACCTGCCGGAGGAGGCGCGCCGCGCCTACTTCCGCGAGCTGCTGGAGATGGGCTACACGCCGTACAAGTTCGAGGACGAGAAGAACTACCGCGGCACGCGCCTGCGCGAGTCCATGCTCATGGACTGGGAGCACTTCGACATCTTCGCGGTGCCGGGTTGAGGAGGGAGCGGTGAAGGACTGCCTGTTCTGCAAGATGGTCGCCGGCGAGATCAAGCCCGACATGGTGCACGAGGACGCGGACCTGATCGCGTTCCGCGACATCGCACCCCAGGCACCCACCCACGTGCTGATCGTGCCGCGCCGGCACATCGCGAGCCTGGATGCGGCGAAGCCGGAGGACGCCGAGTTGCTGGGTAAATTGCTGCTGGCCGCGCAGAAGATCGCGCGCCAGGAGGGCATCGCGTTATCGGGTTATCGTACGGTGAACAACTGCAACGCGGACGCAGGTCAAACGGTGTTCCATATACACGTCCATCTTCTCGGCGGGAAAAAGCTCGTCACGCCTTTCGGCTAGTCGTATTTTCTATCTTTGGCTTGTTGCATCGTCGTCATCAGCCACTTATAGCTGGTGTAGCGGCTCTGCAGGATGGTCCCGGCTTCCACGGATTCCTTCACGGCGCAGCCCGGCTCCTGCAGATGCAGGCAGTTTGCGAAGCGGCAGTGCGGCGCCACGGCGCGGATGTCCCTGAACAGCGGACCGATCTCGCCGGGATCACGCACGCTGAGTTCCAGGTCGCGCACGCCGGGAGAATCCACCAGCGCGCCGCCGCCGGGCAGGGGGTGCAGGGTGGTAGAAGTGGTAGTGTGGCGGCCCTCGTCGGTGGCGGCGGAGAGCTCGTCGATGCGGTGCCCGGCTTCCGGCACCAGTGCGTTCAGGAGCGAGGACTTGCCCACGCCGGACTGGCCTACCAGCATGCTGTCGTGCCCCCGGGACGCCGTGGCCAAGGCCTCCAGGCCCAGCCCGTCGCGGGTGCTCAGCTTGTACACGGGATAACCGAGTCCGCCGAGATAGGCGAGGCGCCGGCTCAAGCCGCCGTCGTCTTCCTCGTCCACCAAGTCCATCTTGTTGAGCACGATGCCCGCCGCGATGCGCATGCCCTCGATGGCGGCGAGGTATTTGTCCATGAGGAAGAGCTCAGGCGCGGGTATCGGCGCCAGCACCATGAAGACCCGGTCCAGGTTGGCCACCGCCGGCACCGCCCGGCCGCGGCCATCCGCCTTGCTGAACAGGGAGCGGCGCGGCTGGATCGCCAGGATGCGCGGCTCCGCAGCATCGGTCCCGTCGATCTCCACCCGGTCGCCGCAGATCACCTGCAGGCCCCGGCCCGCGGTGAGGCAGGTGAAGCGTGCGCCATCGGTGGTCTCCACCACGAAGCGGCGGCCGTGGCCTGCCACCACGCGCGCGTTGCGGGCGTCCCCCACCTCAGTCCGCTCCAGGGGCTTGCAGGCGCGCGATGCGGCTCAAGGCGGGCGGGTGGGAATCGTAGAACGCCGAATGCAGCGGGTCCGGCGTGAGGGTGGAGGCGTTGTCCCGGTACAGCTTGACCAGCGCCCGCACCAGCGCGGCGCCGTCGGCCTGCTTGCGTGCGTAGGCGTCCGCCTCGAACTCGTGGCGGCGCGACCAGGCGGAAGCGAAAGGCTCCAGCACCAGCAGGAACGGCGGCAAGAGCAGCATGAAAAGCAGCAATGCCGCGTAGGAGGAGGGTGCCGCCACGCCGAGGCCCGTGTAGAAACCGTCCTGGCGCGAGAGCCAGCCCAGGAGCGCGAGACCGAGGAGGGCCAGCACCGCGCTCAGCACCAGCCGCTGCAGCACGTGGCGCAGGCGGAAGTGGCCAAGCTCGTGGGCCAGCACCGCCTCGATCTCCTCCGGCTGCAGGGTCGCCATGAGGGTGTCGAAGAACACGATGCGCTTGTTGGCGCCGAAACCGGTGAAGTACGCGTTGCCGTGGGCCGACCGCGTGGAGCCATCCATCACGAACACGCCCTGGCTGGTGAAGCCGCAGCGTGCCAGGAGATCCTCGAGCCGCGCCTTGAGTTCCGCGTCGGCGAGGGGCGAGAACTTGTTGAAGAGCGGCGCGATGAACTTCGGGTAAGCCCAAGTGAGCACCAGGCTGAAGCCAAACCACAGCGCCCACACGTACAGCCACCAGCTCGCGCCGGCGCCGTGCATCAGCGCCAGCGCGGCGTACAGCAGGGGCAGGCCGAGCAGCACCGCAAGCAGCAGCGCCTTGAGGAGGTCCATCACGTAGGTGCGCGGCGTGGTGCGGTTGAAGCCGAAGTCCGCCTCCAGGCCGAAAGTGGAGTAGAGGCTCAAGGGCAGGCCGATGAGGCCGTTCACCAGCACGAAACTCGCTACCACCAGCACGCCGGTGTGGAGCGGGCCGAGCTCGAGGCCGCGCCAGGCGTCGTCCAGTGCGGCGAGGCCTCCCCCTAAGGTCCATACCAGCACCACCAGGGTATCCAGCGTGAGGCCGATGCGGGCGAGCCGGCCCTTGGCGGCAGTGTAGTCAGCGGCCTTGCGGTGCGCGGCGAGGCCGATATCGGCGGCGAAGGGCGCCGGCACCGCGTCGCGGTGCGCGAGCACGTACCGGGTCTGGCGCAGGCTGAGCCACATGCGCAGCAGCAGCGATGCGGCGAGGGCGAGCACGAAAGCCAGCGTGAGCGCGTTCATGCGCGCTATTTTATGCCAAGCCAGCGGTGAGTGGGCACGGCGGCGGCGGGCGCGCTAGACTAAGCGCATCGCAACACCGCAAGCCGGAAGATCATGGCGCTGGACGCTGATAACCTCATCTGGATCGACCTGGAGATGACTGGGCTCGACCCCGCCGCCGACCACATCCTCGAGATCGCCACGCTGGTCACAGACAAGCAGCTCAACCTGCTGGCGGAAGGTCCGTCCCTCGCGGTGCACCAGCCCGACGCGGTGCTGGCGGCCATGGGCGAGTGGTGCACGCGCCAGCACGGCCAGTCCGGCCTCACGGAGCGGGTACGCCAGAGCCAGGTCTCCATGGCGGAGGCGGAGCGCGCGACCCTGGAATTCCTGCGGCGGCACGTGCCGCCCAACGCCTCGCCCATGTGCGGCAACAGCATCTGCCAGGACCGGCGCTTCCTGGCGCGTGAGATGCCGGAGCTGGAGCGCTTCTTCCATTACCGCAACCTGGACGTGAGCACGCTCAAGGAGCTGGCCAAGCGCTGGGCGCCGGGCGCCGCAGCCGGTCTCACCAAGAGCAGCACCCACCTCGCCCTGGACGACATCCGGGACTCGGTGGCCGAGCTCAGGCACTATCGCGAGCGCCTGTTCCGCCCGGAGTTCGGCCCGCCGGCCTGATCCCAAAGAGCTCACCGCGCAGGGCGGTGATGCCGCCCAGCGCTATCAGCGCCGCCCCACACCAGAACAGGAGGCGCGGCGTCTCCCCCCATACGAGCCAGCCCGCCATCACGCTGAACACGATGGTGCTGTAACCGAACGGCCCCACCTGCGCGGCGGGCGCGTACGCGTAGCCGCGTGTCATCAACAGTTGGCCGAGCGCCGCCAGTGCGCCGATCACCACCAGCAGCGGCCACTCGCCCAGCGCGGGTGTCACCCAGATCCATGGCAGCGGCAGCGCCGAACCCAGCATCGCGTAGAGGCAGAAGTAGAACACGATGCGGGTCGTGGGCTCGGTGCGGGAAGAGTAGCGCACCGTCACCACCGAGAACGCGGCTGTGAAGCCGGAGGCCAGACCCACCAGCGCCGCCCAGGACACGATGCCGCGTCCCGGCGGCAGCACCAGCAGCACGCCGGCGAAACCGATCAGGATGGCCCAGCGCACCTTCGGCGCCACCGGCTCGTGCAGCCACAGGAGTCCCAGGAACGGCACGAACAGCGTGGCGGTCTGGTTGAGCAGCATGGCCTCGGCGATGGGCAGGTGCCCGAGAGCGAAGAACAGACAGTACATGGAGAGCAGGCCCGAGACCGCGCGCACCACATGCAGGTGCATGCGCTCGCTCTTGAGATGCGTCCAGGAGAGCCTCAACAGGAGCGGGGTGAGGAACACCAGGGAGAACAGGCTGCGCCAGAACACCAGCACGCCGTCGGGGATGTGGCCCGAGAGGTGGCGGATGAGGGCCGCCATGGTGGAGAAGGCGATCGCCGCACCGATGATGCAGACGGCGCCGCGGGCCGGATGGTCGCCGGGGGGCGCAGGCAGGTTCACGGCTGTCGTTCGCACATGGTCGGATGGGCGTCCCGGGCGCGGTCGGGTATTATCCCCCGGGCCTTACCCACGCGGAAGCCTGCATGCAGGACATCCTGAGGTTCGACGACATCCGCTCCGCCGCCGCGCGCATCGCGCCGCAGGTGCGTCGCACGCCGGTGCTGCGCTGCCCGGAGCTCGAGGCCGAGCTCAGCGCCGAGCTGCACTTCAAGTGCGAGAACTTCCAGGAGATGGGGGCGTTCAAGCTGCGCGGCGCCAGCAACGCGGTGCTGAGCCTGCCGGCGGGTGCGCTGGCGCGGGGCGTCGCCACCCATTCCTCCGGCAACCACGGCACCGCGCTCGCGCTGGCGGCGAAGCGCCGCGGCGTGAAGTGCTGTGTGGTGATGCCGGACAACGCCAGCGCCTACAAGAAGCGGGCGGTGGCGGCCTACGGCGCCGAGATCATCTACTGCGAGCCCACCCAGGCCGGCCGCGAGGCGGCGCTCAAGCGCTACGTGGACGCCACCGGCGCCACGGTGGTGCACCCCTATAACGATGCCACGGTGATGGCGGGGCAGGGCACCGCCGCGCTGGAGCTGCACGAGGAAGTGCCGGGGCTGGACCTGGTGCTGGCCCCCCTCGGCGGCGGCGGCCTCCTCTCCGGCACTGCCGTGGCCACCCGTGCGCTGCGCCCCGGCGCGAGGATCGTCGGCACCGAACCCCTGGGCGCAGACGACGCCTGGCGCTCGCTCCAGGCCGGCCACATCGTGCCCGTGCCGCACCCGGACACCATCGCCGACGGCCTGCGCGCCACCATCGGACCGCTCACCTTCGCGGTGCTGCGGGACACGGTGGACGAGGTGGTGCGGGTGAAGGAGCAGGACATCCTGGAGGCCATGCGCTACGTGTGGGAACGCATGAAGCTCGTCATCGAACCCTCCTCGGCGGTGCCGGTGGCGGCCCTGCGCCGGGGCCTGGTGCCGGTGCGCGGCCGGCGGGCTGGTATCATCCTGAGCGGGGGCAACGTGGACCTGGATAACCTCAAGTGGAGCCTGTGATGAGACCGAAGACCCTCGCGTTCCTGCTCGCGCTCCTCGCCTTCGGCACCGTGCAGGCAGCGGACAAACCCAGGGACGTGCGCGATGTGATGACCGCTTCCCAGTTCCACGCCACCGGCCTCGACAAGCTCTCACCCCAGGAGCTCGCCGCGTTCAACGCCTGGCTCGCGGGCTACACGCACGCGCCCTCGGCCACCACGGCGAACGCGCCCGCGGCAATGGCCGCGCCGATGCCGGCCTCACCCGCGGCTCCGACGCCGGCCCCGGCCGCCGCCAGCACCGGGAGTTTCGGCAAGGAGATGCTCTCGTCGGAGCAGCGCGGCGAGCCCGCGCGCATCGAGAGCCGCATCGTCGGCACCTTCACCGGCTGGAACGGCCGCACCCTGTTCAAGCTTGAGAACGGCCAGGTCTGGAAGCAGGCGGACGGCAGCTACTACGAGACCCGCCTCGAGAACCCGCCGGTGGTGATCAAGCGCATGAGCTTCGGCTACCTCCTGTCGCTCACCGGCCACGGGGCCACCGTGTTCGTGACGCGGGTGCAGTGAGGGCGCCGTGGACCGCCACGGCTTCCTGCTGGCCTGACCCTGCCGTTCACCGAAAAACCCTGGAGATCGCCATGCGCCTGATCCGGCCCTTGTTCCTCTTCCTGCTGTCCGTCTCCCTCGCCGTGCCCGTGTGGGCGGCGGACGATGCCGACGCGGTGCTGGGCAGCTGGCTCACGGCCGACGGCAAGGCCAAGGTGTCGATCGAGAAGCACGACGGCGTCTACGACGGGCGCATCGTGTGGCTGAAGGAGCCGGATTACCCGGCGGACGACAAGACCATGCCGGGCCAGTCCAAGGTGGACCGCGAGAATCCGGACAAGGCGCTGCAGTCGCGGCCCATTATCGGCCTGCCCCTAATCCAGGGCTTCAAGTACGCCGGCGACAACGTGTGGGCGGACGGCAAGATCTACGACCCGGAGAGCGGCAAGCTCTACAGCTGCAAGATGACGCTGATGATGGACGGCAGCCTCAAGGTGCGCGGCTACGTGGGTATCTCGCTGTTCGGCCGTACCGAGATATGGACCCGGCCGCCGGCGGACGTCCCGGTACCGCCCGCGCCATGAAGCCGCGGCGTGCGCATGTAGCTTTGCTCGCGGCCTGTGCCGCGGTCTTCCTCTGGTCCGGGATCCGGCCCCACGACTACTTCACCTGGGTGCTGGAGACATTCCCGATGATGATCGGTGTGCCGGTGCTGGTCGCGCTCTACCCGCGCTTCCGCTTCACCACCCTGTGCTACACGCTGGTGCTTCTGCATGCCTGCATCCTGATGGTGGGCGGCCACTACACCTACGCCGAAGTGCCGCTGTTCAGCTGGCTGCGGGACCAGCACTGGGGCTTCGCCCGCAACGACTTCGACCGCGTCGGCCACTTCGCCCAGGGCTTCGTACCGGCCATGCTCGCGCGGGAAGTGCTGCTGCGCCGCTCACCGCTCAAACGGGGCGGCTGGCTGGTGTTCACGGTGATGTGTTTCTGCATCGCCGTCAGCGCCTGCTACGAGCTCCTGGAGTGGGCGGTGGCGGAGGCGAGCGGCACGGCGGCGGACGCCTTCCTCGCGACCCAGGGCGACGTGTGGGATACCCAATGGGACATGCTCACCGCGACGGTGGGCGCCGCCTTGAGCCTCCTGCTGCTGTCTCGCTGGCAGGATCGCCAGCTCGCGCGGCTCTAGCGCGGCTGCTCCGCGGTCGAGTCCGCCGGCGCGCCGGACTGGGACTCGATGGCATCATCGGTGGCCTGGCCCTGCGCCTGCACCTTGCCGTTCACCGCCTTCGCCTTGTTGAGGTCCTGCACTAGCGGGCTGAACGCGTTGCCGCTGGAGATCTTCACCGGGCCGGTGCCGGGCGGCGGCGCGGGCGTGGCGGCCTCGTCAGGCTGCTTGGAGCCGCAGGCGGCGAGGGCGAGCAGGCAGGCGAGGGCGATAGCGTGACGTCTCTCCATGGTCATCCCCTTCAGTTTCATGTCAGGTCCACGCCGAAGCGCTTCAGCCCGGACAGCATGAGCGCATAGGCTCCCATTGTCACCAGCGCGGCGAGCGCGAGCGAGGCGGTGAAGCCGAGCCCCTGGCGCAGGAGCAGCGGCAGCGCCAGGAAGAACGCCAGGGACGGCAGCACCAGCCAGAAGATGCTGAGGGAGAGGGCCGACACCTGGCTCGTGTCGCGCGTGTCCACATAGAGCCAGACGATCGCCAGCAGCGACACCAGCGGCAGCGAGGCCAGCAGGCCGCCCCAGGCGGGCTGGCGCTTGGCCAGTTCCGATACGGCGACGATGATGATGGCCGAGAGCGCCAGCTTGATCGAGTAGTACAGCATGGGGATACCCGTACGGCCCATCCTGCCACCACTCTACCCGAAGCGGCGGGGCGGACGGCCGGAATGTGAACCGGGTCATGTAGCCGGGCGGGGCGGAGCCCTATAATGCCTGCGGGAACCGGGGGTCAGCGCATGCATATCGAGAACCAGAAGTTCTTCCACATCCACAAGCACAACTCCCCCAAGTGGTTCGAGGGGGCGCGGATCTCGTTCGGGCTGGAGCCCAACAACTCCTGGCGCGCCTTCGAGGTGGCCCGCCGCGGCATCACCAACCCCAAGAGCAATGAGATCTACACCGTGGACATGGTGGCGCTCAGGGCCCTCGAGTTCTACCGCAAGCAGAAGCCCAAGGACCCCAAGCTCTCGTTCTATCACTTCGACCCGGTCGTCACCCTGGCCGAGACGCTGGACAGCCTGTTCCTGGCCACCCGCATGGTGCGGGAGATGATCTTCGAGGAGGTGCGCCGCCAGCTCTACGTGACGCTGCCCTCGCGCATGAGCTGCATATGGCTGATCCCGGAGGACCCGCGCGCGGTGCGCTTCTGGCTCGACAACATGCGCGGTGACTTCAAGAAAGTGTACCGGGTGAACGCCACCGGCGAGCTGCACCGGGCCACCCAGCAGATCGTGATGGGGGACACTATCTCCATGAGCGAGTGGAAGCGCCGTGCCGTGGACTACTGGAACGGCGCCAAGGCCGAGTCCCACGACGACGAGCTATTGCTGAACGGCGACGTGGAGGTGCTGGAGGAAGTCCCCGCCACCCAGTTCTGAGTCAGCGCCAGCGCTTGCCGCTGCGGCGCTCCGTCACCGCCTCGCGTTCCTGCTTCTTCGCTTCCAGCCGCCGGCGCGTCCGGCTGGTTTCCTTGTGCTCGTCGCTATACACCGCGTGCTCCATGTTGGAATGGCCGCGCTTGCCGCCGCTGCCGCCTTCCGTCGGATATTTCAGGTTCCCCATGGCTTCCTCCCTTCAGGAGAACTGAGAGCGAAACACGTCCTTGATGTGCTTGAGGCGCGCCTCCAGGCGCTGCACCTCGTCCTCGCGGCCCAGCTCACGGGCGAGCTGGATCGCCATGTAGAAGTTCTCCTTGGCCTCGCTGTAGTCGGTGCTGGGACGCCGGGAGTCGTACATGCGATCGTAGGCCTCTTCGCCCCAACGTTCCAGCTGGCCGAGCCGCTCGCCCTGGGCCATCTCACCGAACGCCTTGACCGGCGGTGACTCGGGCGGGAGGGGAGGAGCGGGTTCCTTGGCGCGGAACATGCGCGGCAGGATGCGCAGGAAGCGCCCCAGCCCCGCGAGGCGCTCGCGCCACCCCTCGCCGTACAGGGCGAGCATGGCGCCCTTGAGGCCGTCGTAGACGGCGGTGCTGTAGGGATACCAGTAGACGTTGCGGCGGGCGAGTGTGAGCCAGTCCTCCACGATCACCTGGGGCTGGGTCACCTCGTCGAACGCGAAAGCTCCATGGCCGCGTCCCAGCCCGGAGTTGCGCATGCCGCCCCAGGGCGTCTCCGTGAGGCCGTGGGACATCAGGTGATCGTTGACCGTCACGGCACCGGCGGACAGCCGCCGCGCCAGCCGCACGCCCTTGCCGAGGTCGCGGGTCCAGACGGAGCCCGTCAGGCCGTAGGGCGAGTCGTTCGCTAGCCGCAAGGCTTCCTCGTCGTCCTTGACCGGCATCACGCCCAGCACCGGGCCGAAGGTCTCCTCGTGCATCACCTTCATGGTGTGGTCCACGCCGGTGAGGACCACGGGAGCAATGAACTGATCGTTCAGCCCCAAGGGCAGCTTTGCCTGGGCGAACACCGTGGCACCGGCGGCGAGCGCCTCGCGGCAATGCTCACGCACCGTCGTCGCCTGGCGCTCGGTGCAGAGGGCGCCGACGTCCTGGTTCGGGCCAACGCGCAGGGCCTCCACCTTCTCCCTGAGCAGCGCCATGAACGGCGCGTACACGTCCTGGTGGACGTAGATGCGCTCCACGCCCGCACAGGACTGGCCCGCATTCGTGAGCCCGGCCCACACGGCGCCGCCCGCGGCGCGCTCCAGGGGCGCGTCGGCGCACACGATCATGGCGTCCTTGCCGCCGAGCTCCAGGGAGAGGGGCTTGAGGGTCTTGGCCGCCTTGCCCATGAGTTCCTTGCCGACCCGTACCGAGCCCGTGAAGAACAGCTTGTCCACGCCGTCCTGTTCGAGGAACAGATCCCCGCACAGGGGCCCATCCACATTGACGTGCTGGAACACGCCTTCCGGTAGGTCCGCATGGAGGAACAGCTGCACGATCTCATCGCCCACCGGCAGCGTCTCCGGCGAGGTCTTGAACACCACCGTGTTGCCAGCCAGCAGCGCCGGCACGATCTCGTGCATGGGTATGCCGAAGGGGTAGTTCCAGGGCGAGATGATGCCCACCACGCCGTAGGGCAGGCGGTGCACGGTGCTGCGCTTGTTGAAGAACAGCGGCGAGCCCACGGGCAAGCGCCGCGGCTTCAGGTGCCCGCGCGCATGGCGGGCATACCAGCGGCTGCCCATGAGCGTCGGCATGACCTCGGTGGCGAGCGCATCCACATCCGGCTTGCCCACGCAGCGGCTGATGACGAGCGCCACGTAGTCCATGTTGCGCAGCAATGCCTGCTGAGCGGCGAGGATATGACGGCGGCGCCGCTCGAACGGCAGGGCGGCCCAGGCGGGTTGGGCGGCGCGGGCGCGGCGTATCGCCTCGCGCACCCCTTCGGCGGAGAGTTCCGGGAAGCGGCCCACCACCTCTCCCGTCGCCGGGTTATGGACGACGGTGTGGCCGGCTTCGGATCGGGCGCTCATGCGCTAGAACACGAATTGCGTGTTCTGGACGATCACGTCGAAGGCGACGATGCAGCGTTCGCCCTCGCCGCGGAACGGGTAGACGTAGTGGATGTAGTAGGGCGGGAACAGGATCAGGTCGCCCGCCTTGGGCATGATGCGCCGGGTCAGGCTCACGCCGTGGTGGTGCGCCACCGGGTGCGGGTTCAGGAACTCGATGCAGCCTTCGGGCTCGGGCTTCTCCGGTACCGCCGCGTAGTACACGCCGCTGATGAGGTTGCCGGTGCTGGGGTGCATGTGGGGCGCCTGCCAGTCGCCCTCGCACAGGATGTTGGCCCAGGATACGAGACGGGTGGGGATGGACTTGCCTTGCTCGCCGTAGACACGCTCGAGGTAGGCCTTGACCCCAGGCTGCACCACCTGGTCGCGCAGTGCCTGCACCTCCGGCTCCGGACGGTTCAGGAACATCATCTTCTTGGAAGTCTGGTAGCCGCCGTAGGTGGTGATGGTCCCGGACAGCGCCTCGTTCTCGGCACGGTCCTTGAGGTACTGTCCGCGCAGCCCGTGGAGCAGCGCGGCCACCGCCGCGTTCATCTTCTCCACGCCCGTGTGGTGGCTCAGGAGCACCGTGAGCGGGAAGTGTTCCTCGAACTGGTTCTGGGCGCCGATGCTCATCCCTTCTTGCCCGCCAGGAGCAGCCAGGTCTCCACCACCGTGTCGGGGTTCAGGGATATGCTCTCGATGCCCTGTTCCATCAGCCACTGGGCGAGGTCCGGATGGTCCGAGGGACCCTGGCCGCAGATGCCGATGTACTTGCCCTGCTTGCGGCAGGCCTGGATGGCCATCGAGAGGAGCTTCTTCACGGCGTCATTACGTTCATCAAACAGATGGGCGATCACGCCCGAGTCCCGGTCCAGTCCCAGCGTGAGCTGGGTCAGGTCGTTGGAGCCGATGGAGAAGCCGTCGAAGTGCTCCAGGAACTCATCGGCGAGCAGCGCGTTGGAGGGCAGCTCGCACATCATGATGACCTTGAGACCCTCCTGGCCGCGCTTCAGGCCGTTGGCGGCGAGGATCTCCACCACCTTGCGTGCCTCATCCACGGTGCGCACGAAGGGGATCATTACCTGCACGTTGGCGAGGCCCATCTCCTCGCGCACCTTCTTGAGGGCGCGGCATTCCAGCTCGAAGCAGTCCCGGAAGCTCGGGTCGATGTAGCGGGAGGCGCCGCGGAACCCCAGCATGGGGTTCTCCTCGTGAGGTTCGTACTGGCGGCCGCCCACCAGGTTCGCGTACTCGTTGGACTTGAAGTCCGAGGTGCGCACGATCACCGGCTCCGGCGCGAAGGCCGCGGCGATGGTGGCGATGCCCTCCGCCAAGCGCTCCACGTAGAAGCTCACCGGGTCCTTGTAGCCGGCCATGCGCGAGCTGATCTCGCGCTTCACGTCCGCCGGCTGCTTGTCGAAGTTGATGAGCGCCTTGGGGTGCACGCCGATCATGCGGTTGATGATGAACTCGAGGCGTGCCAGGCCCACGCCCTTGTGGGGCAGGCCGGCGAAGTCGAAGGCGCGCTCCGGCGTGCCCACGTTCATCATGATCTTGAGCGGCGCTTCCGGCATCTTGGCCAGGCTGATCTCGCGGCGCTCGAACTGCAGTTTGCCCTCGTAGATGAAGCCCGTATCGCCCTCGGCACAGGACACGGTGACGGACTGGCCGTCCTTGATCTTCTTCGTGGCGTCGCCGCAGCCCACCACCGCGGGGATGCCGAGCTCGCGGGCGATGATGGCGGCATGGCAGGTGCGTCCGCCGCGGTTCGTGACGATGGCGGAGGCGCGCTTCATCACCGGCTCCCAGTCGGGATCGGTCATGTCCGTCACCAGCACGTCGCCGGGCTGGATGCGGCTCATCTCGTGCAGGTCCGCGACCACCTTAGCGGTGCCGGCGCCGATCTTCTGGCCGATGCTGCGGCCCTCCGCCAGCACCGGGCCCTTCATCTTCAGCTCGTAGCGCTCGATGTTCTGGTTGCGGCGGCTCTTCACCGTCTCCGGGCGCGCCTGCAGGATGTAGATCTTCCCGTCGTGTCCATCCTTGGCCCACTCGATGTCCATGGGGCGCTTGTAGTGCTGCTCGATCACCATCGCCTGCTTGGCGAGCTCCAGCACATCCGCGTCGCTGATGCAGAAGCGGGCGCGCGCCTCGGCGTGCACGTCGATGGTCTTGACGGCTTTGCCGCCACCCTCGCCGTAGACCATCATGATGGCCTTGCTGCCGAGGTTGCGGCGCACGATCGGCGACTTGCCCTTGGCCAGCGCCGGCTTGTACACGTAGAACTCGTCCGGGTTCACCGCGCCCTGCACCACGGTCTCGCCCAGGCCGTAGGAGGCAGTGATGAACACCGCATCGGCGAAGCCGGACTCGGTGTCGAGGGTGAACATCACGCCGCTCGCGCCGAGGTCGCTGCGCGCCATGCGCTGGATGCCGGCGGAGAGCGCCACCTCGGCGTGCTCGAAGCCGTGGTGCACGCGGTAGGAGATCGCGCGGTCGTTGAACAGGGAGGCGAACACCAGCTTGACGGACTTGATGACCTCGTCCGCGCCGCGCACGTTGAGGAAGGTCTCCTGCTGGCCCGCGAAGGAGGCGTCCGGCAGGTCCTCGGCGGTGGCGGAGGAGCGCACCGCCACCGACACGTCCTTGCCGCCGGCGAGCGCTGCGTAGCCCTCGCGGATGGACTTCTCCAGGGCGGGCGGGAAGGGCGTCTCGCTCAGCCACTGGCGGATGCGCGCGCCGGTCTCGGCCAGCGCCACCACGTCGTCCACGTCCAGCTTGGCGAGCTCGCGGTTCACCCGCTCGGCCAGGCCCTCGTGGGCCAGGAACTCGCGGTAGGCGTCCGCGGAGGTGGCGAAACCACCGGGCACCGAGACCCCGAGCTTGGAGAGATGGCTGATCATCTCCCCCAGGGAGGCGTTCTTGCCGCCCACCTTGTCCACGTCGCCCATGCCGAGTTTTTCGAAGCTGATGACGTAGCGAGGGTCCACGGTCTTCCCCAGGGTGAGATTCCATTATTATACCGGCAGCGGCGCCGGCCCCAAGTTGGCCCGGGCCGGGCGGACCATCAGAAGGGAGACTCAAGTCCATGCAGAACCGGCGCACCGTGTTCTTCGTCTCGGACCGCACCGGCATCACCGCCGAGGCCCTGGGCCGCAGCCTCATGAGCCAGTTCGAGGGCGCCGGGGTGACCCAGATCACCCTGCCGTTCATAGACAGCGCCGAGAAGGCCGCCGCCGCCGTGGCGCGCATCAACGCCACCGCCCGGGAGGACGGAGCGCGGCCCGTGGTGTTCAGCACCTTGGTGCAGGACGACCTCCGGGCCCAATTCCACGCCAGCGAGGCCCTGTGCCTGGACTTCTTCGACGCCTTCATCGGCCCGCTGGAGCGGGAGTTCGGCGTGAAGTCGTCCCACGCCGCCGGCAAGGCCCACGCCAACGCCGACGACGCCGCCTACCTCACCCGTATCGAGGCGGTGAACTTCGCCCTCGCCAACGACGATGGCGTCACCACGCGGCACTATCCGGAGGCGGACGTGGTACTGGTGGGCGTGTCCCGCTCAGGCAAGACGCCGACCTGTCTCTACCTGGCACTGCAGTACGGCATCTCGGCGGCGAACTATCCGCTCACGGAGGAAGACATGGACCGGGGCCGCCTGCCGGAAGCGCTGATGCCGCACCGGACCAAGCTCTACGGCCTCACCATCGAGCCCCAGCGCCTGCAGCAGATCCGCCAGGAGCGCCGGCCCGACAGCCGCTACGCCTCCCAGGACCAGGTGAGCTACGAGGTGCAGAAGGCGGAGAACCTGTTCCGGAATGCGGGTATCCCCTTCATCAATACGACTCACCCTTCGATTGAAGAGATAGCGACGACCATTCTCCATCAGTCTGGTTTAAAGCGCCGCTACTAGGTCGTCTGGCTGGGCTCCCTGAGCCCCGTGAGTTCTTCCAGCCGCGTGAGCTTGCGCGCCGCCGCGGAGAGGGAGGCGAGGGCGGCCTTCGCGGCCGCACCTTGCTTGGCGGCATCCGGCTCGTGCTTCTCCAGGTACACGCGCAGCGTCGCGCCACGGGTGCCGGTGCCCGAGAGACGGAACACCATGCGCGCGCCGTCCTGGGTGTGCACCTGGATGCCCTGGTTGCGGCTCACGCTGCCGTCCACCGGATCCGTGTAGTTGAAGCTGAGAGCCGAGGCGAGCCGCAGGCCCTCCACGGAAGCGCCGGTCAGCTTGGGCAACACCGCCTCCAGTTCTTTCATCACCTGCGCGGCCTGGGCCGCGTCCGGGATGTCGTAGTCCTCGCGTATGAAGAAGTCGCGGCCGTGCTCGGCCCAGTGGGCCTTGAGGATCGCCGGCAGCGGTTCGCGCCGCGCCGCCAGCACATCCAGCCAGAACAGCACCGCCCACAGGCCGTCCTTCTCGCGGGCGTGGTTGCTGCTGGTGCCGAAGCTCTCCTCGCCGCAGAGCGTGACCTTGCCCGCATCCAGCAGGTTGCAGAAGAAACGCCAGCCCGTAGGCGTCTCGTAGCAGGGGATGCCGAGCTTCGCCGCCACCCGGTCCGCGGCGCGGCTCGTGGGCATGGAGCGGGCCAGGCCCGCGAGTCCGTCGCGGTAACCCGGCACCAGATGCGCGTTCGCCGCGAGCAGAGCCAGGCTGTCACCCGGCGACACCACCACCCCGGGACCCAGGATCATGTTGCGGTCCCCGTCGCCGTCGGAAGCCGCGCCGAAGTCCGGCGAGGCGGCGCCTTCGAACATCCGCACGAAGGCGCGCGCGTCATGGGGGTTGGGGTCGGGATGGCCGCCGCCGAAGTCCATGAGCGGCTCGCCGTGCAGCACCGTGCCCGCCGGTGCGCCGAGCTGGCGTTCCAGGATCTCCACGGCATAAGGACCGGTGACGGCGCTCAGCGCATCGAAGCGCATGCTAAAGCGGCCGTCCTTCAGCAAGGCGCGCATGCGCCCGAAGTCGAAACAGCGTTGCATCACCGCGGCGTAGTGGGCCACCGGATCCACCACCTCCACATCCATGCCGGCGAAGGCCTGCTTCCCCAAGCGCTCGAGGTCCACGCGGCACTCCTCCGGCACGATGAAGTACCGCTCGATGGCGCGGGTGCGGGCATAGACCGCCTCGGTCAGCGCCTCGGAGGCCTGGCCGCCGTTGTCCAGGTTGAACTTGATGCCGAAGTCGCCCTGCGGTCCGCCGGGGTTGTGGCTGGCTGTCAGGATGAACCCGCCGGCAGCCTTCACTTCAGGGATGAGCAGCGAAGCGGCGGGCGTGGAGAGGAGGCCCCGGCGCCCCACCACGCAGCGCGTCACGCCGTTCGCCGCCGCCATGCGCAGCACCACGTTGATTGCTTCGCGGTTCCAGTAGCGGCCGTCGCCGCCGACCACCAGGGCGCCGCCCTTGAGCGTGGGCACGCAGTCGAACACCGACTGGATGAAGTTCTCGAGGTAGCGCGGCTCGCGGAAGCGCGCCACGGGCTTGCGCAGGCCGGCGGTGCCGGGGCGCTGGTCGTCGAAGGGGGAGGTGGGGATCGCGGGAAAAGACATCATGCACCCTGCGCGCCGGTTTGCCAAGCTTAGGGCGCTTGACCCCTATGATATAGTCGAAGCATGTTCGTCGAAACCATCGAACAACATGTGCGCCTGGTGCGGCCCCGCAGTTTCGCGGGGCTCATGACCCTGTACGAGACCAACCACGTGCGCATGAAGCAGCTGCTCGGGAACTTGAGGCGTGTGCCTGAGCACGCCGTGTCCTCGAGCGCCACCGACCTCAGCCTGTACCTCAGCGTGCAGGAGCGCTCGCGTTACACCACCGTCATGCAGTTGACATACTGGTTCGACGGCACCGCCGGCAGCGTGGCAGACCCGGACCTGGCGGTACGCGTGTACCACGACGCCCGCTTGGCCGAGGCGGTGAGCTGCGCCGGCAACCCGCGCCACGCCGCCCTGCAGGGCCTGTGGCGTCCGGCGCGCTCCGAGCTGGAGCATCGCTGGACCCTGAACATCCTGCTGCACAAGTGGCTGGAGTTCTGCCTCGACAACCGCCACCGCTTCCCCCACACCCTCCATCCCATCATCGCCCGCTGACCGCCGCCATCCCGGCGGTAAACCCGCACGGGTATGCGCCGTTATGGCAAGATTATCCTGCCCTGACGCACGCCCATCCGGAGCGACCCAAGACCGTGGCCAAGCGAGATAACGAACCGGCACCGGCCCCCGGCCATGCCGACCATTCCCTGGTGCAGATCTTCCAGGAACGCAACACCCTCAAGCGCAAGCTCGACGAGGCGGAGGCGGAGCGCGCGGTGCTGCGCACCGACGTTGTGGACCTGGGCAAGCGCGCCGAGGAGGCCACCCGCCAGCTCGCCGTCCTCGAGAAGATGCTCATGGACCCGGAGAAGGGGCAGAACGCCATCCTCTACTACCGCATGCGCGCGGTGTGGGACCTGTGCCGCAACCAGATACGCAACCTGGCTGAGGAGCTGTCAGGGCGCCAGGACCAGGTGGAGCGCAAGCGCTACATGGAGGCCTACGAGCAGCAGCGCGCCGCCCAGGTCAAGGACACCCAGCGCCTGATCGAGATCCTGGACCGCGACCGCCAGGCCATCGCCGCCGGCATCGCACAGATGGAGCAGCAGATCACCGAGCTCAAGCGCTTCTGGCACAAGAAGAAGCGTGAGCGGCTGATGGAGGATGTCGAGACGGCCTATGCCAAGCTCGCGCCCATCGACAAGCGCCGCATGGAACTCGTCGCCAAGCTGGACAAGATCAAGAAGGCGGCGGTGCCCAACTACCTGGGCATCGGAGTGCCGGCGCGCCGCGCCATCAACGTGGCGCTCATCGCCATGGCCCAGTACCTGTACCTGCACTTCACCGAGCACGAGATCGCCGCCATGGCGCGCAGCGCCGGCACCAAGCCGGTGATGGACGTGCACTTCGGCGGGGCCAACGAGTGCCTGAAGATCGGCGCCCAGATCTGGGAGGTGGTGCAGAAGCTCAGGACCGACACCCAGAGGCCCGAGAAGCTCAAGCACCGGGCTGAGTACCTCAGGCAGAAGCTCACCTACGCCTCGGACCAGGACAGCGTGCCGGAGGTATCCTCCCTGGACTACATGCTGCCGTTCGCGCAGAACGCCGCCACCCTGGACGATTCCCTCACCAAGACCCTCCCGGTGAACGTGCTGCGCCTGAACTACTGGGACCTGGAGACGCTGGTGCTCAAGACCCCTGGCAAGGCCGAGGAGCAGGCGCCCGCCGGGAACGACATCGGCTTCGGCAGCGGCCACGTGGACTGAAGCCCGCCGTCGCACCGATATGAAGAGGCCCGCTCGCGCGGGCCTCGTGCTTTTCAGCGCTTGGGATCCGGCCGGGGCGGCCGCACGGGCACCGGGATCGGCGCCGGCCTCAGGCCTGCGGCAGTCGCGGGATCACGCTCCGCCATCCGCCTGAACACGCACTGCAGGCACCAGCACTCCTGGCCGTCCGCCGGCGTGTGGCGCGGTTCAGACATCGGAGGCGAGCGGCGCGCTCTTGCGCAGCTTCCATTCCCGGGCGAGGCGCAGCACCTTCGTGGACCATAGCCCCAGGTCGTCCAGCAGCACGTAGATGGTCGGCAGCACCAAGAGGCTGATCACGGTGGAGAACGCGAGACCGCCGATGATGGCGCGCGCCATGGGGAAGTAGGGCGGGCCGTTGCCGCCGATGGTGGTATTGCCTACCGCCAGGGGCACGAGACCCAGGATGGTGGTGGACATGGTCATCAGGATCGGCCGCAGGCGGTGCGTGGCGCCCTGCACCACGGCGGAATAGCGCGATTGGCCGGCGCGCCTGAGCTGGTTGATGTGGTCCACCATCACGATGCCGTTGTTCACCACCACGCCCATCAGGATCAGGATGCCGATCATGGCCATGATGCCGAAGCTGGTGCCGGTGATGAGGAAGAACCAGAACACCCCGAAGATCGAGAACACGATGCCGGAGAGGATCGCGGCCGGGTGCAGCAGCGACTCGAACAGCGCCGCCATCACGATGTAGATCATGAGCGCCGCCAGCATCATGTTGGTGATCATGGTCTGGGTGTCGGCGTCGTCGTTCTGCACGCCCTGGCCGAAGGACCACTGGTAACCCGGCGGCAGGTTGATGCTGTCCATGATCTCCTTGATGCGCGGCCGTACCTCGTCGAAGGTCACCTTGGGGCCGAGGCCGAGGGTGATGCCCAGGGAGGCGGCGCGGTTCACGTGGGCGATGCTGGTGGGGCCCTCGCTCACGCTGAAGTCCACCACCGAGTCCAGGCGCACCGGCTGTCCCTGCGCGTTGTAGAGCTGCAGGTTGCGCAGCTGTTCCAGGGTCTCGCGGTCGCTCTTCTGGTAGGCCAGGCGGATGTTGACCTCGCCGCTGGAGGCGCGGTACTGCGGCAGCTGCTCGCCGCGCAGCGCCACCATGATGGCGACGGCCACCCGCTCCACGTCCAGGCCCGCGCGCAGGGCCCGTTCCCGGTCCACGTGCACGTGCACCTCCTTGGTGCCCGCGAGGGTGTCGGCGCGCACGTCCACCACGCCGGGCACGCGCGCCAGGATGCGGGTCACCTCGTGGGCGCGCTCCTCCAGCACGGTGGTGGAGTCGCCGGTGAGCTGCATCTGCACGCCGCCGCCGGAGGACTGGTCGTCGAAGCTAGGCTTGCCGATGGGCAGGTTCGGCAGGCCCTGGCGGATCTCGTCCTCCAGCTCCTTCGCGCTCTTGCGGTCCTTGAGGTCGTCGCGCAGCAGGATGGTGGTCTGGGCCTGGCCGCTGTCGTAGTAGCTGTAGATGGAGCGGAACTGGAAGCGCTGCTGGTTCGCGAACAGGTAGGCCTCCACCTGGTTGACGCCGCTCTCCACCGTCTCCAGGGCATAGTGCCCGCTCAGGTTGTACTGCAGGAACAGGCGCGTCGGGTTGCTGTCGCCGGAGTCCTTCTTCACCAGCGCGATCGGTATCGCGGCGGTGGCCATCACCAGGAAGATCACGCCGATCATGGTCCAGCGGCGCGTCAGCGACCAGCCGAGCAGGGTGGAATAGCGCGCGCTCAGGCGCTCCACCAGGGTCTGCTTCTTCGCCGGCTTCGGCGCCCTTATGCGCGCCGAGAGCATCGGCATCATGGTCAGCGATATGAACAGCGAGGCCACCAGCGACACCACGATGGCGATCGCCACGTGCTTCAGGAACGTGGTCACGTCGGTCTGCACGCCGAACACGTTGGGCAGGAACACGATGATGGTGGCCAGCGTGCCGGCGGTGACCGCCAGCGACACCTCGCGGGCGCCGCTCCTGGCCGCCTGCTCCGCCGAGTCGCCCGGGTGGATCTGGCGGTGGCGGAAGATGCTCTCGGTCACCACCACCGCGTTGTCCACCAGCATGCCGATGGCGAGCATCAGGCCCATCATCGAGAGGATGTTGAGCGAGAGCCCCATGAAGTACATGACCGCGAGCGCGATCAGCAGCGAGAACGGCACCGCCAGCGTCACCATGAAGGTGGTCGCGACCTGCCGCAGGAAGTAGTAGAGCACCACCAGGGAGAAGAGGGCGCCCAGGAGGCCCGCGTCCAGCACGCTGGTGAGCGACTGCTTCACGCCGTCCGCCTGGTTGTCCAGGAAGAACATGTTGATGCCCTGCATCTCGGGCAGCTTGCCGATCTCCTCCACCTCGGCGATCACGCGCCGGCCCACGTCTACCATGTTGGAGCCGGTCTCCTTGAACACGTCCAGGCCGATGGCGTACTTGCGGTCCAGGTGGCGGCCGTAGGTGAGCTCGGTGTTGCCGTACTGCACGTCGGCGATGTCGCCGAGGCGCAGGTCGCCCTGGCCGATGCGCAGGTGGCGGATGTCGTCGAGCGAGCGGTACTCGTCGTTCACCTGCACCAGCAGGCGCTCGCCGCCGTCGGTGATGGTGCCGCCGCTCAGGGTGAAGTTGCCACGCTGCAGGGTGGTGTTCAGCCGGTTCAGGTCCACGTGGTGGGCGGCGATGGCGTCCGCGTGCAGCTCGATGCGCACCTCCTGCGGCTCCAGGCCGTAGAGGTTCACGTGCGAGACGCCGGACACCCGCTGCACCCGGTCCTTGAGCACCCGGTTCAGCAGTTCGTAGGAGTGGGTGAGGTCGCGGTTGCTGGACAGGCGCAGCTGCAGGATCGGCACGTCGGCGCCGGACTGCTTCAGCACGTTGATGTGGCGCACGTCCGCCGGCAGCTCGCCGCGGATCGCGTCCACCTTATCCAGCACCTGCACCTCCTTGACCGCCACGTTCTCGCCCCAGTCGAACTGCAGGTCCACCTCGGCCTGGTTGGCGTCGGAGGTGGAGGTCATGCGCTTCACGCCCGAGAGCGTGCCGAGCGACTCCTCGATGGGCTTGGTGATGAGGCGTTCCACCTCCTCGGGGCTGGAACCCTGGTAATTCACCTGCACCGCGATGAACGGGAACTCGATGTCCGGGAAGTACTCGAGCGGCAGCAGCCGCGAGGCGATCACGCCGATCGCGGCGAAACAGGTGAACACCACCATCACGGTGACCGGGCGCTTGAGGGCGAAGTCGGTGATGTTCACGGTCGGCTGCCCTCGTGCGCGGCGTCATCCGCGTGGACGCGGATCGGCTTGCGGTCCAGCAGCGAGTAGGCCACCGGCACCACCACCAGGGTCAGCAGGGTGGAGAACAGGATGCCGCCGATGACTGTGATCGCCATGGGAGCGCGGATCTCGGCGCCCTGGCCCAGGCCCAGCGCCATGGGCAGGAGGCCCAGGGTGGTGGTGAGCATGGTCATGACGATGGGACGCAGCCGCGAGCGGCCGGCCTCCACCAGCGCCAGGTCGCGCTCCATGCCGCGCGCGCGCAGCTGGTTCACGAGGTCCACGAGCACGATGGCGTTGTTGACCACGATGCCCGCCAGCATGATGAGGCCGATGAACACCACCACGCTGATGGTGGTGTGGGTGATGAACAGCGCCAGCACCGCGCCCACCAGGGCCAGCGGCACGCTGAACATGATAACCAGCGGGTGGATCAGCGACTCGAACTGCGCCGCCATCACCAGGTAGACCAGGAAGATCGCCAGCACCAGCGCGAACTGCATGGAGCGGAACGAGCTCTGCATCTCCTCGCTCTGGCCGGTGACCCGCACGTACACGCCCGCCGGCAGCGAGATCTTCGCCACCAGGGCCGAGGCTTCCGCCGCCGCGCCGCCGAGGTCGCCCTCGGCGATGTTGGCGGAGACCAGCGCCACGCGCTGCTGCGCGGTGCGGCGGATCTCGCCGGGGCCCTCGTCCAGGCTCACGTCGGCCACGGCCGCCAGCGGCACCGCCTGGGCCGCGCCCGGGTTGATGATGAGGCCGCGGATGTCGTCCAGGCTCGCGCGCTGGTCGTCGCGGTTGCGCACCAGCACGTCGATCTTGCGGTCATGCAGCGTGTAGCGGGTGGCCACGTCGCCGCGCACCTTGGAGACCACCGTGTCCGCCACGTCGCTGGTCAGGAGCCCGAGTTGGGCGCTCTTGGCCGCGTCGATGTGGATCTGGATCTCCGGCTGGCCGGACTGCATGGTGCTCTTCACGTCGGCGAAGCGGGGCGAGGCGGCGAGCGCCTGCACCACCTCGTTGCTCACGAGCTTCAGGGTGTCCAGGTTGTAGCCCACGATCTCCACCTCCAGCGGCGTCGCCAGGGTGAACAGCGAAGGCTCCTCGAACTTGTAGTTGACGCCGGGCATGCGCGAGAGCGTCTCGCGCAGCGCGTTCATCACGGCGGTCTCGGCGCGCTTGCCGCTGCCGGGCTTCAGCACCACGTTGAGGCTGGCGGTGTTCTCGCCGGCGTCCACCGGGTTCGCGTCCAGGCGGTTACCGGTACCGGCCACGGAGTAGGTGGTCAGCACCTCCGGCAGCTTGGCGGCGGCCTCCTGCAGGCTCGCGAGGGCCTGGTCGCTGCTTGCGAGCGGCGTGCCCGGCGGCAGCGTGAGCTTCACCTGGAACTCACCCTGGGAGAGCTGCGGGATCAGCTCGACGCCGAGGGTGGGCAGCAGCGCCAGTGCCACCACCAGCGAGCCGGCGGCGACGCCCAGCACCTGCAGCTTGTGGCCGAGCGCCCAGCGGATGAGGCGCGGGTAGCCGTCCTCGAGCCGGCCGTAGCCGCGGGTGAAGGCGTTGAACACCGGGCGCAGCGGGCGGCCCACCGTGAACGCCATCAGCTTCGACAGGCCGCCGAAACCCAGCACGATCCACTTGGCGGCGAAGGTGATGCCCGTCGAGAGGCCGCGCGGGATGTGATAGAGGAACCGCGTGACGCGGCCCTCAGGTAACGCGCGCGGGCGGTCCTCGCCGGTGCCTTCCACCTTGAGCTTGCCGGCGTCGGTGACGCCCAGGCACGCCAGCATGGGGATCAGCGTGAGCGCGGCGAACAGCGAGAACACCACCGAGTAGGTCACGGTCAGGGACTGGTCGCGGAACAGCTGCCCGGCGATGCCGGTCACGAACACCAGCGGGAAGAACACGCCGATGGTGGTCAGGGTGGCGGCGGTGATGGCGCCGCCCACCTCGCTGGTGCCGTGCTGCACCGCTTCGACCGTGTCCTTGCCCATGGCGCGGTGGCGGGAGATGTTCTCCAGCACCACGATGGAGCTGTCCACCAGCATGCCGATGGCCAGCGAGATGCCGCCCAGCGACATCATGTTGAGGGTGATGTGTCCGGCGTACATGGCGATGAACGTCGCGATCACGGATACCGGGATCGCGATGCTCACGATCACCGTGGACCACACGTTGCGCAGGAAGAAGAAGATCACCAGCGCCGCCAGGAAGCCGCCGATGATGGCGGCATTGATCACGTCGCTGATGGCGTCCGAGATGAACACCGCCTGGTCGTACTCCTTGGTGAGCTTGAGGCCCCCCGGCAGGTGCTGGTTCAGCTCCTCGATCTTGGCGTCCACCTGCTTGGCCACCGCCACGGTGTTGGCGTCGCCGGTCTTGTAGAGCGCCAGCTCCACCGACTCGGATCCGTTGATGCGGGTGATGGCCTGGCGCTCCTTGTAGGAGCGCTCGACCTGGGCCACGTCCCGCAGGTAGATGGGGCGGCCGTCGCGGGTGGCGACGATGGCGTCGGCGATGTCGCCCACGCTCTGGAACTCGTTGACCGTGCGCACCAGGAGCTTCTGGTTGCCCTGCTGCAGCAGGCCGCCGGAGAGGTTCACGTTCTCGGCCTTGAGGCGCTCGCCCACCTCGGCGTTGCTGAGGTGCAGCTCCGCGAGCTTGCCCTGGTCGGCCAGCACGTGGATCTCGTCCTCCAGGCCGCCGCTCACCTTCACGGCGCCCACGCCGTCCACCGCCTCCAGGGCCTTGGTCAGGTCCTGGTCGGCATAGGTGCGCAGGTAGCGCAGCTGCTGCACCGCGGCGTCGGCGCCGACGGCCTGCATGTCCTTGCGCGTGCCGGTGAGGCCGAAGCGCATCACGGGCTCGGTGGAGGGATCGAAGCGCAGCAGCACCGGGCGCTTGGACTCGGTGGGCAGCTCCAGCGCGTCGATCTTCTCGCGCACGTCCACGCCCGAGTAGTCCATGTCCGTGCCCCAGGTGAACTCCAGGGTCACGTCCGACTCGCCGGGTCGGGAGACCGAGCGCACCTGGCGCACGTTCTTGATGACGCTGACCGCCTCCTCGATGGGCTTGGTGACCAGGTTCTCCACCTCCTCGGGGGCGGCGCCCGGCAACTCGGTGCGCACCGTGAGGGAGGGGTAGGAGAGCTCCGGCAGCAGGTTCAGCTTGAGGCGCGCGAGCGAGACGAAGCCGAACACGATCACCGCGAGGGTGAGCATGCCGATGGTGACGCGGCGCCCGGTGGCGAGCCTGACGATGCCGAGGACTTTGGGGTTCTGCACAGCTTATACCTCGTCGTCGTCGATGTGGCAGTCGTCGTCGGAATCGTTGTCCATCACCGTGTAGGGGCGGAACGCGGGCAGCTGCTCGGCGATCTGTTCCTGCAGGCGGTACTCGGCCTTCGCCACCTTGCACAGCTCGCGGCCCTGCTGCTTGAGCGGTTCCGCGCTGGCGCGGGCGCGCGCCTCGATCTCATCGTCGTCCTCGCCGGCGAGGGCCGCCGTCACCAGCGGGCCGATGATGCCGCCCACCAGGGTGATGGCGCTCCTGCCGATCTCCAGGCCCCGGTGCTCGATGTCGTGGATGCCGGCGTTGTACTGCACCAGCAGCTTGCGCTGCGGGGCGGTGACGCCGACCTGCCGGTCCCCTATGTACAGGTCGCCGGCGGGCGTGATGCGGGCTTCGCTGCGGTCCTGGGCGCGGATCAGCACGTCATCGCCGTCCAGGCGCACGCCGGTGTGGTGATGTCTCCCGGAGTCGAGGCGCACGTCCGCCTGGGCCGCCGGGGCGGCGAGGCAGGCGAGGGCGAGCAGCGCGGCCAGGGTCAGCGGTTGCGTCTTCATGTGGGATCCCCCGAACTTATATATAGGTGTGTGTCAGACCGAGGGCGCCGGCTTCTGCGCCTGGGCCGCGACGGCCTTCTGCGGCGTGTTGTTCACGATCGCCACCTTGGTGCCGTCCTTGAGGCTGTTCTGGCCCAGCGTCACCACCATGTCGCCGTTGGCGAGGCCGCGGGTGATCTCCACCTTGTCCCCGTCGGCGTAACCCAGCGCCACCGCCACGCGGTGCGCGACGCCGTCCTTCACCGTGTACACCGCCGACTCGCCGTCCTCGGTGAGGATGGCGGTGCGCGGCACCGTGAGCGCGTTCTTGTGCACGTCGTAGGTCACGCTCACGCGGCTGAACATGCCGGGCGCCAGCGCGCGGTCGTTGCGGTGGACCTCCACCGTCACCTTGAAGGTGCCGGTCTGCGGGTCCACCACCGGCGAGAGGCGCGCCACGCGGCCAGTGAAGCTCTTGCCGGCGAGCGCGTCGGCGGAGATCGCCGCGGGCTGGCCAGGCCTGAGGCGGGCCAGCGCGTTCTCCGGCACGTACAGCACCGCCAGCAGCGGGTCGAAGTCGGTGACCACGTACACCTGCTGGTTCGGGGTGAGGGTGTTGCCGACCTTGATCAGGCGCCGGGCCACCACGCCGTCGATGGGCGAGCGGATGGTGGTGCGGTCCAGGTTGAGCTTGGCGATGTCGTAGCTGGCCTTGAGCACCGCGAGGTCGTACTTCACGGTGTCGAAGGCGTCGGCGCTGATGAGCTTGCGGTCGAACAGTGTCTGGCTGCGGGCGAACTCCTGCTGCTTCTTCTCGTAGTTGGCCTGGGCCTGCTCGGCGGCGTAGCGCAGCTCGGCGTCGTCGAGCTTGGCGAGCGCGTCGCCGGCGCGCACCGCGCGCCCTTCCTCGGCGTAGATCTCGGCCACGGTGCCGCCGACCTTGGCCACCACCGCGGCTTCCTGGTCCGCCTCAAGGGTAGTGGTGCCGGAGTAGGTGGCCGCCACCTCGCCGCGCTGGGCCACCGCCGCCTCCACCGGGATCGCCGGGGTGGTATCGGCCTTGGGGGCTTCCTGGGCCTGGGCGGCGCTGCCGCCACAGGCGGACAGGCTCAGGGAGCCGGCCAGGACGAGGAGGAGGGACAGGGGAGCGAGGGTTTGGCGGTTCATGGTGTGCCCCGGGGTCATTGTTTCGGTTGGAGGGCCAGGAGTAAGGTACTGTTATAGCCAAGTATAACAGTGATTTTGAGACATGCAAGGACGGCCCCCCTGAAAGATCAGGGGGGTCTTAGGAAATTAGGCGTTTCGGAAGGGGCTAGAAGCCCCGGTTGGCCAGCCCTGGATCCGGCTTCTGGAAGAGGCCGCGGGCGTCCATGTCCGCCACGATGGCGGCGGACTCGTCCAGCAGCACATCGGCGGTGAGGCCGCCATCGCCATCGCCGTCTGCGTCCGCCTTGTCGGCCTTGAGGGCTTCCTCGAGGGTCGCTGCCGCTGGCATGCCCTTGAGCTTGCGCCAGGCATTCAGGCTCACGAGGCGCTTGGCGTCATCCTCGGCGCGCTGCTTCTGGCGGTCCGCCAGCACCAGCGAGATGGAGGTCTGGGCTCGGGCGGCCTCGATGTCATGCACCCCGTCCATGAACAGCTTCCAGGCCGGGTCCTTCGCGACGCGTGCCTCGTGGTCGCTGGCGAGCTGCGGCAGGGCCTTGCGCAGGCCGGAGTCCAGCGGCTTGTAGTCGCTCGGCTTGATCTCGTCCCAGGGCAGG
>DATAHN010000109.1:0-3001 GCA_036263155.1 Gammaproteobacteria bacterium | reverse complement strand
ACGCTGATGCGGCGCCTCGTGGAATCCGGCAATCCCTGCGAGCCCATGCACTATTCGCCCATCGGCCTGCAGCGGGACAAGCGCGGGCCCCTGTTCAACACCGAGGAGTTCCGGGAAGGGCTGTTCGAGCTTCAGGATGAGGGCAGCCAGCTCCTGGCGCTCATGACGGAAGCCGCCCCGAAGGAGAAAGTGGTGGACTTCTGTGCCGGCGCCGGCGGCAAGACCCTGGCGCTCGCGGCCATGATGCAGAACACCGGCGCTCTGAACGCCTACGATGTCTCGCCCGGCCGCCTGGAGCGGATGAAGCCGCGCCTCGCCCGGGCCGGTGCCTACAACGCCCAGGTTTTCGCGATCCGGGACGAGAACGAAGCGATATTGAAGAAATACGCCGGCACCGCCGATGCGGTACTGGTGGATGCGCCGTGTTCCGGCACCGGCACCCTGCGCCGCAACCCGGACATCAAGTGGCGGCCCATCGACCTAGGCATGCTGACGAAGCTCCAGGCCAGCATCCTGGAGGCGGCGGCCAGGCTCGTGAAGCCAAGCGGAAGGCTGGTCTATGCCACCTGCAGCCTGCTGGAAGAGGAGAACGGCGCCATCACGGCGGCGTTCCTCGCGGCGCATCCCGAGTTCGAAGTGATGCAGGCGGCCCAGGTGCTGGAACGCCAGGGCGCGATAGTGCCGGAAGGGATGCCGGCGGATGGCTCGCTAAGGCTGCTCACGGACAAACACGGTACCGATTGTTTCTTTGCGCTGGCCATGCGGCGCAAGACTTCCACCTAGGCATCGAGTCCTGCTCCCGATGGGGGAGGGGCTAGGCCGCGAGAGTGACTTGTGCTGGAGTGGGCAAAACGCGAATGTGCTTCGCGGCCCCTGCGATGCGCTTTCCTGCTTCGCTTGGGGCAGTGGGCAGGCTCCTGCCTGCCCGTTCGCGCCTTCGGCGCTCACTGTCACAAAAGATTCACATAGTAGGGGGGTCCGTCGTCAAACCACCTTTACGGCTGCGCCACTGGCGGCATGCAGCAGCGCCGCATCTTTGAAATCGTCCTGGAGCACCATCAGGATCTGCCAGGCTCCCTGGGCGTCCGGCCGCGCGTCCACCACTTCCGCCACGGGACCGTCGTGCCCCTGGGCATGGATCTCGGTGCCGGGTCTGAGCTGGACCCTCGTCCGGCTCTCGGCCCGTACCATGTGGCGTTTCACGCCGCCGCGGTAGTGGGCGCGGGCGATGACTTCTTGCCCGGTATAGCAACCCTTCTTGAAGTCGATGGCGCCCAACTCCGCCAGGCCCAGCATGTGGGCGACGAAGTGTTCGCTGGTCTCGGCGAAGACCGTGGGCTCCCCTGCGAGGATCTTGTGCAGGGCCCAGATGTCCTCGGCGCCTGCCGTCGTGACCGGTTCCCAGCGCCGCTTCAGCACGGCCATGGCCTCGGCGCCGCCGTAGATGGCGTAGCGCGCGGTGCCGTGCAGGCGTATCGCCTGGATGCTGTCCATGCGCGTGAGGTCGTTCACGCGGCCCGGCACCGGGATGCCGGCTTGGGTGAGCAGGGCAGACGCGCCTTCTCCGATGAGGCCCAGGGCCGAGATGCTGTCCCCCGAGTCCGCGAGCTCCACCTTGGAGCGCAACACGTACATGGAGAGACGCTTCAGCACTGCACTCTTGAGGCTCGCCGCCAGCGCCATGTGGATGTGGTCGCCGCGGCGGAACAGGCGCAGCACCGCCACCACCCGGCCCTTGGCGTTGCTCCAGGAGCTGAGCTGGCTGACATCGGGCGTGAGTTGCTCGATGTCGGTGCTGAACTGGCCCTGCAGGAACGAGACCGCATCCGGTCCGCTCGCGCAGAGCAGGCCCTTGTAGGACAGGTCAACCAGGATGGGCTTGTCGGGCAGCATGACGGCTCGTCTATTGTAGTCGCTCGGTCAAGGGGTTCGGGCGGGATGGGCTTTGGGTGTAAAATGGGCGGCTATAAGAGCAAGGCATCCCATGTCCGAGCAGCGCACCCAGATTCCGGCCCCAGGCACCCATCGGGAACCGCTTCCCGATACGTCCGCTCCGGAACCCAAGTCCCAGCAGCCGAAGGAGATCGGAGGCCCCAAGGGGCCGGAGCCGACCCGCTTCGGCGACTGGGAGAAGAACGGCCGCTGCATAGATTTCTGAAGGTGAAGCATGGCCGATAACAGACCGCTCTCGCCGCATCTCGGCATCTACCGCTGGCAGATCACCATGACCATGTCCATCCTGCACCGCGCCACCGGCGTGGCGCTGGCGGTGGGCAGCATCCCGCTGGTGTGGTGGCTGGTGGCGGCGGGCACTGGCCCCGAGGAGTACGCCCGGGTGGCGGACTTCTTCCACACCGGTTTCGGCCAGTTCCTGCTCATCGGCTGGATCTTCTCCCTCTACTACCACCTCTGCAACGGTGTCCGGCACCTGTGCTGGGACGCGGGCTGGGGTTTTGAGATCAGGACCTTCTATATCACCGGCTATGTGACCTGGGTCGCGGCCCTGATCCTCACCGCCTTCACCCTTTGGCGCGCCTACGGAGGTGCCCCATGAGCTTCCGCACTCCCCTGGGACAGGCGCGGGGCCTGGGCTCCGCCAAGAGCGGCACCGGCCACTGGTGGACGCAGCGCGTCACCGCCCTCGCGCTCATCCCCCTGAGCCTCTGGTTCGCGGGTTCGGTGCTGCAACTTGTGCACGAGGACTATGTCGTCGTGGTGGTGTGGCTGCATACCCCGTGGGTGGCGGTGCTGCTGAGCCTCTTCCTCGTCACGCTGCTCTATCACGCCTACTTGGGCGTGCAGGTGGTGCTGGAGGACTACGTACATGGTGAGGGGCTCAAGATCGCGAGCCTGCTCCTGATCAAATTCGCCTGCATCCTGCTCGGCGCCATCGGCGTGTTCACCGCGCTGCGCGTCGCCTTCGGAGCCTGAACGTGAGCCAAGCCTACAAGACGGTCGATCACATCTATGACGTGGTGGTGGTGGGTGCCGGCGGCGCCGG
>DATAHN010000108.1:0-14763 GCA_036263155.1 Gammaproteobacteria bacterium | reverse complement strand
CCGAGCTGGAACTCCGCGTAGGGGTCGTTGCGGCGGGCCGCGAGCTCGAACCAGTGGCGGGCCTGGGCATAATCCTGGGGGAAGCCCTGGCCGTTGTAGTAGAGCGTGCCGAGGTTGTAGGCGGCGGTGGCGATGCCCATGTCAGCGGCCCGCTTGTACCAAGTGGCGGCCTCCGCGTACTTGCCGCGGGTGGTGAGCATCACGCCCAGGTTCGCCTGGGCCTCCGCGTCGCCGAGCTTGGCGAGCTCCTCCGCCTGCTCGATATCCTGGTCGGTATAGGTGGTGTGGCCCGGCACCTTGTCCACGTAGGCGGGCGGGTGGATGTACACCACCTTGATCCCCGGGGGCAGGTGGTCGTCGGCGGACGCCAGCGGCGCCGCCAGTACCAGCGCCAGGCCCATGAGGGCGAGCAAGGCCGGCTTGTACGAATCGGAAGGCAGTTTCGGGTCGCGGTTCATGACGGAAATCCTCCAGGGGTACCTGTCGCTTACGACCACAGGTATAGCCGAGGAGTCCCCGGGACAGGCCGAAAATCTTCTGATTTATGGCTGATTCATATATTTGGGCCCGGTGGGGCCAGGCCGTAGGCAGGATCGCCCCGGCAGCTTGTCAGCATCGCCGCTGCCCCGCCAAGGCGGCTTCTGCGAACGTAAGGGCGTCATCCCGAGCCGGTATGGAGGTGCCGTCCGGTGACGCAAGCCCACGATCCCTGGCGGCAAACCCGTGCGCAGGCGCGCTGGCGGGACGAACTCGTGCGATGCGAACGGGCGCTGCGCGACACGCCCGGCGTGGACGCCCTTTGGCGTCTCGCCCGCGTCCGGCTCGGCCTGGGTCAGTATGGGGAGGCGCGGCTCCTGCTGGAACTCGCCCTGGCGCGGGATCCGGCCAGGGTGGAAGCGCGCTTCTATCTCTCGGTGGTCTCGTCCCTGGCCCCGGTACCGGGACGGCCGGAGGCTGTCCCGCTCCGGGCGGCCTGAGACCCGGCCCGCCCCAGCTCGTGCATGTCGGCCACGATGGCCGCGCCCTCGCGCAAGGCCACGTCCTGGGCGCTCGCCACCTCGCCGCTGTCACCCGGAGCTTCCGCCGGCGTGCCGCCGGTGAGCTTCTTCCAGGCCAGCTCGTCCTTGTCGCGCCAGGCCTGTTCCTGCTCCTCCACGTGCCGGCGCGCATCCAGCTTGAGTGAGAGGCTGGTGGCCGAGGCGTCCTGCTTCAGGTGCTCGACGTCGCCGATGTAGAGCCGGAACAACGGGTCGTCCTTGGCGCGCTGCTCGTGGCGCTTCTTCAGCTCCGGCAGTATCGCGTCCACCTTGTAGTCCAGCGCCTTGTACGGCACCGGCGCGATGGTGTCCCAGGGCAGCGGGTTGTCCTCGGTCTCCTCGCCGAACTGGGTGGGATCGATCTGGGAAGGCAGGATGATGTCCGGGGCCACGCCCTTATCCTGGGTGCTGGCGCCGGTGACGCGGTAGAACTTGTCCGAGACGAACATGAGCTGGCCGGCTTCCGCCTCCGCGTCGGTCATCTCCGAGAGGTCCGCGAACTGGGTGGCCACGCCCTTGCCGTAGGTGTCGTTGCCGATGATGACGCCGCGCCGGTAGTCCTGCACCGCCGCCGCGAAGATCTCCGAGGCCGAGGCGCTGAGGCGGTCCACCAGCACCGCCAGCGGGCCGGAGTACACCGGCGTGGTGCTGGAACGCACCACCGTGACCCGGTCGCCGGAACTGCGCAGCTGCACCATGGGGCCGCGCGGGATGAACAGGCCCGCGAGGTCCGCCGCCTCCTGCAGCGAGCCGCCGCCGTTGTTGCGGATGTCGATGATCACGCCTTCCACGTGCCGCGCCTGGAGCCCGCCCAGCAGGCGGCGCACGTCGCGCGTCACGCTGTTGTAGTCGGGCTTGCCGGCGGCGCGCTCGTCGAAGTCGGTGTAGAACTCGGGGATGCGGATCACGCCGATGCGGGCCTCGCCGCCGCCCTTGCGCGGCACCGTGATCACGTCGCTGCGGGCCGCCTGCTCGGCGAGCTTGATGGAGTCACGCACCAGCCGGATGGGCTTCAGCGCCGAACCCGCCCGCGCGCCGGCCGGCAGCACCTGCAGCCTGAGCACCGTGCCCTTGGGGCCGCGCGTGAGGCGCACCACGTCGTCCAGCCGCCAGCCCACCACGTCCACGAAGTCGTCACCGTCGCCCTGCCCCACCGCGGCGATGCGGTCGCCCGGGTGCAGTGCACCGCTCTTGGCGGCAGGGCTGCCGGGCAGCACCCGCGCGATCTTCACATAGTCGTCGTCCGTCTGCAGCTCGACGCCGATGCCCTCGAGCTTGAGGCTCATCTGGGTCTTGAACTGGTCGTACTCCACCGGCGGGAAATACTCGGTGTGCGGGTCCAACGCCCGGGCATAGGCGTTCATGAAGCTCGCGAACACGTCGTCACTGTCGAACTTGTCCACGCTGTCGCGCAGCGTGCTGTAACGCTTCTTCAGCAACGCCTGCGCCTGCGGCCAGGTCTTGCCATCCAGCATGAAGTCGATGACGTCGTTCTTGACGCGCTTGCGCCAGAGGTCATCGAGCGCCGCAGGATCCTTCGCCCAGGCCTTGGGCTTGTCGTCCAGCGGCAGCGACTCGTCCTGGCCCAGGTCCGGCTGGGTGGCGAGCTGGGCCAGCGCGTAGTCCATGCGCGCGTCGAAGCGCTGCTTGAACACTGCGTAGATGGCGAACGCGGGCTTGAGATCGCCGTCGCGGATGCTGTCCGCCAAGGTCAGGCGGTAGGACATGAAGGAGTCGATGTCCGACTGCAGGAAGTAGCCGTGGCTCTGGTCCAGGGTCTTCAGGTACTCGTCGAAGATCTTGACCGCGAGCCCCGCGTCCAGCGGCTCGCGGCTGTAGTGGTAGTGGGTGAGCACGTAGGCCACCGCCTGGTCCACGGCGGCCTGCCCCGGCTGCGGCACGATGACGGCGGGCGGGTTCTCGATGGTCGCCGACGCCGTCTGGGTATGCGCGGCCGGGTACAGCCAGGCAAGGTTCGAGACGAGCAGCAGCAGGAGCTTCTTGTTCATGGCACCGGTCTTGGAGGGTAAGGAGCGGCCGGCGGCGCCGGCATGGCTCATTGTATCGGGCCCAGGGGACCTCACGATTGGACCATGCCCGCCGCTGCGGGTTCAGTGGCGCAGGTCACAGCCCGCGGGCGCGGCGCTTCACGCGGGCTTCCCGCGTCCCGGGTGCCTACCCTAACGATAGCCGCCCGGCGGCGGGGTGCTGGGCGCGGTCTCGGATGCCGGCGGGGGCTGCGGGGGCGGGGGCGCTGCCGGTGGCGGAGGCGCCGGCGGCGTGAAGGTATAGACCAGCGAGAGGGCGGTCACCGCGTCGGTGTTCTTGAACCCCGGCAGCATGGCGCTGTTGTGGGTGACGGTATAGGACACCGACAGGGCGAAGCTGTTGTCCAGGTTCGCGGTCAGCGTGCTCACCGACTGGCTCAGGGTGTTGCTGGAGCCGTGCACCACGCTGAAGTTCTCCGTGAAGTTGCTGTTGGCGCTGAACTTCCACAGGTAGCTCGCCGCCAGCCGCTCCACCGGCTCGGATTCGCGAAGGCCCGTGGTGTAGTGGGTCTGGCGGCCGCCCACGCCGAACTCGACGTCGAGTTGCTGGGTGCTGGTGGTGAGCAGGCGGTGGCCGACACCCACCACCTCCGAGACGCGGCGCTCGTAGCCGCTGAACACGTCACGCAGGTAGTCGAGGTTGCCGAACAGGTAGTCGTTCGGGTCCAGGTTGTAGTCGGCCTGGCCGTTGAAGTTGAAGCTCTCGGCGATGAGACCGCCGTCCTGGCTGGCCTTGAGGGTCTGCACCAGCACCGAGTCCTGCCAGTTGCCCGACCGGTAGCCCGCCAGCGCCTTGCCGTTGAAGGTGGAGCTGTTCACGTTGCCGGTGGTCTGCAGGTAGCCGAGCGCCACCGAGCCCTGCCAGCCTTCCGCCACCGCGGTCTGGCGCGCCGCGTCGGCGTTCGCCTGCAGGTCCGTGAGGTTCGCGTCGGCGTGCGCGCCGCTCATGCCCAGCGCCGCAGCCAGCGCCACCGCTGCTATCCCTGCTCGCACCATGTCCGGGCGCCTCCATGCCATCCTGTAACGGATGATAAGGGAAGCGGCCCGGACGGGCGTTTTTACATGACAGTATCCGGCTTACCTCAGAGCTTCACCCCCACCGTCACGTACAGGAAGCGCCCCGGCGTGCGGTAGAACGTGGGCAGGAAGCTGTTGGCGAAGGCGGACATGGCGATGGGCGGCTGCTTGTCGAACAGGTTGCGTACGCCCACGCCGAAGTCCGAGTGCAGCGCGTCCACGTGGTAGGTCAGCTGCGCGTCGTGATAGACCGTCGCGCCGATGTGGTTGCCCGGCACCGGGCCGCTCTCGAACGGGAAGTCCACCGTGAGCGGGCAGCGGCTCGGCGGGTTGACCGTCGCCGCGGCCGAGCAGTCCTCCACCAGCGCGCCGACGTACTGCACGTTCCAGGTCGCCGACCAGTCGCCGCGGCTCCAGTTGAGGTTGAGGGTACCGCGCTGCTTTGGGATGCCGCCCGTGACCGAGCTCGTGCCGGCAGTGCCGGCACCGTTGGTGGTGGTACCAGACAGCTCCTGGCTGCTGAAGTCGTTGCCGAACGCCAGGGTCGCCACGTACTGCTTGGTGAAGGCCCACTCCACGCCGGCCTTGAAGTCGCCCACCGCGGTGGAGGGGAACTTGTAGTGCAGGCTCAAGTCCATGCCTTCGACCTTGATGCCGCTGGCATTGATGTTGAGGTTGTCGATGTTGGTGATCGCCCCCGGCGCGTTGGCGCTGTGGTCGCCGCCCGAGCGGGTGATGAGACTGCAGTAGCGCGGCTGGCCGTCAACGTAGCAGCCGTCCAGGACCAGCTGCGCCGGTATCTGGCTGATAGCGTTTTGCAGGTTGATCTTGTAATAGTCCGCGCTCACATCGAAGCCGGGCAGCCAGTCCGGGTCATAGACGAAGCCCACCGTCTGGGAGATGGCTCGCTCCGGCGTCAGGTTGGTGTTGCCGCCGATGGTGGTGTGGATCTCGCCGCTGCCCGGGAACTGCAACGAGTAGGGGCCGGCGCCGCATTTCGGCGCCTTCACCGGGTTGGCGGGCGTGACCACGCAGGGATCGGTGAGGAACTGGAAGCTGTCGCTGTCCGCGAGGAACAGGTCGCTGATGCTGGGGATGCGGAAGCCCTGGGTCCAGGAGGCGCGCAGCAGCAGTTGGTCGTTGGACTGCCAGCGCAACGAGGCGCTGCCGGTGGAGGCGCTGTCGGTGTGCGCCGCCGCGTTGCCGGTATTCAGCGCCCCGCCCTTCCACTCGAAGTGCGACCAGCGGTTGGCGAGGTCCAGGTCCACCTTCTGCATGAACGGCATGCCTGCTGCCAGCGGGATGTCGAACTCCACGTACTCTGAGCGGGTGGTCTCGCGTCCTTCGGTGGGCGGGATCAGGCTGTTGGCGGTGTTGCCCTGGGTCACCAGCGCGTCCGGGTGCGAGAAGCCATCGGTCTCCAGGTACTCGGCGCCCAGCGCCATGCCGAGCGGTCCCGCCGGCAGGTCCATCAGGGTGCCGCTGGTGTTGGCGGTGTAGTTGCGCATGTTCTGCGTCACCACGTCGTGCTGCTCGAACAGCACGTAGCCCAGCATCGCCGGGGTGATGGTGCCGCCGCCGCCGAAGATGTTGAGCGGGATGCAGCCGGCGCCCGCACCGGCGCAGGGCGCGGCTCCGGGCACGCCCAGCTCCTGCTGCAGCCGGAAGGTGTTCACCACCCCTCCGGCCTGGTCGCTCTCGTTGTTGTTGCCGTAGGCGAAGCCGGCATCCCAGTCCCACTCGTTGCCGAGCAGGCGGTAGTAGCCCTCGAAGCCGCCGTTGAACTGGAAGTTCTTCACGGTCTGGGTGAACACGCGGTTGCCGCCCTCCGACAGGCGCCGGCCGAGGAACAGCAGCGAGTCGCAGCTGCCGGCGAAGATGCAAGCGTCGCTGAAGTTGGCCACCAGGTCCACGCCGAAGGGGTTGTAGGGGTTCTGGGCCGAGATGCCGAGCGGCACGCCGTTGGCCTTGGCCTGGCCGAAGGCGCCCAGGGTCAGGGTGTTGGGCGCGAGCTGCTGGGAGGACTTGCGCTCGTTGAACAGCGCCTGGGTGCTGAAGCTGAGGTTATCGGCGATGTCGTAGTGCCCTTCCAGGTAGAAGGCGCTGCGCTCGCTGGGGATGGCGAGGAAGTTGGCCGGGGCGTAGTTGAAGCGGTCACCGTTGCCGATGTTGCGGAAGTTGCCCAAGGAAGGCCCGTTCGGCGTGCCCGCGCGGCCGGGCTTGGGCGTGTTCACCAGGGTCATGGAGCAGGTGCCATAACTGTTCGGCGTGGCCGAGCCGGGGCAGCCGTGCGCATCGAAGATGTTGAAGAGGCCGCTGGGCGTGAGGAAGCTGCCCCCGTGGGAGCCCACCACCGGTTCCTTCGAGATGGTGCGGTCGCCGGCGAAGATCGGCGCCTCGTTCACGTAGGACACGTTCATCACCGCCCCGCCGCGGTCGCCCGAGCTGCCGAGGGTGAAGTCGTACTGTTCCTCCTGCCCGTCCCAGCCGCCGCCGTCGGCGTGGGCGTCGTACTTGCCGAAGTGGGCGTTGGCCTCGGCGCCGTTATAGCGCTTGAGCGTGATGATGTTGATGACGCCGGAGATGGCGTCCGAACCGTACAGCGAGGAGGCGCCGTCCTGCAGGATCTCCACGTGGTCCACCACCGCCACCGGCACGGTGTTGAGGTCCACGTCGCCGCCCAGGCCGCTCACCACGCGCTTGCCGTCCAACAGCACCAGCACCCGGTTCGCACCCAGGTTGCGCAGGTCGATGTTGGTGCGGCCGCTGCCGCCGTTGTTGAACTGCCGGTTGGCCGCGGCGCCGGTGGAGGGCAGCTGCTGCAGCACGTCGCCGAGGGAAGTGAGGCCGGTGGCCTTGATCTGCTCCTGGGTCACGATGGTGATGGGCCGGGCCGCCTCCACGTCGGCGCGCTTGATGCGCGTGCCGGTGACCTCGATCTTGCCGAGCTGGGCGCTGCCCGGGGGCGGCGGGGTCTCGTCCGTGGCAGGCTCCTGGGCCAGGGCCGGCGCGATCTGCAGCGCGCCTACGGCGCCCGTGAGCAGCAGGCCGCGGACGATCTTCGACAGGGACAGTGAGCGGGTCTCCATGGACATCTCCCCGGGTCTTGTTGTGGTGGCGCCCCGATGGGCTCTACTATTTATGACGTACTATACTATTAGTAGTACGAGTGTAAAGGGTTACAGTTCGGATCTGCATGGGGAGGTGAATATCCGGGAGAGAGGCTGGAAGGGAGGGGAGAGGAAGGGGCGAAAGCGGGGCCTATGCGAGCACAGCTTGCACTCACCCGGTGCCCGGGATGGAACTATAAGGAAATGATGCTCAATCGCCCTTGCTGTTTCTTTTGACCGGCCTGTGCCCTGCCCGGTATCATGCGCCCCCTGACCCCTTGGGCGAAGGCCGTAGGCCTTCGCGACCGGACAGGGCGAGCCGCGCAACGGCGAGCTGCTGGAAGGCACACCAGGCGAAGCAAATATCCTGAGTTCTTGGAGAGGTGGCCGAGTGGTCGAAGGCGCGCCCCTGCTAAGGGCGTATACGGGCTAAAACCTGTATCGAGGGTTCGAATCCCTCCCTCTCCGCCAATGCAATTAAAAAGGGGCCTTCCGGGCCCCTTTTTAATTGCATCAGTGAGGAAGATTCGAACCCTCGATGCATATAAGGCTGGTTCGACAAAATCGCCTGGAGCGATTTTGAACAGCGCCGCCTCGCGGCGCTGGCCCCGAAGGGGCGAGCCCCAGGGATGGGGCGAGTAATCCCTCCCTCTCCGCCAATTCGATAAAAAAATGGCCTCCTTCGGGAGGCCCTTTTTTATCGAACCTGGGGAGGCGGTTCGAACCCTGCGGAAAAGAGCGAACAACCCCTTCCTCTCACAATCTCGGTCTTAATCTTCTCCGCCAATGCATAAAAAAGGGCCTGCCAAGCCCTTTTTCATTGGATCCGAAAAGCATGGAAGCGCGCGTGCGGGCAGATCAGCGCCTCGGCAACAGGGTATTCAGCTGTTGCCGGTCTCAGGCGGAGTGCCGCCTTCCTGCTCGCGGCGGATGCGCTCGTAGATTTCCTCGCGGTGCACCGACACGGTGCGAGGCGCGTTCACCCCCAGCCGTACCTGGTTGCCCTTGACCCCGAGCACCGTCACCGTGACCTCGTCTCCGATCATGAGCGTCTCGCCTACGCGACGCGTAAGGATCAGCATCTCTCGACTCCTTGAAGTAGCCCTATGTCCCAATCACCTCTGAGAAGTCCTTTTCTTCTTCTTCGTATCCGTCCTCTGCGGGACGTTTTGTGGCTATTCTGCGCCCATGGCCCGCTGGGCTCAACCCGCCGCGCCGCGGTGCAGGAAATCCTCTTGGGGGGAGGCCGCGAGACCGAAGGCCTGATGCAGGGCGCGCACCCCCGCCTCCAGCTGTTTCTCGTCCACCACCACCGAGACCTTGATCTCGGAGGTGGCCACCATGCGGATGTCGATGCCCTGCTCGGCCAGGGCCCGGAACAGGGTGCTCGCCACCCCCGCGTGGGAACGCATTCCCACGCCCACCACGGAGATCTTCACCACCCGCTCGTTGCCCTGCAGGTTCTGGGCGCCGATGCGATTTAGGTTCGCACGCAAAATATCCATCACCTGCGGATAGTCGTTGCGGTGGATGGTGAAGCTGAAATCCATGCGGCCGTCGCGCGCGACGTTCTGCACGATCATGTCCACTTCGATGTTCGCGTCCGACACCGGCCCCAGGATGCGGTAGGCGATGCCCGGTTCGTTCGGCACGCCGAGCAGCGAGACTTCCGCCTCGTCGCGGTTGAAAGCGATGCCTGAGACCACGGCGGCTTCCACGGCTTGATCCTCGTAGGTGATGAGGGTGCCCTCCCCTTCCTTGAAGGTGGACAGCACGCGCAGGGGTACATTGTATTTGCCGGCGAACTCCACTGCACGGATCTGCAGCACCTTGGAACCCTGGCTCGCGAGCTCCAGCATCTCCTCGAAGGTGATGCGCGGCAGGCGCCGGGCCTCGGGCACCAGGCGCGGGTCGGCGGTGTAGACCCCGTCCACGTCGGTGTAGATCTGGCATTCATCGGCCTTGAGCGCCGCCGCGAGGCCGACGGCGGTGGTGTCGCCGCCGCCGCGCCCGAGAGTGGTGATGTTGCCCTGCGGGTCCAGGCCCTGGAATCCCGCCACCACCGGCACGCAGCCCGCGGCCAGGCACTCACGCAGGGCCTGCGTGTCGATCTCCTGGATGCGCGCCTTGGTGTGGGCGCTGTCGGTGCGGATGCAGACCTGGCCCGCGGTGAAGGAGCGCGCCTTGAGGCCGCGCTTCTCGAGCGCGATGCAGAGCAGCGCGATGGAGACCTGCTCGCCCGTGGCGAGCAGCACGTCCAGCTCGCGCTGGTTCGGGCGCGGCACCAGCCGGTGCGCGAGGCCCAAGAGCCGGTCCGTCTCGCCGGCCATGGCCGAGACCGCCACCACCACCTGATGGCCCTGCTCGCGGGTCGCGGCGATCTTGCCCGCCACGTGCTCGATGCGGCCGCAGTCAGCGACCGAGGTGCCGCCGTACTTCTGGACGATCAGCGCCACGGCGGCGACAGTATCAAGCTATTTTTGCCCGGACCCAATCGGGTACGGACTTGAGTGCGGCGTCGAGCTTGGAGGGATCGGTGCCGCCGGCCTGGGCCATGTCCGGCCGCCCGCCGCCCTTGCCACCCACCTGCTGGGCCACCATGTTCACGAGCTCGCCTGCTTTAACTTTGCCGGTGAGATCGGCAGTCACACCCACAATCACAGCCACCTTGTTCGTAGCAGAATCGGCAGAGGCCAGCACAACGATTCCGGATTTCAATTTATTCTTTAGCTGATCTTGAAGGTCACGCAAGCCAGCAGCATCGACTCCATCAACCGCACTAACAAGTAGGCTAACTTCGCCAATATTCTTGGCCTGGGAAAGTAATTCGTCGCCGCGGTTCGCCGCGAGCTTGCCGGAAGCCTGAGCCAGCTGCTTCTCAAGCTGTTTCACCCGCTCCTGCAAGGCCTGGGTCTTGGCCAGCACGTCATCGGTGCGCAGCGTCTCTTCGAGGCCGCGCACGATGCCCTGGAGGTTGTTCACGTAGGCCAGCGCGCCGGCGCCCGTCACCGCCTCGATGCGGCGCACGCCGGCGGCCACGCCGCCCTCGCTCAATATTTTGAAGAGCCCGATGTCGCCGGTGCGGCGCACGTGGGTGCCGCCGCAGAGCTCGGTGGAGAAGTCGCCGAACTTCATCACCCGCACCACGTTGCCGTACTTCTCGCCGAACAGCGCCATGGCGCCGGCCTTGATGGCCTCGTCGTAGCTGCTCTCGCGCACGTCCGCCGCCTCGTTGCGGCGCACCTCGGTGTTCACCAGATCCTCGATCTTCGCGAGCTCCTCCGGCGTCACCGCCTGGTAGTGGGAGAAGTCGAAGCGCAGGCGATCCGGCGCCACCAGCGAGCCCTTCTGGGTCACGTGGGTGCCCAGCACCTTGCGCAACGCCGCATGCAGCAGGTGGGTGGCGGAATGGTTCAGCACCGTGGCGGCGCGCAGGCCTTCGTCCACCTGCGCATCCAGCGTATCGCCGAGCTTGATCTCGCCCTTCGTGACCGACCCCATGTGCGCGAAGGCCCCGCCGCCGCGCTTCTGGGTGTCGGCGACCTTGAACTCGCCGGACTTGGATGTGAGCGCGCCCTGGTCACCTACCTGGCCGCCGGACTCCGCGTAGAACGGCGTCTGGTCCAGCACCACCATGCCCTGCTCGCCGGCCTTCAGAGACTGCACCGCGTCCTTGCCGCGGAACAACGCCACGACCTTGCCGGGATGCTTCAGGTGCTCGTAACCCTTGAAGGCCGTCTCGCCCCCGATGACCACGTCCTGGCCGTACTCGGCGCCGAACTTGCTGGCGGAGCGGGCGCGGTCGCGCTGGGATTCCATCTCCCTCTCGAAGCCCGCCTCGTCGATGGCGAGGCCGCGCTCGCGGGCGATGTCGTTGGTGAGATCCGCCGGGAACCCATAGGTATCGTAGAGCTTGAACACCGTCTCGCCGGCGAGGGTCTTGCCCTTCAGGTCCTTGATGGCGCTCTCGAGCAGGCGCATGCCCTGATCCAGCGTCTCGGCGAAACGCTCCTCTTCCTGCAGCAGTACCTTCTCCACGTGGGAGGCGGCCTTGTGCAATTCGGGATAGGCGCCGCCCATCTCGGCGTCCAGCGCCTTCACCAGCTTGTGGAAGAAGGGCTTCTCCTGCCCCAGCTTGTAGCCGTGGCGGATGGCGCGGCGGATGATGCGGCGCAGCACGTAGCCGCGGCCCTCGTTGGAGGGCAGCACACCGTCGGTGATGAGGAAGGCGCAGGCACGGATGTGGTCCGCGATCACTCGCAGCGAGGGGCTCGTCTTGTCCTTCGCGCCGGTCACATCGGCGGCCGCGGTGATGAGCTTCTGGAAGAGGTCGATCTCGTAGTTGGAATGCACGTGCTGCAGCACGGCCGTGACACGCTCGAGACCCATGCCCGTGTCCACGCAGGGCTTGGGCAAGGGCGTCAGCACCCCGTCAGCGGAGCGGTCGAACTGCATGAACACCAGGTTCCAGATCTCGATGTAGCGGTCGCCGTCCGCGTCCGCCGAGCCCGGCGGGCCGCCGGCCACCTTGTCGCCGTGGTCGTAGAAGATCTCGGAGCAGGGGCCGCAGGGGCCGGTGTCAGCCATCTGCCAGAAGTTGTCGCTCTGGTACTTCTGGCCGCCCGGCTTGTCGCCGATGCGCACGATGCGCGCCGCAGGCACGCCCACGTCGTTCAGCCAGTGGCCGTAGGCCTCGTCATCGGTGTGGTAGACCGTGACCCAGAGCTTCTCCGGGGGCAGCTTCCAGACCTGGGTGAGGAGCTCCCAGGAATAGAGGATGGCGTCCTTCTTGAAGTAGTCGCCGAAGCTGAAGTTGCCCAGCATCTCGAAGAAGGTGTGGTGGCGGGCGGTGTAGCCCACGTTTTCCAGGTCGTTGTGCTTGCCGCCGGCGCGCACGCAGCGCTGCGAGGAGGCCGCGCGCTTGTAGTCGCGCTTGTCGCGCCCCAGGAACACGTCCTTGAACTGCACCATGCCGGCGTTAGTGAAGAGCAGCGTCGGGTCGTTGGCGGGCACGAGCGGGCTCGAAGGCACCACCGTATGGCCCTTGGACTGGAAGAACTCCAGGAAACTCTTGCGGATGTCGTTGCTGGTCATCATGGGCGGATATTATGAGGCCTCGGCCCCCGCCACCCAATAGAAACACCGGTATTCCGGCTGAAATAACGGTCTTCTAGTCTTCCAGATCGCCCTTCAGGGCCTTGCGGATGTCCTCCATGGAGAACCCGCGCTGCTGCAGGAAGCGCGCCTGCCGCGCCCGTTCCGCCATGTCCTTCGGCAAGTCTGTCCCGAAACGCTTGCGCCGGGCAGCCTCTGCGCCCTGGGCCGAGGCCGCTTTCAGGCCCGCCACCGCCTTCTCCATGAGCTCGCCGGCCACGCCCCGGCCCTGGAGTTCAGCGCGGATCTTGAGGGGGCCGGAACCGCGCCGCACCCGAGCCGCCACGAACTCCTGAACGAAGCGGGCATCCGAGAGGAGCGTTTGCCCCTGCAATGACGAGAGCACCGCCTCGACGGCGGTGCTCTCATAGCCTCGTTCGAGAAGCTTGGACCTGAGTTCCTGGGCGGAGTGCTCGCGCCGGGCCAAGAGGGCCAGCGCCTTGGCCCTGACCCTCGCCGGGTCGCGTGCCTCCTCCGGCTCAGGCTTCCGTGATCTCTTCAGGCTCATCGCCTTCGTCGCTGTCCACCACCGCCAGCGGGGCGCCGGGGACCTTCTTCGGCACCAGCTTCTCGCGGATGCTGGCCTCGATCTCGGCCATGACCTCGGGGTTCTGCTCCAGGTAGTCGCGGGCGCCTTCCTTGCCCTGGGCGATCTTCTTGCCCTTGTAGCTGTACCAGGCGCCGGACTTCTCGACGAACTCATGGGTCACACCGAGCTCGATGATCTCGCCGGCGCGGGAGATGCCCTTGCCGTAGAGGATCTCGAACTCCGCCACCCTGAACGGCGGCGCCACCTTGTTCTTGACCACCTTCACGCGGGTCTCGCTGCCGATGACCTCCTCGCCGGCCTTGATGGCGCCGATGCGGCGGATGTCCAGGCGCACCGAGGCGTAGAACTTGAGCGCGTTGCCGCCGGTGGTGGTCTCCGGGTTGCCGAACATCACGCCGATCTTCATGCGGATCTGGTTGATGAAGATGACGAGCGTGTTGGAGCGCTTGATGTTGGCGGTGAGCTTGCGCAGCGCCTGGGACATGAGGCGCGCCTGCAGGCCCATGTGCTGGTCGCCCATCTCGCCCTCGATCTCGGCCTTCGGGGTCAGCGCGGCGACCGAGTCCACCACCACCACGTCCACCGCGGCGGAGCGCACCAGCATGTCGGCGATCTCCAGGGCCTGCTCGCCGGTGTCCGGCTGGGAGATCAGGAGGTCTTCCACCTTCACGCCGAGCTTGCCGGCATAGACCGGATCGAGCGCGTGCTCCGCGTCGATGAAGGCGGCGGTGCCGCCCTTCTTCTGGATCTCGGCGATCACCTGCAGGGTGAGCGTGGTCTTGCCCGAGGATTCCGGGCCGTAGATCTCCACCACGCGGCCGCGCGGCAGGCCGCCGACGCCGAGGGCGAGGTCCAGGGTCAGGGAACCGGTGGAGACAGTCTCGATCTCGCGGGTGGCGGCGTGGTCGCCGAGGCGCATCACCGAGCCCTTGCCGAACTGCTTCTCGATCTGGCCCAGCGCCGCCGCCAGCGCCTTCTTGCGGTTGTCGTCCATCGCCATCGGTACCACCTTCAGGTTCGCGTTCATGTCCCTAGCTCCTGCCCATTATTTCACAGCCCTGCGCGCGCCGAGGGCATACGTCGCGAGCGGGGTGTATTCACTGCCGTGGATGCCGGTGACGGAATTCACCAGCGCGAAATCGGAGGTCTCCCACGTCACCGGGCCGAAGGCGCCGAGCGCACCGGGGCGGCGCACCTTGCGCGCCAGCGTCACGTGCGGGACGAAGGGCTTGGGATCGGGACGGAAGCCCGCGGCCATGAGCCGCTCGCGCAGGCTCGCGGCGAGGTTGGCGGCGGCGGGCAGCACGCGGCTCGCGCCGCACCAGAGCACCTGCGGGTGCTCCCAGTAGCCGTAGCGGTCGAGCTCCACGCGCAGGGAGTCGCCCTGCACCGAGGCGGCGATGCTCTGCACCAGCGGGAGCGCGTCCTGGGCGACGGAGCCCAGGAACACCAGGGTCATGTGGAAGTTGGCGGCGGACACCGGCTTGCCGTCGGCGGCTTCGACTGCGGCGCGGCTCGCCTTATATATGGCGTCGCGGGTGGCGTCGGAGGGCCAGAGGGCGAAGAACAGCCGGGAGGCGGCAGGCGCCTGGACTTGGGTGCTTTTGGGAGACTGCTGATGCATCTCTCGCGGCCCGCACCGGCAGTGGTACGGGAAGTACCCAGGGATTTGCCGGTACCTGTAAGTTTATACAGTAGTCGGCCGATGTCAAGGAAATACTGTAAAGATTTCCAGTTGTTTTGGCTACTGGGTGGCTAGAGCCCGTCCCGCAAGGCCTCCAGGGCTGCCTTCACGGTCTGGCGCCGAACTGACTCACGGTCACCCTTGAATAGACAGTGCTGACTGG
>DATAHN010000107.1:0-28640 GCA_036263155.1 Gammaproteobacteria bacterium | reverse complement strand
GAGGCGGGCACCGGCACCGGCAAGACCTTCGCTTATCTGCTGCCCGTGCTGCTCGCAGGCCGGCGCGTGATGATCTCCACCGGCACCAAGACCCTCCAGGACCAGCTCTTCCATCGCGACCTGCCGGCAGTGCGCCGCGCCATCGGCGCGCCGGTCAAGACCGCGCTGCTCAAGGGCCGCGCCAACTACCTTTGTCGTCACCGCATGGTCTCCACCTCGGAGCAGGGGCTGTTCGACAGCCGCGATCGCATCCGCGAGCTCGAAGCGGTGCGAGAGTGGGCCGCCGTCACCCGCACCGGAGATATCGGTGAACTGGATGTGGTGCCCGAGAACTCCAGCCTCTGGCCGCAGGTGACCTCCACCCAGGACAACTGCCTCGGTGCCGAGTGTCCCGAGTTCAGCCGCTGCCATCTCCTGGAGGCGCGCCGCGCCGCCCAGGAGGCGGACGTGGTGGTGGTGAACCACCACCTGCTGCTGGCGGACATGGTGCTGAAGGAAGACGGCTTCGGCGAGCTCCTGCCCGGCGTGGACGCGGTGATCGTGGACGAGGCGCATCAGCTGCCGGACATCGCCACCCAGTATTTCGGCTTGAGCGTCTCCACCCGCCAGTTCGCAGATTGGTCCCAGGATCTGCGCGCGGAATATGCGCGCGGCGCGGCAGACATGCCGGAGCTGGAAGTCCAGCTCAAGCAGTTCGATGCGTCGCTCGCGGAACTTAAGCCCACACGCAGCGAGGGCATCGGCCGCCAGGAGTGGGAATCACTGCCGGAGCGTAAGCGCCTGCGGGCAGGACTCGAGCGGGTGCAGGCCTCACTGGAGCTGCTGAAGCCCGCCCTCGACGCGCTGGCGAGCCGCTCCCGCGGCCTCGAGAACTGCCGTGACCGGGCCGAGCTCATGCAGGCGCGCTTGGGTGCGTTCCTGGATGACGACCAGAAGCGCCAGGTCCGATGGCTGGAGCACTTCGGCCGCCACACCGCCTTCAACCTCACGCCGCTGGATGCCGCTGAGCGCTTCGCCGCACGCATGCAGCAGAACCCCTGCGCGTGGGTCTTCATGTCCGCCACCCTCTCGGTAGGCGGGAAGTTCGGCCACTACCGCGAGCGCCTGGGCGTCGGCGAGGCAGAGGAGTTGCTGCTCGGCAGCCCCTTCGATTTCGCACGCCACGCGCTGCTTTACATGCCGCCCAAGATGCCTGCCGTGGACGACCCCGGTTATACCCGTGCCGTGGTTGCGGCGGCCCGTCCGGTCATCGAAGCCAGCGGCGGCCGCGCCTTCATGCTCTTCACCAGCCACCGGGCCCTGCAGGAGGCGGCGCAGATCCTGCGCGGTACCCTGGACTACCCGCTCTTGGTGCAGGGCGAGATGCCGCGCCGGCGCCTGCTCGAGACCTTCCGTGAGCTCGGCAACGCGGTGCTGCTCGGCACCTCCAGCTTCTGGGAAGGGGTGGATGTGAAAGGCCCGGCTCTGTCGGTGGTGGTCATCGACAGGCTCCCCTTCGCCTCACCCGGGGACCCGGTGCTGAAAGCACGGCTCGATCTCATGAAGAACGAGGGGCGCAATCCCTTCATGGAATACCAGCTGCCCCAGGCGGTGATCGCACTCAAGCAGGGCGTGGGACGTCTCATCCGCGACTCGACCGACAAGGGCGTGATGATGATCTGCGACCCGCGCCTCACCGGCAAGCACTACGGCCGCGTGTTCCGCGAGAGCCTGCCGCCCATGAAACCCACCCGCGACCTGGACGAGGTGACCGCCTTCTTGCGTGACGTGCTGGAGGAGGTGGCATGAGCGTGAAGCTCCTCGCCCTCGATACCGCCGGCGCCCGTTGCTCAGTGGCTCTCCTTATAGATGACAAGCTTGCCGAACTGGATATGCCGGCGGAGCGCGTGCAGGCAGAGAGCGTGCTGCCCATGGTGGAACGCTTGCTGGCGGAAGCCGGCATCGGCCTGCGCGACCTCGATGCCGTCGCGTTCGGCCGCGGACCCGGTGCGTTCACGGGCCTCAGGGTCGCCGCCTCCGTGGCGCAAGGTCTCGCCTACGGCGCAGGGCTGCCGGTAGTGCCGGTGTCGGACCTGGCGGCCCTTGCCGCCGCCGCCGTGCGGCTGCACAAGGCCGAACGGATATTGGCCTGTCTGGACGCGCGCATGCAGGAAGTCTACTGGTGTGCTTACGCCGCTGAGGCAGATGCGCTGAGGCCCCTGACGGAAGAAGCCCTGAGCCCCCCGCAGGAGGTCACGGTGCCTGCCGGCCCCTGGTTCGGGGCCGGCCCCGGCTGGTCCGCCTATGGGGAGGCGCTCAAGGGCAGGGCGGCGCTGTCTGGGGTGGATGCGGCGCTGCTCCCGACGGCGGGCGACATCGCGCGGCTGGCGGAACGGGCGTTCCGGGCGGGGCAGGGCGTGCCCCCGGAGCACGCCCTCCCGGTCTACCTGAGGGACAAGGTGGCCACGCCCAAGATTTAACCAAGCTGTCATGTTACCTTGCTTTAATATTTCGGCCGGTCTATCCCCTTAATCGGGCCGGGCGGGAAAAGCATGGACGAGAAGAACATATTGGTGGTGGAAGACGAGCGCGCCATCCGCGAGATGGTGGTCTTCACCCTCAAGCGCGCCGGCTTCGCGGTGCGGGAGGCGGAGGATGCCGCCGCCGCCCGCCACGCGGTGGCTGACCGTCGCCCGGACCTGGTGCTGCTGGACTGGATGCTGCCTGACCTCTCGGGCTTGGAACTGGCCCGCTCCTTGCGCCGGGAAGACGCCACCCGCGAACTCCCCATCATGATGCTCACCGCCCGCGCCGCCGAGGACGACAAGGTCCTGGGCCTGGAGAGCGGCGCCGACGACTATCTCACCAAGCCTTTCTCAGCCCGCGAGCTGGTGGCGCGCATCCAGGCGCTCTTGCGCCGTTCCGCCGGCGCGGAGGGCGAGGCACTAACGGTGGGTGGCCTCAGGCTCGATCCCGCGAGCCACAGGGTCAGCACCGACGGTGCCGAGGTCACGCTCGGGCCCACCGAGTATCGCCTGTTGAAGTTCTTCATGTCCCAGCCGGACCGTGTATTCAGCCGTGCCCAGGTGCTGGATCGGGTGTGGGGCGGGAACGTCTATATCGAGGAGCGTACCGTGGACGTGCATATCCGCCGCCTACGCAAGGCGCTCGCTCCCTACGGCTGCGATGCCTACATCCAGACGGTGCGCGGCAGCGGCTACCGCTTCTCGCCCCAGGCTTCGGTGCAATGACTCCCAGCTGGCGGCAGGAAGCGAGCGTCGCCCTGTTCCTCGGTCTCATGGCCGTGGTGTTCTGGATCATCTTCCGCCACCTGTTCGCGTGGCTGTTCGCGGCGTGCTTCGTCTACCTCTGCTGGCACGTCTTCAACCTCTACCGTCTGGATGCGTGGCTGCGCCGCGGCCGGCTCATGGCCACGCCCGAGTCGCTGGGGGTGTGGGGCGAGCTCTTCAACCATTTCTACCGCCTGCGCCGCCGCGACCGCGAGCGCAAGCGCCGCATCGCGTTCCTGCTGCGCGAGTTCCGTAACTCCACCTCCGCCATGCCGGACGCGGTGGTGCTACTGGACGCGCTGTGGGAGATCATCTGGTTCAACGACGCGGCCGAGCGGCTCCTGGGCTTGAGGCCCGGCCAGGACCTGCGACGGCGCATCGGCAACCTCATCCGCCATCCGGACTTCATCGGCTACCTGCGCCACGGCAGCTTCGATGAGCCGGTGGACATCCCGGCGCCGGCCTCGCCCGGCATGCGCGTCTCGCTGCGGGTGGTGTCCTACGGAAGCGACCAGCGCCTGCTGCTCGCCCGCGACGTGACCCGCCTGCACCGCCTGGAGGAGATGCGCCGCGACTTCGTGGCCAATGCCTCCCATGAGCTGCGCTCGCCGCTCACGGTGATCGGCGGCTACCTGGACGCCATGCGCGCCGACCCGCGCCTGGAGCACGACTGGGGCATGCCGCTCGCCGAGATGGAGCACCAGATGCAGCGCATGCTGGCCATCATCAAGGACCTCCTGGAGCTGTCACGCCTGGAGACCGAGGCCCGGGAGGCGCCGTTCGCGCCGGTGGATGTGCCCACGCTCCTGCAGCGTGTGCAGCGCGATGCGCTCGCGCTCGGCCACGGCCCGCGCGACGTGTCGGTGGAGGTCCAGGACCAAACCTGGCTGCTGGGCTCCGAGAGCGAGCTGTTCAGCGCCTTCTCCAACCTCGTGTTCAACGCCATGCGCTATACCCCGGACTCGGGCCGGGTGAGCCTGCGCTGGTGGGTGCAAGAGGATGGGGCATACCTCTCGGTCATGGATACGGGCGTCGGCATCGCGGCGGAGCACCTGCCGCGGCTCACGGAACGCTTCTACCGGGTGGACCGCTCCCGCAGTAGGGACAGCGGCGGCACGGGCCTGGGGCTCGCCATCGTCAAGCACGTGCTGCAGCGGCACGATGCCGATCTGCAGGTGGAGAGCGAGCCCGGCAAGGGCAGCGTCTTCACCTGCCACTTCCCGATGGAGCGGGTGGCGAAGGAAGCCAAGACCGCCTGATTTTTACGCAAAAGCCCATCCATGGGCTTTTGCTCTCGGCGAGTCCGGTACATGCCCGGACTCGCCTCCGCCGACCAAGGCGAGGGTACCCTCGCCTTGGTCGCGGGCGGTACATCCATGTACCGCCACACGTACTGGCGCGGCATCCGGGTATATACTCGGGATGACCGCGGCGATTGGGCAAATAACGCGGGTGCAACATGGTAGACAAACTGAACCTCACGCATCACATCTCGCAGAAGTTCAACGAGGAGCTCGAGGACGTACGCAACCGCGTGCTGGCCATGGGCGGCCTCGTCGAGCAGCAGATCGTGGATTCGCTCAAGGCCCTCACCGAGGGTGACAGCGCACTCGGCCGCGCCATCGAGCAGCACGACTACAAGGTCAACCAGATGGAGGTGTCCATCGACGAGGAGTGCAGCCGCATCCTCGCCCGCCGCCAGCCCGCGGCCAGCGACCTGCGCCTGATCCTCGCCATCATCAAGACCATCACCGACCTCGAGCGTATCGGCGACGAGGCGGAGAAGATCGGCCGCTTCGCGGCGCGTCTCGCGGAGCAGGAGCGCCCCACCAGCAACTACCACGAGATCGAGCACCTCGGGAACCACGTGCGCACCATGCTGCACGACGCGCTGGACGCCTTCGCGCGCCTGGATGCGGAGGCCGCTTTCCGGGTCGCCAAGGAAGACGAGCGGGTGGACGGCGAGTACGACGCACTGTCTCGCCAATCCATCACCTTCATGATGGAGGACCCGCGCACCATCCGCCGGGTGCTGGACGTGATGTGGTCGGCCCGCGCCCTCGAGCGCATCGGCGACCATGCCAAGAACATCTGCGAGTACACGATCTACCTGGTGCGCGGCAAGGACGTGCGGCATACCGGGTTCGAGGCGATGGAGCGTGAGGTATTGGAGCGCCGCTAGGCACTTCGGTTGCCTTGAAATAATCCCCTGGGCATCATGGTCTAACTAGGCCATGAGCCCGGAGACCCACACGATGTTCCTGCAGCGCCGCCAGGCCAACCTGCTCGGTTTCCTCCTCTGCGCCGCCCTCATGGGCTACGCGCTCTACGCCCAGTTCTTCATGCACCTGGCACCCTGTCTGCTGTGCATCTTCCAGCGCATCGCGGTGATCGGCCTCGCCCTGGTGTTCCTGGCGGCGGCCCTGCACAACCCGAGAGGGTGGGGCAGCCGGGTCTACGCCGTGCTGATCCTGGCGCTCGCCATCGGCGGGGCCGTGGTGGCGATCCGCCACATCTACGTGCAGCACCTGCCGGAGGAGCTCTCGCCGCCCTGCGGGCCGGGCTTCGGTTACCTGTTCGAGCATCTGCCTTTCGGGCAGTTCCTGGTGAAGGTGTTCACCGGCAGCGCGGATTGCTCCGTGGTCACTTGGCGCTTCCTAGGCCTGACCATGCCGGAGTGGCTGCTGCTTTGGTTTGCCGGTTTCGCGGTCGTCGGCTTCTGGGTGAACTGGAAGCGGCGTTCAGCCTAGGAGCTTCTTCAGGACATCGTGATAGATGTCCACCAGTTGCTCCAGTTCCTTCACGGCCACGCACTCGTCGATCTTGTGGATGCTGGCGTTGCGGGGTCCGAACTCCACCACCTGCGCGCCGGTGGGCGCGATGAAGCGGCCATCGGACGTACCCCCGCCCGTGTCCAGCTTCGGCTTCAGTCCTGTCGCCTTCTCCACCGCAGCCTGCATGGCCTGGCTCAGGTCCCCCGGCTGTGTCAGAAAGGGATCGCCCATGGGCCGCCAGTCGATGCTGTACTTGAGTCCATGCTCGTCCAGCACCGCGTGCACCCGCGCCTTGAGCTCTTCTTTCGTCACGGCACTGGAGTAGCGGAAGTTGAAGCGCACCGTGGCGTCGCCTGGGATCACGTTGCCCGCGCCGGTGCCGGAATTGAAGTTGGAGACCTGGAAGCTCGTGGGCGGGAAGAAGGCATTGCCCTCGTCCCAGCGTTCCCCGATGAGCGTGGCGAGGGCAGGGGTCACCCGATGGATGGGGTTATCGGCCCGCTCCGGATAAGCCACGTGGCCCTGGATACCTTCTACCTTGAGGATGCCCGTGAGGGAGCCACGGCGGCCGTTGCGCAGGGTGTCGCCGAACTTCTCCAGGCAGGAGGGCTCTCCCAGCACGCACCAGTCGATCCGTTCATCCCGTTTCTGCAATGCCTCGACTACCTTCACCGTGCCGTCCACCGAGGGACCTTCCTCGTCGCTGGTGATGAGGAAGCCGATGCTGCCCTTCATGGCCGGCTTGGCCTGGAGATAGCGCTCCACCGCCACCAGCATGGCGGCGAGGCCGCCCTTCATGTCCGCGGTGCCGCGGCCGTAGAGCAGGCCGTCGCGGATCTCGGGCTTGAAGGGATCGGACTTCCATTGTTCCAAGGGCCCCGTGGGCACCACGTCCGTGTGGCCGGCGAACACCAGCAGCGGGCCGGACTTGCCTAAGCGGGCCCAGAAGTTGTCCACCTGGCCGAAGCGCATCGGCTCCACGGCAAAACCGAGTCTTTGCAGGCGCGCCATCATCGTGGCTTGGCAGCCGGCGTCGTCCGGCGTCAAGGAGCGCCGGGCCACCAGTTCCTGGGTCAGTTCCAGTACCGCGCTCATGTCAGACGCTGCGCAGAAGTTCGTTGATGCCGACCTTGGCGCGGGTCTTGGCGTCCACGCGTTTCACGATCACCGCACAGGCCAGGCTGTACTTGCCGTCGGGGGAGGGCAGGCTGCCCGGAACCACCACCGCGCCCGCCGGTACCCGGCCGTAGAGGATCTCGCCGCTCTCCCGGTCATAGATGCGGGTGCTCTGGCCGATGAACACGCCCATGGAGATCACCGCACCCCGTTCCACCACCACCCCCTCCACGATCTCGGAGCGGGCACCGATGAAGCAATCGTCCTCGACGATGGTGGGGGAGGCCTGCAGCGGTTCCAGCACGCCGCCGATGCCGGCACCGCCGGAGATGTGCACGTTCTTGCCGATCTGGGCGCAGGAGCCGATGGTGGCCCAGGTGTCCACCATGGTGCCCTGGCCCACGTAGGCGCCGATGTTCACGTAGCTCGGCATCAGGACCACGTCCGGCGCGATATAGGCGCCGCGGCGCACCAGCGCGTCCGGCACGATGCGGGCTCCTTCCTTGGCGAAAGCGGCGGCATCGTGCTTCGCATACTTGAGAGGCACCTTGTCGTAGTAGCGGGTGTGGCCACCGTCCATCACCTGGTTGGGATGCAGCCGGAAATAGAGCAGCACGGCCTGCTTGAGCCAGGTGTTCACGGTCCAGCCGCCGGGGCCGGGTTCGGCCACCCTAGCCTCGCCCCGGTCCAGTAGGCCCACCGCGGCCTCCACCGCATCCTTGAGCTTGGGCTCCGCGTTCTGCGGGGTGATGGCCGCACGTCCTTCGAAAGCATTTTCGATGAGTGCGCGGATGTCGGCGGTGTTCAAGCAGGACCCCGTCTATATAAGGTAGGCATCAGCCCGGCCCATTCTGCCATCGGCGGCATCCCGCGTCTGCTGCTCAGGCGCTTTCCCCGATGCGGGCCAGGAGCGAAGTCCGTAGCGCCTCACGCACACCGGCATCGTCCAGGGGTCGCCCGGCGGCATCGGTGACGAAGAACACGTCCTCGGCGCGCTCGCCCACCGTGGTGATCTTGGCGTTCTGCAGCCTCACCCCGTGGGTCTTGAGGGCCTGGCCCACCTGGGAGAGCAGGCCCGGCCGGTCGCCGGCGGTGATCTCCAGCACGGTGCGCCGGTTGCGCAGGTCGTCGCTGAACTGGATATGGGTGGGGGTGGTAAACATGCGCACCTGGCGCGGGGCGCGGCGCGTCACCGCGATGGGCGAGGCGTTGCGCCGGTTGATCTCCCTTAGCAGCACCCGTTCGATCTCCGCCAGCCGCTCTGGATCCTCGATCGGTGCGCCAGTGTCCTCCAGCACCACATAGTCGTCCAGGCTGGCTTCGCTGCCCACCGGCACGATGCGTGCATCCAGGATGGTGAGGCCGAGCTGGGACAGCACCGCCGTGACCCTGCCGAAGATGAAGTCGTCGTGGCGGGAGTAGACGCAGACCGCAGTGCCGCCGCGCTCGGTGTGGGGCCGCAGGAACACCAGCGGCGCGTCACCCTGCAGCCGGGCCGCCAGGTTCGCCGTGTGCCAGGCGATCTCGTTGGCGTTGTGGCGCAGGAAGTACTCCTCAGAGAGCTGGGCCCAGACCTTCTGCACCGCCCGGGACTCCAGCCCCTGCAGGCGCAGCAGGTCCGCGGCGTGGCGCTGGGTCTCGCCGATGAGCTCGTCCTTGTCGAGCGGCGCCTCCAGGCCGCGGCGCAGCATGAGGCTCGCGCGCTGGTAGAGCTCGCTGAACAGGTTCGCCTTCCAGGAGTTCCACAGGTCAGGGTTGGTGGCGCGCACGTCGGCCACCGTGAGCACATAGAGGTAGTCCAGGTGCAGCGGGTCCCCAACCTTCGCGGCGAAGGTCTGGATCACCTCCGGATCGCTGATGTCCTTCTTCTGGGCGGTGATGGAGAGCAAGAGGTGGTTCTGCACCAGCCAGGCGCATAGCCGCGCGTCATAGCGCGAGAGACCGTGCTCCAGGCAGAACTCCTCCGCCTCCACGGCGCCGAGTTCCGAGTGGTCGCCGCCGCGGCCCTTGGCGATGTCGTGGAACAGGCCCGCGAGGTAGGCCACCTCGGGCTTCGGCAGCGATTGCATGATGCGGCTGCAGAGCGGGAACTCATGGTCATAGCGGGCCAGCGCGAAGCGGCGCAGGTTGCTCACCATGAACAGGGTGTGCTCGTCCACGGTGTAGGCGTGGAACAGGTCATACTGCATGCGACCCACCACTGCGCCGAAGGCCGGCAGGTAGCGCCCCAGCACGCCGTAGCGGTGCATGCGCCTGAGCTCATGGGTGACGCCCTGGGGCTCCCGCAGGATGTCCATGAAAAGGGTCCGGTGGGAAGGGTCGGCCCGGAAACCCGCATCGATGCGGTCCAGGTTCGCGAGCAGCCTGCGGATGGTGGCGGCGCTCACGCCTTTGAGGCGTGGGTGCTGTTCCAGCACGTGGAAGATACCGAGCAGCGCCGCCGGCTTGCGCTCGAAGAGGTCCGGGGAGCGGGCGGTGAGGAAGCCGCCCTGGTCGGCGAAGTCGGGGGAGAGGGGCACGGGCTCGCCTTGGCTCGGGTTCAGGATCGCTTCGTCGAAGAGTTGCAGCAGCATCTCGTTGAGGCGAGTGACCTCCAGCACCGTGCGGTAGTACTCCTGCATGAACTGCTCGACACCCAGGTTGTTGGGGGCATCCTGGAAGCCGGCGAGCTTCGCGAGCTTGATCTGGGCGTCGAACAGCAGCCGGTCCTCGCGCCGCCCGTTCAGGAGGTGCAGGCCGAAACGCATGCGCCACAGGTATTCCTGTGCAGCCTCCAGGCGGCGGCATTCGTCCTCCGTGAGGAAGCCGTGGTCCACGAGGTCGTGCAGGGTGCCGGCGCCGAAATGGCGCTTAGCCACCCAGCCCACGGTCTGGATGTCGCGCAGGCCGCCGGGGCCCTCCTTCACGTTCGGTTCCAGCTTGTAGGCGGCATCGTGGTACTTGGCGTGCCGCTGCTGCTGTTCCCGCCACTTGGCGGCGAAGAATTCCTGGGAGGGCCAGATCCGCTGCGGGCCGGTGGCGGCCCGCATGCGCTGGAACAGTGACTCGTCGCCCATCAGGCGGCGTGCCTCCATCAGGCTGGTGGCGATGGTGATGTCAGCCTGAGCATGCTGCACGCACTCATCCAGGGTGCGCATGCTGTGGCCGACCTCCAGGCCCGCATCCCACAGTGCGGCGATGAAACCGGCGATGCGCTCCCGGTGGGGACCGCCGTCCTGGGCCTTCACCAGCAGCAGGATGTCGATGTCGGAAGAGGGGTGCAGCTCGCCGCGGCCATAGCCTCCCACCGCCACCAGCGCGAGCTCATCCTCGAGGCCCGCGAGGTGTATGCGGAAGCTTAGCGCCAGCGCCGCATCCACCAGCGCCGTCCGGGCCCGCACCAGTTCCGCCACCGGCGCGCCGGCCTCGTACCGGCGCCTGAGTTCGGCATCGCCCTGCTTCAGCAGGCGCTTGAGGGCGGGTGGAGCGGCGGCGTCCGGCTTGAGACCGCGCAGCAGGGTGTCCGCGTCGGGGAGGGGAGGAGGAGCGCCGGCAGCGGGAGTGGCGCTCACGCCTTCAGACTTCGCCGTTGGCCCGGCGCGTGAGGATCTCGTGGCCGGTGGGGGTGACGAGCACGGTGTGCTCCCACTGGGCCGAGAGGGAATGGTCCTTGGTGACCACGGTCCAGCCGTCCGGCAGCGTCTTCACGTGGCGCTTGCCGGCATTGATCATGGGCTCGATGGTGAAGGTCATGCCGGCCTTGAGCTCCAGGCCGATGCCGGGACTGCCGTAGTGCAGCACCTGCGGGTCCTCGTGGTAGACGCGGCCGATGCCGTGGCCGCAGTACTCACGCACGATCGAGAAGCCGTGGCCTTCCGCGTAGTGCTGGATGGCGTGGCCGATGTCACCCAGGCGCGCGCCCGGGCGCACCATCTCGATGCCGAGGAGCATGGCCTCGTGGGTCACTTGCACCAGGCGGCGCGCCAGCACTGAGGGCTCACCCACGAAGTACATCTTGCTGGTGTCCCCGTGGAAGCCGTCCTTGATGACGGTGACGTCGATGTTGATGATATCGCCGTTCTTGAGCTTCTTGTCGTTGGGGATGCCGTGGCACACCACGTGGTTCACGGAGGTGCACAGGGTCTTGGGAAAGCCGTTGTAGCCGACGTTGGCCGGGATGGTCTTCTGCTTGTTCACGATGTAGTCGTGGCAGATCCGGTCCAGATCGTCGGTGGTCACCCCCGGCTTCACGTAGGGGCCGATCATGTCCAGGACTTCGCCGGCCAGCCGGCCGGCTTCCCGCATCTTGTCCTGCTCTTCCTGGGTCTTGATGGTGATGGGCATGGATATCCGGGGGTCTGGGAGGCGGGGAGCGGGCCGTAAGCCCTTGCCCGCGTTGCATTTTAATGGGTTCTTATGGTATAAAGCGCGGCCTTTTTTGGCAAATTCGGCCGGGCGAGACCCTGGATGGGGTCCCCACCGGCTTTTTTAAACCCACACATACGCTGTTAACCGTTCGTGGGGTGCCCGCCGGCTCACAGAGCCGATCCGGGTCACGACACGGGGCGTATGGAGGCCTAACCCCTGGAACCTCCCTGCACGCAGGGCGTTCCGAACTGTTGGAGTCTAATAATGTCCGCGTCCCCCATGTCCATGCGCCAGATGCTCGAAGCTGGCGTGCATTTCGGCCACCAAACCCGTTTCTGGAACCCGAAGATGGCCCCGTTCATCTTCGGCGAGCGCAGCCGCATCCACATCGTCAACCTAGAGAAGACGCTGCCGATGTACAACGAGGCTGCCGAGTTCGTCAAGCGCCTCGTCTCCGACGGTGGCACCATCCTGTTCGTGGGCACCAAGCGCGCCGCGCGTGACACCATCGGCGAACAGGCGCGCCGCGCCAGCATGCCCTACGTGAACCAGCGTTGGCTCGGCGGCACGCTCACCAACTACAAGACCGTGCGCATGTCCATCCGTCGCATGAAGGAGCTGACCGCCCAGTCCGAGGACGGCACCTTCGAGCGCCTAGGCAAGAAGGAAGTCATCCGCCTGCGCCGCGAGATGGAGAAGCTCGAGAAGAGCCTCGGCGGCATCAAGGATATGAACGGCCTGCCTGACGCGATGTTCGTCATCGACGTGGGCCACGAGAAGATCGCCATCGCCGAGGCGCGCAAGCTCGGTATACCGATCGTCGGCATCGTCGACACCAATAACTCGCCCGAGGGCATCGACTACGTGATCCCGGGCAACGACGACGCCATCCGCGCCGTCGAGCTCTATGCCGCGGGCGTCGCTGACGCCGTGCTGGCCGGCCGTGAGGCCATGCCGCAGATGGGCGGCAGCGACGAGGATGAGTTCGTGGAGCTCGACGAGAACGGCCGCCCGAAGGCGCGCCGCGGCCGCCGCAAGGGCGCCGCGCCGGCGCCCCGCAAGGCCGACGGCGAGGCCGCCGCTCCGGCCGCCGAGGGTGGTGCGGAAGGTGGCGAACGCCCGGCCCAGCGCCGCGGCGCTGCCGGTGGTGCTGGCGCCGCCGGTGCCCGCAAGAAGCCGCCGGTGCGCAAGAAGACCGGCGGCCGCAAGCCCGAGGGCGGCGCCGGCGCGTGATCGCCGGCCCCAGGCCGTCCCACACAACCTATATAGATACGGATCAGGTGCCAAGGAAATGACGATCTCTGCGAACATGGTGAAGGAACTGCGCGAGCGCACCGGCGCCGGCATGATGGAATGCAAGAAGGCCCTCACCGAGACCAACGGTGACCTCGACCTCGCGGTCGAGAACATGCGCAAGTCGGGCCTGGCCAAGGCCGACAAGAAGGCCGGCCGCGTGGCGGCCGAAGGCCGCATCGCGATCGAGCAGTCCGGCGACGCCGTGGCCATGATCGAGGCGAACTGCGAGACCGACTTCGTCGCCAACGGCGACGAGTTCGGAGGTTTCGCGGCCGCCGTCGCCAAGGCGGTGCTCGCCTCGGCGCCGGCCTCGGTCGAGGCGCTCAACGACGTGAAGCTCGCCTCCGGCGAGACCGCCGACACCACCCGCCGCAACCTGGTGGCGAAGATCGGCGAGAACATCACCGTGCGCCGCATCGAGCGTTATCAGGCCAAGGGCACCGTGCTCGGCGCCTACGCCCATGGCACCCGCATCGGCGTGCTGGTGGAGCTGAAGGGCGGTACCCCCGCGCTGGCGAAGGATATCGCCATGCACGTGGCCGCCAGCCGTCCGCTGTGCGTGAGGCCGGAGCAGGTCGCGCCTGAGGTGCTGGCGAAGGAACGGGAGATCATCCGTGCCCAGTCCGCCGACAGCGGCAAGCCCGAAGCGATCATCGAGAAGATGGTCGAGGGACGGCTCAAGAAGTTCCTGGCCGAGGTCACCCTGCTGGGCCAGCCCTTCGTGAAGGACCCGGACCAGACCGTCGAGAAGCTGGTCAAGTCGGCCGGCGCCGAGGTGCTGCGGTTCACCCGTTTCGAGGTGGGCGAGGGCATCGAGAAGAAACAGGAAGACTTCGCCGCCGAGGTCATGGCCCAGGCCAAGCGTGGGTGAACCGCGAAGCGCCGAACGCCCGGCCATGGACGGGGGACAGCGCGCGGAGCTGGAGCACAGCGCGCCGATAGGGCCCTCCGAGGCCGTTTACGCTACAATCTGATGACGACGAGGAGCCCCGCTTTGCGGGGCTCCGTTTAACAGCCACCGCCCGGACCCGCAGCGACATGGCTACCCAAGCCCCCGCCTACAAACGCATCCTGCTCAAGCTCTCGGGCGAGGCCCTGATGGGCTCCGGCGACTACGGCATCGACCCCAAGGTGCTGGCGCGCTTCGCCGCGGAGGTCCGCGACATACGCGATGCCGGGGTGCAGGTAGGGCTGGTCATCGGCGGCGGCAACATCTTCCGCGGCGCCGGCCTCGCCAGCGGCGGCATGGACCGGGTCACCGCCGACCACATGGGCATGCTCGCCACCCTCATGAACGCGCTGGCGCTGCAGGATGCCCTGGAGCGCCTCGGGGTGTTCGCCCGCGTCATGTCCGGCATGCGCGTGAACCAGGTCTGCGAGGACTACATCCGCCGCCGCGCGGTACGCCACCTGGAGAAGGGGCGGGTGTGCATCTTCGCCGCCGGTACCGGCAACCCGTTCTTCACCACTGACACGGCCGCGAGCCTGCGCGCCATCGAGACCGGTGCGGAACTGCTGATCAAGGCCACCCAGGTGGACGGCGTGTACTCCGCCGACCCCAAGAAGGACCCGAAGGCCAAGCGCTACGACCACCTCACCTACGACCGGGTGCTCGCCGACAAGCTCATGGTGATGGATGCCACCGCCATGGTGCTGTGCCGCGACAACGACATCCCGCTCAGGGTGTTCGACATCTCGCACGAGGGCGACCTCATGCGCATGATCATGGGCGATACCAGCGTGGGCACGCTGGTGGATAACGGAGGGAATTCATGAGCATCGCCGACCTGAACAAGTCCGCCACCACCCGCATGCAGAAGAGCGCCGATACCCTGAAGGACGCGCTCTCCAGGCTGCGCACCGGCCGCGCCAACACTGCCATGCTCGATCACCTGCGTGTCGAGTACTACGGCAACATGGTGCCCCTGAACCAGGTGGCCAATGTCGCGCTCGGCGACAGCCGCACCATCACCATCACACCCTGGGAGAAGCCCATGATCTCGGTGGTGGAGAAGGCCATCATGACCTCGGACCTGGGGCTCATGCCCGCCACCGCCGGCAACATCATCCGCGTCCCCATGCCCGCCCTCACCGAGGAGCGCCGCAAGGAGATCATCAAGGTTGCCAAGCAGGAAGCGGAGGCCGCGCGGGTGTCCGTGCGCGGCGTGCGCCGCGACGTGAACAACGAGCTCAAGGCCCTGCTCAAGGACCGCAAGGTCACCGAGGACGAGGAGCGCCGCGCCCAGGATGAGGTGCAGAAGCTCACCGACAAGTACATCGCCGACATCGACAAGATCCTGGCTGCCAAGGAAGCCGAATTACTTGCTGTCTGAGCGCGCCGGGCCCGTGCCCGGGAACCGAGGGCGGAACATGACCGAGTCCCAAGCTGGCGCGCCGCCCGCCCATATCGCCATCATCATGGACGGCAACGGCCGCTGGGCGAAGTCCCGCGGCCTCATCCGCCACGCCGGCCACAAGGCCGGCCTCGACACGGCCCGCACCATCATCGAGCACTGCGCCGAGCGCAAGGTCGGCGTGCTGACCCTGTTCACCTTCAGCAGCGAGAACTGGCAGCGGCCCGAGGCCGAGGTCAGCCGCCTCATGGAGCTCTTCCTCGGCGCGCTCGGCAAGGATGCGCGTGAGCTGCACCAGAACCGCATCCGCCTGCGCTTCATCGGTGACCGCTCGGCGTTCTCCGCCAAGCTGCAGTCCGGCATGGCCGAGACAGAGGCGCTCACGGCCGCAAATCCCCGCATGGTGCTCAACATCGCGGTCGGCTACGGCGGCCGCTGGGACATCCTGGATGCGGCGCGCCGGCTGGCGCGGGAAGGGCGCCTGCAGGACGCGGATGAGGCCACGTTCGGCGCGGCGCTGTCCCTGGATGGCCAGCCGGACCCGGATCTCTTCATCCGCACTGGCGGCGAGAAGCGCATCAGCAACTTCCTGTTGTGGAACCTCGCCTATACCGAGCTCTACTTCACGGACACGCTGTGGCCGGACTTCGGCAAGCCCGAACTCGACGGGGCCCTGGCCTGGTTCGCGGCGCGCCAGCGCCGCTTCGGCAAGACCGGCGAGCAGGTGGAGGGCGCCCGTGCTTAAGCAGCGCGTCATCACCGCGCTGATCGTCGGTGCTGTCGCACTGGCGTTGATCTTCTTCGCTCCGCGCGGGCTGTTCGACCTCGCCATGCTGGGGCTGATGCTGCTGGGCGCCTGGGAATGGTCGGCCCTGGCCGGCCGCCCGGACCGCAACTCACGCCTTGCGCTGGCCGTAGCCTTCGGCTTGCTGGCACTGGCCGCGGGCTGGCTGCAGGGCAGAGAGCCCCGGGCACTCCTCATATATTGCGTGGCGGCCCTCGCCTGGTGGGTGGTGAGCCTCGCCTGGATCGCATCCTGGCGGGCTGAGTTCAGCCGTCCGGTGAAGATCCTCTGCGGTCTCGTCACCCTGCTGCCGTCCCTCACTGCGGTGGTGGCGATCCGCGGCTGGAGTCCCTGGTATCTCCTGGTGTTGCTGCTCGTCACTTCCGGCGCGGACATCGGTGCCTATTTTGCCGGCCGCACCTTCGGCAGGCACAAGCTCGCCCCCCAGGTGAGCCCGGGCAAGACCTGGGAAGGTGTGGCGGGCGGCGTGGGCATGGTCATCCTGGTGGCGGCCATCTGCGATTATTGGCTCAAGCTGCCCGTGCTTCCCTTCATCGCGCTCTGTGTCTGCGTGGCACTGCTCTCGGTGGTGGGGGATCTCTCCGAGAGCCTGTTCAAGCGCCAGGCCGGCCTGAAGGACAGCGGCAACTTCTTCCCGGGCCACGGCGGAGTACTGGACCGGGTGGATAGCATCACCGCCGCCGCGTCTCTCTACTGGCTAGGCATGAGCTGGCTGCTGGGTGGCCACTCGTGATCGGTGTCGCAGTCCTCGGTTCCACCGGCAGCGTCGGTGTCAGCACGCTGGACGTAGTGGCGCGCCACCGCGACCGTTTCAAGGTCGTCGCGCTCACCGCGCACCGGGACGTGGACGGCCTGCTCAAGCAGTGCCTGGAGCATCAGCCGAAGCTCGCGGTCATGGTGGACGAGAACGCCGCCCAGGCGCTCGCCAAGCGCCTCAAGGAGAGCGGCCTTGCCACCGAGGTGCGCGTCGGTGCCGGCGCGCTCCTGGAAGCGGCTGCGCTGCCGGAGGCGCGCTACGTGATGGCGGCCATCGTCGGCGCCGCGGGGCTCGAGGCCACCCTCGCCGCGGTGCGCGCCGGCAAGCGTGTGCTGCTCGCGAACAAGGAAGCCCTGGTGATGGCCGGGCCGCTGTTCATGGACGCGGTGCGCGCCCACGGCGCCGAGCTCATCCCTATCGACAGCGAGCACAACGCGGTGTTCCAGTGCATGCCCGGCGGCTACCATGCCGGCGCCTGGCCGCGCGGCGTGCGGCGCATCCTGCTCACTGCCTCCGGAGGCCCGTTCCGCGGTTGGCCGGTGGAGCGCCTGGCGGAAGTCACGCCGGCGGAAGCCTGTGCCCATCCCACCTGGAGCATGGGCCGCAAGATATCGGTGGACTCCGCCACCATGATGAACAAGGGCCTGGAGGTGATCGAGGCCTGCTGGCTGTTCGGCACCGGTCCCGAGCGGATCGAGGTGGTGGTGCACCCGCAGAGCGTGATCCATTCCATGGTCGAATACGACGACGGCTCGGTGCTGGCGCAGCTCTCCAACCCGGATATGCGCACGCCGATCGCCCACGGCCTCGCCTGGCCGGAGCGGCTCGAGGCGGGCGTTGAGCCCCTCGACATCCTGGCCCGGGGCAACCTGGACTTCGAGCCACCGGACCTGGAGTCCTTCCCCTGCCTCAGGCTCGCCATGCAGGCGGCGGAGGCGGGCGACGGCGCGCCGGTGGTGCTCAATGCTGCCAACGAAGTCGGGGTAGCCGCGTTCCTGGAAGGGCGGCTGGCTTTCACCGGCATCGCTGACCTTGTGGCCACCGCATTGGACGAGGTGCCGCGTGCGCGCTGCATCAGCCTGGATGACGTGCTGGCCCTGGACCGGCGCGCACGCAAGACCGCCGAGGCGCGCCTCGCCGCGCTGGCCCGGAGCGCCTGACATGCAGATCATCATCAGCATCCTCGCCTACGTGGCCGCCATCGGCGTGCTGGTCACGGCCCATGAGTTCGGCCACTTCATCGTGGCGCGCCGACTCGGCATCAAGGTGCTGCGCTTCTCCATCGGCTTCGGCAAGCCGCTCTACACCTGGCGCCGCAAGGGCGACGAGACCGAGTACGTGCTCGCGGCGCTGCCGCTCGGGGGCTACGTGAAGATGGCGGATGAGCGGGAAGGCGAGGTGGCGGAAGCGGACCTGCCGCGCGCCTTCAACCGCCAGCGCATCCCCAAGCGCTTCGCGGTGGTGCTGGCAGGCCCGGTGTTCAACTTCCTGTTCGCGATCCTCGCCTACTGGGTGATCTTCATGGCCGGCGTCCCCGGCATCAGGCCGGTGGTGGGCGACATCAAGCCGGGCTCCGCCGCTGCGGCTGCCGGCTTCGAGGCGCGGGATGTGATAACTGCCGTGGCAGGCCACGAGACCGCCACCTGGGACACGGTGCAACTCGAACTGTTCCGGGAAGTGCTGCGCGGCGGGCCCATCGCCATGCAGGTCACCACCCCGGCCGGCGAAAGCCGGGCGCTCGAGGTGCAGGTCCAGGACGTCCATGCCCTCACCGAGCCCGGCATGCTGCTGACCGGCCTGGGTCTCGCCCCCTGGATCCCGCCCATCCCGCCGGTGGTGGGGGAACTCACGCCGGATGGCACCGCCGCGGCCTCGGGCCTCAAGAGCGGCGACCGCGTACTGTCGGTGGCGGGGAAGCCCGTCTCCGACTGGCAGTCCCTGGTGCAGGTCATACGCGATTCGCCGGGCCGGACGCTGGCGCTGGTGGTGGAGCGGGACGGCCGGAGCCAGGATCTCACGCTCAAGGTCGGCAGCGCGGACGTGGATGGGGTCAGCATCGGCCACGTGGGCGCCGGTTTCGCAAGGCTGCCGGACGGCTTCTATGACAGTTTGACGGTGGAACAACGGTATAATCCCCCCGCCGCCCTGTGGCAGGGGATCAAGCGCACCGCCGACATGTCGTGGCTGACGCTGGTGGCCGGCTGGAACATGCTGATCGGCAACGTGTCGCTGAAGAACCTCAGCGGGCCCATCGACATCGCGCAGTACGCCGGTTATGCCGCGGAGAGCGGCGTGACCGCGTTCCTGGAGTTCCTGGCCTTCGTCAGCGTCAGTCTCGGCGTGCTGAACCTGCTGCCGATACCGGTGTTGGACGGCGGACACCTGCTGTACTTCTCGGTAGAGGCGGCCAAGGGGTCGCCGTTGTCGGAGCGCATGGAGGTGCTGGGGCAGCGGGTCGGCATCGTGTTGCTGCTGACGCTGATGGTGTTCGTGATCTACAACGACCTGATACGTGTCTTGAGCTGAGGAGGCCGGTTTTGGCTAATTTGAAAGGCGTCGGACTCGTCCTCGCCACCCTCGTCCTGCTGCTGTCGGCCTCCATCGCTCGCGCGGACGATTCCTTCGTCGTAAAGAAGATCCAGCTCGAGGGCCTGCAGCGCATCTCGGACGGCACCCTCTACGACTACCTGCCCGTGAACATCGGCGACACCATGGACGCCGCGCACGTGCAGCAGGCGATCCGTGCGCTCTACAAGACCGGCTTCTTCCGCGACGTCGAGCTGCGTCGCGACGGTGACACCCTGGTGGTGGTGGTGCAGGAGCGCCCGTCCATCGCGCACTTCACCATCACCGGCAACAAGCTCATCAAGACCGACGACCTCAACAAGAACCTGACCAAGGCGGGCCTCGCCGAGGGCCAGATCTTCAACAAGGTGGTGCTGGACGGCCTGGAGCAGGACCTCTACGACCAGTACTACAGCCACGGCCACTACGGCGTGACCATGAAGACCGACATACGCGACGTCGGCGACAACCGCGTGGACGTGTCGGTGACCATCTCCGAGGGCATCACCGCTCGCATCCGCTCGGTCAACGTGGTCGGCAACCACGACTTCACCGAGAGCGACCTGCAGGACATCTTCAAGCTCAAGGTCTCGGACTTCTGGACCTACTTCGGAAGCTCCGACGAGTACGCGCGCGAAAAACTGGTGGGCGACCTCGAGTCGCTGCGCTCGTTCTACATGGACCAGGGCTACGCGGACTTCGGCATCGATTCCACCCAGGTGGCGGTCTCGCCCGACCACAACAGTGTGTACATCAGCGTCGGTGTCACCGAGGGCGACATCTACAAGGTCAAGGACGTGAAGCTGTCCGGCAACCTGGTGGTGGGCGAGGACCAACTCAAGCCTTACGTGCTGCTCAAGTCCGGCGACACCTTCTCACTGGCGCGCGCCAACGCCACGGCCGACCTGATCCGCAAGCGCCTGGGCGTGGACGGCTACGCCTTCGCCCAGGTCAACCCGGTGCCGGATATCGACCGCGAGCACAGGGTGGTGTCGCTCAACTTCGTGGTGGACCCGGGCGAGCGTACCTACGTGCGCCACATCGTGTTCAACGGCACGCCGGAGACCAACGACGAGGTGTACCGGCGCGAGATGCGCCAGTTCGAGGGCGCCTGGCTCTCCAACCTGGATCTCGAGCGCTCGCGCGTGCGCATCCAGCGCCTGGCCTGGGTCGAGGACGTGCAGGTCAAGACCAACCCGGTCCCGGGCACCGCGAACCTGGTGGACGTGAGCTTCGACGTGAAGGAGCGCCCGCCGGGCACCGCCAACATCGGTGTCGGCTACGGCAGCCAGTCGGGCCTGGTGCTGGACGGTCAGATCTCCAACGCCAACTTCCTCGGCACCGGCGAGCGGCTGTCGCTGCAGGCCAGCCACACTGCGATCGGCCACAGCTACACATTCAGCTTCACCGACCCGTACTTCACGGTGGACGGGGTGAGCCGCACCTGGAGTCTGTTCCAGAGCCGCATCTCATCGCTCACCATCAACAGCGCGCCGCTCACCACCGCCTCTTACGGCGCAGGCCTGAGCTTCGACATCCCGCTGTCCGAGTACAGCGCCTGGGGCGCGGGCCTGACGTATTCCCACAACGAGCTGTTCTCCTCCAACGGTACCTCGCAGGAGTACGTCAAGTTCATCCAGCAGCCGGGCAACGGCAGCATCTTCTTCACGCCCGCAGCCTGCTCCGATCCGCTGCGCGGCTTCGTGTTCGTGTGCGAGTTCCCCGGCCTGCGCTACAACAGCCTGGAGAGCTCGCTCAGCTATGTGTTCGACACCGAGAACCGGGTGATCTTCCCGACCGCCGGCGTGCGCGACTCGCTCAGCCTGATCACCGCCATCCCCGGCGGCGACCTGCGCTACTGGATCGTCAACTACCAGCAGTACGCGTTCCTGCCGCTGCCGTTCAAGTTCATCTACGCGCTCAACGGCCAGTTCAGCTACGGCGCGCCCTACGGCAAGACCACCACCTACCCGCCGTTCAAGAACTTCTTCGTGGGCGGCCCGGACACGGTGCGCGGCTGGGAGACCGGCACGCTCGGTCCGCGTGACACCCTGAGCACGCTGCCCATCGGCGGCCGCACCATGCTCTACGCGCAGAACGAGTTCGTGCTACCGCGCTTCGGCAAGGACACCAGCGGCAGCGGCTCCTACCGCCTGGCGGTGTTCTTCGACATCGGCAACGCCTTCACCCAGCCGAGCGACGTCCGCTTCAAGGACCTGCGCGAATCCTGGGGCATCGCGGCCACCTTCCTCACGCCCCTGGGCGCGATGAAATTCAGCTATGCTTTCCCGATCAACCCGAAACCGGGTGACAATACCGAACGCTTCCAGTTCACCCTGGGCGCCTACTACTGACGCATCCCTTCAGGAGCACACCGTGATCACCAAATCCCGAATCCTCGCCATCCTGCTCGTGGCCTGTGCCGCCGGCATCGTGACTGGTGCCCAGGCCGCCGACCTCAAGGTGGGCGTCATCAGCATGTCGAGCCTGCTGCAGAAGTCGCCGCAGGCCCAGAACGCGTCCTCCGAGATCACCAAGAAGTTCGACGCGCGCAAGAAGGACCTGATCGCCGAGCAGGACAAGATCAAGAACCTGCAGGATCAGCTCAACAAGAACGGCGCCACCATGACCGCCTCGCAGGCCCAGGACGCGCAATCCCAGCTCGACGAGCTGCAGCGCGACTTCAGCCGCAAGTCCAGCGATTTCCAGGACGACTTCAACATGGCGCGCAACGCCGCGCTGAGCTCGCTGCAGCAGGACGTGCTGAAGGCGGTGCAGGAATTCGCCCAGGCGCAGAAGTACAACCTGATCCTGGCGGAGGGCGTGATGTACGCCGACAACGCCGTGGACGTCACTGACCAGGTTCTCGCGCAGATGCAGAAGGACTCCAAGGCTGCCGGGAACGCCAAGGGCGGCGACTGACCGGCATGGGGGCGGGGTACACGCTCGCGGAGCTGGCCTCCCGCTGCGGCGGCGAAGTGCGGGGTGACGGCGGCACGCGCGTGCGCTCTGTCGCCACCATCCAGAACGCCGGCGCCGGCAGCATCGCGTTCCTCGCCAACCCCCACTACAAGCGCTTCCTCGCCGGTACCGGCGCGGCGGCGATGATCCTCGCGCCGGCTGACGCGGCAGGCTGCCCGGTCCCGGCGCTCGTCACCAAGAACCCCTACCTGCTGTACGCGAAGGTCGCGACGCTGCTCGCGCCGGAGCCGCCCGTGAAGGGCGGCGTGCATCCGGCCGCGTCCGTCGATGTCGCCGCACGCATCGATGCCAGCGCCTGGGTCGGTCCCGGCGCGGTGGTGGAGGAGGGCGCCGAGGTCGGCGCGCGCGCCTCCATCGGCCCCAACTGCGTGGTGATGCGCGGTGCCAGGGTGGGGGAGGACAGCCGCCTCATCGCGTCGGTCACGCTCTGCCACGGTGTCAGCGTCGGTAAGCGCGCGCTCATCCATCCCGGCGTCGTCATCGGCGGCGATGGTTTTGGAATCGCGCCGGACGCTGGCGCCTGGACCAAGGTGCCGCAGCTCGGCTCGGTTCGGGTGGGCGACGACGTGGAGATCGGCGCCAACACCACCCTCGACCGCGGCGCCCTCGAGGACACCGTGATCGAGGACGGCGTGAAGCTGGACAACCAGATCCAGGTGGCTCACAACGTGCGCATCGGCGCGCACACTGCCATCGCGGGTTGCACCGCCATCGCCGGCAGCGCGGTCATCGGCAAGCGTTGTATGATCGCCGGGGGTGTAGGCATCACCGGCCACATCGAGATCTGCGATGGCGTCACGGTCACCGCCATGACGCTGGTGACGCACTCGATCACCGAACCCGGGGTCTACTCCGGCAGCCTGCCGATGGATACCCAACAGCAGTGGCGCAAGAACAGCGTGCGCTTCCGCCAGCTGGACGCGCTGGCGCGCCGCATCGCCGAACTCGAGAAGAAACTCAAGGACTAAAGCCATGGGCCAGAAGCCGTTCCTCGACATCCACGCCATCATGAAGCAGCTGCCCCACCGCTACCCGTTCCTGCTGGTGGACCGGGTGCTGGAGTGCGTGCCGGGCGAGACGCTGACGGCGCTCAAGAACGTCACCATCAACGAGCCGTTCTTTCCCGGCCATTTCCCGCAACGGCCGGTGATGCCGGGCGTGCTGATCCTGGAGGCGATGGCCCAGGCCACGGGCCTCCTGGCCTTCGCCAGCATCGGTGCTGCGCCAGACAAGAACGAGCTCTACTATTTCGTCGGCATCGACAAGGCGCGCTTCCGCCTGCCGGTCGAGCCGGGCGACCAACTCATCTTCAAGGTCAGGGTGCTGGGCTCCAAGCGTGGCATGTGGAAGTTCGCGGGCACGGCCGAGGTGGATGGGCAAGTGGCCGCCGAAGCCGAGCTCATGTGCGCCGCCAGGAAGCACGAAGAGTGAGCGGAGTCCATCCCCAGGCTGTCATCGACCCCAAGGCGAAGCTGGACAGCAGCGTCAGCGTCGGCCCGTTCAGCGTGATCGGCCCGGACGTGGAGATCGGCGCCGGCACCGTGATCGGGGCCCACGTGGTGATCCAGGGCCCGACCCGCATCGGCCGCGACAACCACATCCAACCCTTCGCCTCCCTGGGCGGCGCGCCGCAGGACAAGAAGTACGCCGGCGAGCCCACGCTGCTGGAGCTCGGCGACCGCAACAGCATCTTCGAGTTCGTGACCCTGAACCGCGGCACCGTGCAGGACAAGGGCACCACCAAGATCGGCAGCGACAACTGGCTGATGGCCTACGTGCACGTGGCCCACGACTGCCTCTTGGGCGACAACATCATCATGGCCAACAACGCCACCCTGGCGGGGCACGTGGACATCGAGGACTGGGCCATCCTCGGCGGCTTCAGCAAGATCCACCAGTTCGTGCGCATCGGCGCCCACAGCTTCACAGGGATGAACGTGGACGTCACCCGCGACGTGCCGCCCTATGTGATGGTGTCCGGTACGCCGGTGGAGCCTCACGGCATCAATAGCGAAGGTCTGAAGCGCCGTAACTTCAGCGCGGACCAGCTGCGCAACATCAAGAATGCCTACCGCATCCTGTACCGCTCGGAACTCCGTCTCGAGGAGGCTCTGCAGCAGCTCAAGGCGCTCGGCGAGAGCCAGCCGGAAGTGGCGCTGATGGCGCGCTTCCTGGAGAAGAGCGAGCGCAGCATCACGCGCTGAGGGCAGGGACTCATGCGTATCGGCATCGTCGCGGGGGAGAGTTCGGGCGACATTCTGGGCGCGGGGCTCATCCGCGCCATCAAGGCGCGCGTGCCCGAGGCCCGCTTCGAAGGCGTGGCGGGTCCCGCCATGGTCGCGGCCGGCTGCGAGGCGCTGTACCCGGCGGAGACTCTCGCCGTCATGGGCCTCGCCGAGGTGCTCGTGCACCTGCCGCGCCTGCTCAAGGTGCGCGCGCACCTGAGGCGCCATTTCATCCAGGACCCGCCTGATCTGTTCATCGGCGTCGACTCGCCGGACTTCAACCTCGGGCTCGAACAGGCACTGCGCCGCCGCGGCATCCCAACTGTGCACTACGTGAGCCCGTCCATCTGGGCCTGGCGGCCCAAGCGTGTGTTCAAGGTGGGCAAGGCGGCGGATCTCACGCTCGCACTGCTGCCTTTCGAGCCGCCGCTCTACGAGAAGCACGGATTCAAGTCCGTATTCGTGGGCCATCCCCTGGCGGACACGATCCCCGAGCACCCTGACCGCGCCGCGCTGCGCCGGGAGTTGCATCTGGGCGAAGATGACTGGGTGGTGGCGCTCCTGCCGGGCAGCCGCTTCTCCGAGGTGGAGCGCCTCGGCAGGCTGTTCCTGGAGACGGCCCAGTGGCTCAACCTCGAGCAGCCGCGCCTGCGGTTCGTGATCCCGGCGGCGACGCCCGCGCTCAACCGCATGCTGAAGGAGCTGATCCGCACCACCCAGCCGGACCTGCCGGTGACGCTGGTGGAAGGTCACTCCCACGACGTATTGGGCGCCGCCGACGCGGTACTGCTCGCTTCCGGCACCGCCGCACTTGAGGCGCTGTTGTTCAAATGCCCCATGGTGGTGGCCTACAAGCTCTCTGCCGCCAGCCACGCGTTCATCCGTTTCTTCGACCTGCTCAAGATCCCCTACGTGTCGCTGCCCAACCTGTTGGCGGGCCGCGCGCTGGTGCCGGAGTTCCTGCAGCGCGAGGCCACCCCCGAAGCCATGGGCGCCGCCCTGCTGCGCCTCCTGGAGGATGGGCCGGCGCGCGATGCACAGGTGCAAGGCCTCGCGGCCCTCACCGGCACGCTACGCCGAGGCGCGGACCAGCGGGCCGCCGAGGCGGTGCTGGCTCTTCTCGATTCGCGCCGCTCGGCGCGGGTGTAGGATTGCGGCCATGGTCAGGTTGCGGGACAGGGTCAGGGAGATGAGCCTCACCATGGTGGTGGCGGGGGTGGACGAGGCCGGCCGCGGCCCCCTGGCGGGCCCGGTGATGGCCGCCGCGGTGGTGCTGGACGCCGCCCGCCCGATCCGGGGACTCAAGGACTCCAAGCTGCTCGATCCCGAGCGGCGCGAGGAGTTGGCGGCGCAGATCCGCGAACGCTCCCGCGCCTGGGCCGTGGCCTGGGCAGACCATGAAGAGATCGACCGCATCAATATCCTGCAGGCATCGCTGCTCGCCATGGCCCGCGCAGTGGCGGCGCTCGCCATCGAGCCCGAGCAGATCTTCGTGGACGGCAACCAGTTGCCGCCGGTGCGGCAGAAGGTCACCACCGTGGTGCAGGGCGACCTCAAGCTCCCCGCCATCGGCGCCGCCTCCATCCTGGCCAAAGTGGAGCGGGACGCGGCCATGCGCCGCCTGCATGCGATCTATCCCCAATACGGCTTCGACGAGCACAAGGGCTATTCCACCCCTGCGCACCTCGCGGCGTTGAACGCCCACGGCGCCTGCGCCGTGCACCGCCGCAGCTTCGAGCCGGTGCGCCGCTGCCTGGACAGGCTGTTGTGACGCCGCGCTTCGTCCATCTGCGCTTGCATACCGAGTATTCCCTGGCGGACAGCGTGATCCGGGTGCCGGACTTGTTGGACGCGGTGAAGGCGGGCGGCATGCCGGCGGTGGGCGTCACCGACCAAGGCAACCTGTTTGCCCTGGTGAAGTTCTACCGCGACGCCCAGAAGGCAGGCATCAAGCCCATCGTGGGCGCCGACCTGAGGGTGCGGGACGGCGATGGCGGCGACGCCGCGCTCATCACGCTCTTCTGTCTGGACCATCGGGGTTACCTCAACCTGTCTGCGCTCATCACCCGCAGTTACATCGAGGGCCAGAGCCGCGGGCAGCCCATGCTGGAACGCGGCTGGTTCACGGGACTGACGGACGGGCTGATCGCGCTCTCCGGCGGACGTGAAGGGGACGTGGGCCGCGCGCTGCTGGCCGGGCGCGAGCCCGAGGCCCATGCGCGACTCGCCGCCTGGCGCAGCCTGTTCCCGGACCGCTTCTACATGGAGTTGCAGCGCACCGGCCGCGAGCAAGAGGCGGAGTACCTGGAGGCGGCGGTACGCATGGCTGCCGCCGCGGGCGTGCCGGTAGTGGCCACCAATGATGTGCGCTTCCTAACGCCAGACGACTTCGAGGCCCACGAGGCCCGCACCTGCATCCAGGAGGGGCGGGTGTTGGACGACCCGCGCCGCCCACGCCGTTACAGCGAGCAGCAGTACCTCAAGAGCTCCGCGGAGATGGCGGAGCTCTTCTCCGACCTGCCGGAGGCGCTGGCCAACTCAGTGGAGATCGCGCGCCGCTGCAACCTCAAGCTGGAGCTGGGCAAGAACTACCTGCCAGCCTTCCCGGTGCCGGAGGGTCATACCACCGAGAGCTACCTCAGGGCCGAGGCCGGCCGCGGCCTGGAGATGCGTCTCAAGAAGGTGCTGGAGAAGGCCGGCGCTCGCCGTGCCGAGACCGAACAGGCCTACCGTGCGCGGCTCGAGTTCGAACTCAACGTCATCATCCAGATGCAGTTTCCCGGCTACTTCCTCATCGTGGCGGATTTCTGCGAGTGGGCCCGCACCCACGGCGTGCCGGTGGGCCCCGGCCGCGGCTCCGGCGCAGGCTCGCTGGTGGCCTGGTGCCTGGGCATCACTGACCTCGATCCCATCGAGTACGACCTCTTGTTCGAGCGCTTCCTGAACCCCGAGCGCGTATCCATGCCGGACTTCGACGTGGACTTCTGCATGGAGGGCCGCGACCGGGTCATCGACTACGTGTCGGAGCGCTACGGCCACAAGCGCGTCTCCCAGATCATCACTTACGGCAGCATGGCGGCGCGCGCAGTGGTGCGCGACGTGGGCCGCGTGCTCGGCCACCCCTACGGCTACGTGGACAAGATCGCCAAGCTCATCCCCATGGAGCTGGAGATCACCCTCGACAAGGCGCTGGCGGACGTGGACGAGCTTGCGCAGATGTACGAATCGGATGAGGAGGTGCGCGCGCTCATCGACCTCGCCAAGCGCCTGGAGGGCCTGGCCCGCAACGCCGGCAAGCACGCCGGCGGCGTGGTCATCGCACCCACCGAGCTCACGGATTTCACGCCGCTGTACTGCGAAGAGGGCGGCCACCACCCGGTGACGCAGCTCGACAAGGACGACGTGGAGGCGGTGGGCCTGGTCAAGTTCGACTTCCTGGGCCTGCGCACCCTCACCATCATCGACTGGGCGGTGCACTCCATCAACCGCGAGCGGGTCGCGCGCGGCGAGCCACCGCTGGAAATGGGCGCGCTGCCGATGGACGACGTCGCCACCTACTCGCTGCTCAAGCGCTGCCAGACCACCGCGGTGTTCCAGCTGGAATCCCGCGGCATGCGCGACCTCATCGGCCGCCTCAAGCCGGACCGCTTCGAGGACATCGTGGCGCTGGTGGCGCTGTTCCGCCCCGGCCCGCTGCAGTCCGGTATGGTGGACGACTTCATCGATCGCAAGCACGGCAAGACGACTGGCCCGATCGACTACTTGCATCCAGACCTGAAGCCGGTGCTCGCGCCGACGTACGGCGTGATCCTGTATCAGGAACAGGTGATGCAGATCGCGCAGGTGCTCGCCGGCTATTCGCTGGGCGGCGCCGACCTGCTGCGTCGGGCCATGGGCAAGAAGAAGCCCGAGGAGATGGCCAAGCATCGGGAGATCTTCCGCGACGGTGCGGCCAAGCAGGCGATCGATGCGGGCAAGGCCGACGAGATCTTCGACCTGATGGAGAAGTTCGCGGGCTACGGCTTCAACAAGTCGCACGCCGCAGCGTATTCGTTGCTGGCATATCACACCGCGTGGCTCAAGGTCCATTACACCGCCGAGTTCTATTGCGCGAACATGACGGTGGAAATGGACAACACCGACAAGTTGA
>DATAHN010000106.1:0-9834 GCA_036263155.1 Gammaproteobacteria bacterium | reverse complement strand
GCTCAGGGATGCGTCGGCGGTGCCGGTGGCGGTGTTGCTGGCGCCGTTGGAGCTACCCAAGGCCACCACGAACATGCTCTGGCCTCCCACCACATTGAGGTCGCCGCCCAGGGTGTTGACGGTGCGGATGTCATTGCCGGCGACGATGGCGGCATCGCCGTGTCCCACGGTGGTGGCCTGGCCGGTGCTGCCGAAGGCGTCCACCAGGAAGAAGCCGCTGTGGGAGGAGTTGACGCCGGTGCCTGCCACCGTGAGGCTGCCGGTCACCTTGTTGATCACCACGTCGTGCCCGGCATGCATGCTCGCGTTGGCCGAGCCCGTGAGCGAGATGTCGCCACGGGTATGGTCGGCGCGCACGTTGTTCACCGCGCCGCCCACGATGGAGGCGTTGCCGGCGGCATTGAGCACGATGTCATTAGCGGCGCTGAGGGTGGCATTGCCATCCAGGCTCAGGTTCGCCACGGCCTGGCTGGACCCGCCGCGCACCGCCACCTCGTTGATGAAGAAGGACGAGGCGAGGTTTTGGCCGAGGCCGTTCACCTGCAAGTCGCCGCTGCCGCCAGTGCCGGCGGTCAGGACCAGGTTATGGCCCGCGCTGATGGTCGCATCCATGTTCGCGCTAAGGTCGGCGGAACCGCCGCCCCAGGCCGCGCCCAGGAACGAGAGGCCGCCGCTTGAGCTGACGGTGCGCATGGCGCCGACCTGCAGGTTCGCGCCCAGGCCCGCGCCGACGATGACGTCGCCGCCCGCCTTCAGGGCCACGTCGCTGCCGCCGGTGATGCTCACCGCGGTGTCGAGGTTGCCGGTGAGGATACCGCCGTTAGGACCAGCGGGGATGTTCGCCGCGCTGGTGGTGGCGCCCGCCGACGGGAACACGTTGGCCAGGATGCCGTTGACCCCGCCGCCGAAGACCTCCACCGAGCCGGTGGTGGCCGTGAGGCTCACCTTGCCGCCAGCACTGAGCTTGATGCCGGCGTCCACGCTGGCGTTGGCGGTGCCGCCGTTGGCAGCCTCGAGGTTCACGAACTGAGCGAAGCCGCCGGAGATGAACACGTTGTCCGACGCCTTGACGTTGAGCTTGGTGCCCGCGTCCATGGTCACGGCACTGTGGTTCACGTAGCTTGCCGTGCCGGAGCCGAGCGAGGGCGAGGAACCCAGGCCCGCGCGCACCGTCGGCATGCCGAAGATGAAGGCGCCGCTACCACCCGCGACCTGCACATCCCCGCCGGTGGCGGTGAGCTTGATGGCGCCCGTGGCGGACAGAGCGATGCCGCCATCGGCCTGGAACAGGGCCACGCCACCTTCCAGCGCTGAGATGCTGGCATCCGCGCCCATGGCGTCGGCGCCGCCGATATCGACGCCGCCGCTGGCGGCGGTGACGGTGATGCCGCTTGCGGCCACGCTCACCTTGCCGGTGAGATCGAGGGTCGCGTGGGCATTGGAGCCGAAGGCGCTGACCTCGGCATCCACGCCCATCCCGCCGCCCCCGGAGGCGGAGAAGCTCGCGCCGACTGCCTTGAACGCCCCGCCAGCCTGGATCTTCACGGAATCATCCACACTCACGGTGGCACTGGCCAGGGAATGGCTGGCGCCCACGAAGACGCTCAGCGCGGCCTGGCTGCCGGCGAAGAGGCTGACGTTACCGCCGGCGGTGAGGGTCACTGCGCCGGTCGCGGTGATGTCCACCCCGCCCTCGAGCGACATGGCCGCATGATCGCTGCTGTTGATGGCAACGACCGCGGCGCTCCTGCCCTGGGCCGCGCCGCCCGTGATCGCCAGGTTGTCGCCGGCAGTGAGGGACACCGCCGCCGCCGTGATGCTCACGGTGTTGCTGGCGGTGAGCAGCGCATTGGCGCTGTGGGACGCGGTGACGCTGGCGTGGCTCGCGATGTTGCCGGGCAGGCTGCTGCCGGAATTGGCGGTCACGTTCAGGTTGCCGCCGGCCTTGGCGATGAGCGCGCCAGTGGCGGTGATGCTCACGCCGCCGTTGAGGCTGAGAGTGGCGGAGCCGGAGGACACGGCGTGCACGCCGACGCTGTGGCCGTTGCTGATGCCGCCGCCGAACAGGCCGATGTCGGCACCGGCATTGAAGGTCACGATGCCGCCGCTGATGGTGGTGCCATTGTCGATGGTGACGCTGGCATGGGCGCCGTTGGCAGCACCGATGTCGGCACTGTGGGCCGCGCCGCCGGCGCCATAGACCTTGAGGTTGCCGTCGGCCCCGGCATTCAGGGTGACAGCGCCCTTCGCGCTCAGGTTGACGCTGCCGTCTGCGGTGAGCGCAGCGCTGCCGCCCTCCATCAGCATGCTGAGCGATCCGGCCTGGGCCACGGCACCACCCACGTAAACGGAGGCACCGTCATGGCTGCCGGCGTTGAGGGTGATGGTGCCAGTGGCGCCGCTCACGTTCACGTCCACGCCGGAGTCCACGGTCATTCCGACCTTGCCGGTGCGGCCGCCGCCGCTGCTGCTGCCGATATTGAAGAACGCATCGCCCGCGGCAAACCCGCCGCCGGAGATGCCGATGTTGCCGCCGCTGCCTGTGCCAGAGAGGGTCAGGGTGACGGCGTTCTTGGCATCGATCTCGACGCCAGTGTTCGCTGTCAGCTGGGCCGAGCCGCCGAAGGAAGCCTGCATGTCGGCTCCCGAGCCAGCCTCGAAGCCGCCGAACACGTTGACGGTGGAACCCGCCGTCAGCGCGACACTGCCGGCGTTGACGGTCAGGGTGCCGTCGAAGTTCGCGCCGGCCTTTGCGCCGGTGCGGGAGGCGGAGACGTTGGCATTGCGGCCGAAGCTGGAGGCGCCGGAGAGTTCGAGCACGCCGCCGGCCTTGGCGCTGAAGGCGCCGGGGGTGACGATGCTCGCCGTCTGGTTGTCGGTGAAGTTGGCCCGGCCGTTGAAGCTGGCGTTGACACCGGCGTTCGAGCCATTGGCGCCCTCTGCGCTGCCAGCGTTGAGCGAGAGGTTGCCGCCGGCGACCAGCCCGATGCCGGTCTTACCGTTCAACAACAGTGTGCTGTTGACCTTGGCGTTGGCCTTGGCGCCGCCGTGATCCGCCTGCACACCCACGGAGCGACCGTCGCTCGCCTGGGCCGCGGTGATGGACATGTCGCTGCCCGCGGTCATCTTCAGCATGCCGGTGGCAGTGATGCCGAGACCTGCGTTCAGGGTGACGTTGGCTGAGCCGCCGTTGTGGGCGACCACGTCCATGAACCTGCCGTTCGAGTCGCGAGCTGCGATCACGAAGAGGTCCTTGCCGGCGGTCACGGTGACACTGCCGCCGGTGATGTTCAGGCTGCTGCCGATGGTGGTCGCCGCCTTGCCGGCGCCGTTGGCAGAAGCGGATGCGTTATATCCATTCTCGTCATAGGCACCCACCAGGGAAGCCGAACCATGCGCCGCAGCGATGGTGACGGCGCCCTTGGCGCTCAGGTTGAAGTCGTTGTCCACCGTGAGGTTGGCAGTGCCGCCGCCATGGGCCTGGGCCGCCGCGCTCCTGCCGGCGCTATTGGAGCCGCCCAGGTAGAGGTAGGTGTTCAGCACGTTGCCGGTGGTGATGCTGACGGTGCCGGTGGCGCCGGTGACGCTGATGTCCACACCGGAGGCGGCATTGATCAGCGCCTTGCTGGCTGCATTGGAGGTGCTGGCCAACGCCTGATAAGCGGTCTCGCCGCCGCTATAGATCTCCAGATCAACCTGGTGACTGGACGCACCGACGCCGGTGAGCTTGGCGCTGAAGCCATTCACCGCGGTGAAGCGCAGTCCGCTGTCGACTTTCAGCGTGGCGGAACCGCCGTGCTTGGCGGCCGCATAGCCGCTGGAGGCGGCATTGGCGCCGCCGTCGACGAACATGCTGCTCGCCGAGAGCTTGATGGTGTTGGCAGAGAGCGTGAGCACGCCGTCGCCGGTGTAGGCAGCCTTGGCCCCTGCCCCGTCGGCGAGCACCGCCACGCTCCGGCCCAGGCTGTCCGCGCCAGACAGGCTCATCTGATGGTCGGCCGCGATGGTGAGTGTCCCGCCGGCACTGATGCTCACCTTCTCGGTCTGGTTCATGGCCGCGCTGGCATGGGCGCCAGCGCTGATGCTGGCGGAGAAGCCTGCGGCGCCGGCAGTGTTGCCGCCGATGCTCATGTCGCCGCCCGCCGTGAGGCTCACGGCCCCGGTGGCGCTGAGCACCACGCTGTCGTTGAGGTTGAAGGTGGCTTTGGCATCGCCTGCCGAAGCGTTCACATGCGCGTTGAAGCCGCTGTCCACAAGGCCAGCAGCGATGCTCATGTCGCTGTCGGCATGGAGCGTCAGGGCTCCGGCGGTGGCCTTGAGGGTGGTCACCGCACTCACGTCCAGGCTGGCGCTGCCGCCGTCCTGGGCGTGCACGGCCACGGAGCGGCCGTTGCTCTGCCCGCCGCCGTAGACGGTCAGGTCGTCGGCACCGAGGCTGACGGTGCCGCCGGTGATGCTGACGTTGTCACGGGCATGCAGCATCGCCTTGCCGCCGGCCCCCGCGGAGGCCTCGGCTTGGGAAGCATTGGAGTCCCCGCCACCGATCTTCATGTTGACCGCATCCATCGTCACCGCGCCCTTGGCGGCGAGGTTGACGTTGGCGGAGACGTCCATGCTGGCGGTGCCATGGAACGCCGTCACCTGGGCGCCATAACCATCGGAACCGTCGCCGCCCACCAGGATCCTGCCGGTGTCGTTGTTGCCGGTGGACAAGGTCAGGGTGCCGCCCGCGGCGGTCACGCTGATGTTGACGCTGGAATCTTCCTTGATGGTGGCCACGCCGTTGGTGCCCGCGGAAGCGCTGGCGCTCGCACCCAGGCTCGCGCCGTTATCCATCCGGAGGGTGGCATTGGTAGAGCCGCCGCGGCTACCCAGCAGCGCAGCGCTGAAGCCGTTCTTGACGGTGATGCTCACTCCGCCATTGCCGCTCAGGCTGGCCTTGGCGTTGTTGTTGGCGAACACCTGCGCGCCGTAGCCGGCGCTGCCCCCGGCTGCGAGGTCGATGCTGGCGGTGCCAGCCTCGCCGCTGCCGGCGGCGAGCGCCAGCGTCGCAGCAGTGATGTTTATGCCGCCGGTGGTGGCCAGCTTCGCAGAGGCGTTGTTGCCGCCCGCCGTCACGTTAGCTGACCGGCCGGAATCGTTCGCTCCAACCAGTTCGACCACGTGTCCCGCTTTTAGGGTCATGGCACCGGCCGCAGCCAGGTTGATCCCGTTGGTCACGCCCATGGCGGCCGCGCCGCCATTGCTGCCGCTGATGAGAGCGACAGCGGCGCCATTATTGCCTCCGTTCATGTCGAGAAGGTTGTTGGCAGCCACCGCCACGCTGTTGCCCTTGACGCTCACGGATACGTTGGCGCTCAGGTTCGTCTTGCTGCCGGCACCCTTGGCGGTCTGGCCGTCCGGCGGCGTGAAACTGGAGGAAGTGGTGCGCGTGCAACCCGAGCTCGTACACTGCGAAGAGCCGGTCACGTGGACCGCGCCAAATGCACCGCCCATGGCGTTGTTGCCGCCCTGCAGGAACACGTTGCGACCGGTCAGACTCACCTTGCCGCCGGCCTGGATGCTGATGGCGGATCTCAAGTCCACGTCCACCGAGCCGCCGGCGCTGGCGAGGGTACGCACGTTGCGGCCCACGTTACTGCCCGCATCCACAAGCAGCGCGCCGGTGGAACCGCTGTCCTGGGTGAGGCTCAGAGTGCCGGTGGCAGAGAGGCTGATGCCCGCGTTCGCGCTCAGGCCGGCCTTGGCGCCCGCGCCCGCCTGGGCCTGGGCATAGTTCGTCACGAAGCCCGAGTCGATGCTGAAGACGCTGCTGCCTAAGCTGCCGCCGCGGTCGAAGCCGTGGCTCTCGCCGCCACCGATGTTGGAGCCCGCCTGCACCTGCACCTGGGTATGGCCACGCAAGGCGATGTTGCCCGTCTTGGCGGTGATGGAGACCGCGGCCTGGGCATCCACGGCCGCAGAGCCGCCGGACGCGGCCACTGCCGCCATGAGATGGCCGGCGCCATAGCCGCCATCGACTATCAGCGCGCCGGTGTCGGCGGTCACGGTCACGGAGCCGCCGGTGATGTTGAGGTTGCCGGCACCGGAGACGCTAGCCACGCCCCCGAAGGCCGCAGCGCCGGTGCGGAACACGTGTGAACCACTCGACGAGGAGGGCCCAGCCGACGCGTTGGAAACCGTCCCACCCGCGACTGAGCTGCCCGCGAGGATGAGGGCAGCCGGACCGTGGGCCAGAAGCTTTACGGCGCCGGTGGCGGTCACGTCCAGGTTGGACTTGCCTGTGATGGTGGCGGAACCGCCGGAACTGGCGGAAGCCATGCCGAGGTATGCGCCGCGGTTACCCGCCTTCAGCTCAACGAAGTTGCCCTCGAGGGTGGCGCTGCCGGCCTTGATGCTGACGCCCGCATCACCCGTAAGAGCCGCCAGCGCGGGGGTGCCGCTGCTGCTACTGCTCGCGAAGCCAAGTTTGCTCGCCTGCACCGTCGCGGAGCGGGCAGCGTTGCTGCCGCCGAAGACGTCGACGGTGTTGCCGGTGGCGGTGAAGACACCGCCGGCCGTGATGTCCACGCGGCTCGTGGCGTCGACCTTGGCCATGCCGCCGTAGGAGGCGACGAGCCCCTGGTTCCGCGCCGCGCTATTGCCGCCGGAGATGGTGAGGTTGGCGCCCGAGCCCGCCAGCAGGGCGATGCCGGCCGTGGCGGTGAGGCCCAGGCCGCCGTTGGCCGTGAGACTGGCGTAGCCATTCTCGGCAGCTGTCACATTGGGACTGGCCGAAGGGGCAGCGCTGAACGATCCCGCCCCACTGCCGCCGCGCAGCTGGATGAACTGGCCGCTGATCACGCTGATGCCGCCGGCGGTGGCACCGATGTCCACACGCGAGCTGACGTCCGCGAGCGCGGAGCCCGAGGTAGCAGCATGGAGGTCCATGTCTGCGCCGGCACGGTTGCCGCCATGGAGGGTCACGCCGGTCGCGCCGTTGATGAAGACGCTGGCGCCGACGAGGCTCACGCCTGCATCGGCGTCGAAAGTGGCCTGGCCGCCTTCCGCACCGGTGCCGAAGGCGCCATACCCGGTGCTGTTGCCGCCATTGATGAAGACGCTGAAACCGGTGAGGGAGACGGCGCCGGTGGTGGTCTTGAAGTTGACGCGCGCCTGGAGTTCCTCGCTTGCCTTGCCCACGTCGGCAAGGGCGCCGGCGCCCTCACCCAGCGTGTTGCCGCCCTGCACCGTCACGGCGCCGCCCTCGACGCTGCCGGCGAGGCTGATGCCGGTCTTGGCGGTGAGGTTCACGTTGGCCGTGGTGACGAGGTCGGCACTGCCGCCGCTGATGGTCCGCACGAACGAATGGCTGGGAGAGCCTCGACCCGCACTGGCGCCCGCCTGCACGATGATCGCCTTGCCCTGGAGCGCAATGCTGGTCTTGGTGGTGAGGTTCACATCCGCATGGGCGGTGGCCGCAGCCTTGCCGGAACCGTTGTTCAGGGCATAGCCGTTGGAACCGGCGTTGTTGCCGCCATGGATGATCAGCTGACCGTTGCTGCCGCTGCCGGTGGCGTCCAGGCCGATGTGGGTCCCGGCTTTGAGGTTGATGTTGGCATTCGCGATAGCGGTGTCGATGGCACCCTCACCCGCCGAAGCCTGGGCGACGCCGTAGCCGGCGCTGGCCCTGACATTGTTGCCAGTGATGGTGATGGCCTTGCCGGCCGTGATGTTCACGCTCGCATCCGCGGTGGCGGTGCGGGTGAGGCCGCTGCTGCCAAGGGCATTGGCGAAGGCTGTGCTGGCGGAGATGTTGGCCGCGCCATCCGCCGTGATGCCGACGTTGCCGCCAGCCTTGAGCGTGACGCTGGCGTTGGCCTTGGCGGTGGCATTGGTGAACCCGCCGGCATGAGCGACGGCACCGCCGGCGTTGACGGTCACGGCATGGCCGTGGATATCGAGGTCACCGCCCGCCTGGATCAGGATGGAGCGGTCCACGGAGTTGTTGCTGGCAGTGGCGTTTTCGGCACGGATATATACGGTGCCGGTCGAGCTGCCGCCGGTGGCAGTGATGCCGATGTCGCCACCGGCCTTGATGGTGACCTTGCCCTCGGTACCGGGGTCGATATCACCGATGCGGACGTTGCGGCCGGTCAAGGTCGCGTTGCCCTTCGCGGACAAGGTCACGTTGCCGCTCTCCCCGCTACCCACGTAGATGCCCGAAGCAGGAGTGCCCGTATCGGTCTCGGTCGCCGTGATGTTGGCTGCCGCGCCCTGGGCGGTGCTGCCGGTATAGATGGAGCGCTGGATGAAGATGCCGTAGCCCTGGTCCGCCAGGTTCACGTTGTACTTGACGCCCGCGTTGGCGCTGCCGATGGAGGCTTCGAGGATCAGGTCGCCGTAGCCGGCGGAGACGGTGAAGGTCTTGCCCTTGCCGGTGTAGATGAGGTGATCGCCGATGATGGATATCCCACCCACGCCATTGATGAGGCTATGGTCGGTCTTGATGTCGCCGCCGGCGCTCAACTGCAGATGATGCGCGGCGGCATGGGAGACAGGGCTGGCGGACGAACGGGCGTTGAGCGCGATGGTGCCCTTGATGGTGATGTCGCCACCGGCGCCCATCGAGAGGATCGCGCCGCCGTTGACGGTGACGCCAGCATCACCGCCCTGCTGGATGGTCTTGGCGGTCAGGCTCACGTCATTCCCGGCATTCACGATGGTGCCGCTGGCGGTGCCGAAGCTCAGGGTCTGGCCCTTGGCGTTGATGGCCACATCGTGACCCGCATTCACGGTGTCCACGAACACCTTGCCGGTGATATCGGTGATGGTCACGTCGCCGCTCTGGGCATGGACGTCGCCGAGATTCACATAGCCGTTGCTGCCGGTGACGTGGATGTCGCCGTTGGCATGAATGCGGTGGCCGCCATCGCTGACGTTGGCGCCGACCAGGGTCACGTCTCCCCCGAAGGTACCGGTGGAGACACCGCCGATGTCGATGCCGAGGTTCAGGTCGGTCTTGGCCTTGAGGGCCAGGCCGGCCCCGCCGCCACTCTCGGTGCTGGAGAGCTGCGGACCCGTGATGCTGAGGTGGCCCTTGGTGGTCTTGGCCGAATACTTGGTGATGGCGCCGGCGGCGCTGGAGGCACGCGTCAGGTGCACATAACCGGACGGATTGATCCCATGCAGGTCGATGCTGCCCGCCTGCAGGAAGCCGAAGCTGCCGTAGCCCATGGAGGCGGTGAAGGCGCCGGCGATGTTGATGCTGACGCCCTTGAGGTTGACCGTACCGTTGGTACCGGTATCGATCTCGAGGTCACCGCCGCCGCCATTGGCCACGGTAGTGGTGGCAGTAATGGCATGTACGTTGCTGGAGGCGTCCACCAGGTTCTCGGCCTCGATGGTCACATCGTTGCCGCCATTGAGCTGGGTCTGGATGAAGTTGACGCCGATGGTGCCGGCGCTGGTGCTGTTGCTGGGATTACCCAAGTTGCTGCCGCTGCCAGCGACGATCTGCATGTGGCCCGGGTCGAGCAGGAGGTCGCCGCCGTGACCGAGATTCGCGATGCCCCGCACCTTGATGGTGTCGCCGGACACTTCGAGATGGCCGCCCTTGGCCCCCTGTCCGGAGGCGTCGATGAGGGAGGCCTGGGTCAGGGTGGTACGGCCATCGCCCTTGAGGATGATGTCGCCGCCGGCCACGCCGCCGTGGTCGGCCGCCGCGGTGAGGTTACCCGCGTTCTCGATGTTGCCGCCGGTGGCGGTGAGGTAGATGTGGCCCTTGGAGGCGGTTAATGATTTGGCTTCGATGAGGCCCGTGTTGTTGACCACCGTGGCCTTGAGGGCATTGGC
>DATAHN010000105.1:0-17838 GCA_036263155.1 Gammaproteobacteria bacterium | reverse complement strand
AGCGCAGGCCAGTGGGCAGGAACAGCAGCAGCGCGGGCAAGAGCAGTGCCAGGCCCGCGCCCCAGAGCAGCGCGATGGAAGAATAGGGGTCGGCGCGACGCGCCACCACCGCCACGAACTCGCCGCTGGTGCGCCGCTCCGCCGCCTGGATGGCAGCGCTGATCTTCTGCTTGTCGTCAGTGCTGAACTGGATCATGTCACCAGCTCCCGGAGGCGCCGCCTCCTCCGAATGATCCACCGCCGCCCGAGAACCCGCCGCCTCCGCCGAAACCGCCGCCGCCCCAGCCACCGCGACCACGACCGCTGTTCATGCTGCCGAGCAGCCACCACAGCCAGAACAGGCGTCCGCTCGGGCGCCGCCCGAAGCCGGCGCGCAGCACGTTCACCAGGATGAAGATGAGGAACAGAATGAGGAAGAACGTGGAGGCGCTGTCCTTGCGCTTCTCGTGGCGCACTTCGTCGGCGTGGCCGCCCAGCACGGCACGGATCGCGTCCACGCCGGCGCTGATGCCGCCGTCGTAGTCGCCCTGCTTGAAGCGCGGCAGGATGGTGTTGCGGATGATGTCGTCCGAGAGCGCGTCCGTCAGCGTGCCTTCGAGGCCGTAACCCACCTCGATGCGCACCTTGCGCTCGTCCCGGTCCACGATCAGCAGCACGCCGGTGTTCTTGTCCTTCGCGCCGATGCCCCAGTGGCGGCCGAGCTCGTAGCCCCAATACTCGATGGGGTAGCCATCCAAGGTCGACACCGTCACCACCACCAGTTGGTCGCCGCTGTTCTCGGCGAAGGCGCGCAGCGTGCGGTCAAGCTCGTCGCGAGTGCCGGCGGAGAGCAATCCTGCCTCGTCCACTACCGGCCCGCTCAAGGCCGGGAACGGCGGCATGGAGGCGTCTGCCGCCGACGCGGCACCCGGAAGCAAGAAGGCCGCCGCGCAGAGGAGCGCGGCGGCCAGGGACTTGAGACGAAGGGACATCTAGGTTCTTAGAACTTTACCTTGGGAGCTTCCTGGGCCGCTTCCGAGGCGTTGAAGCTCTGCATCACCTGCTTGTCACCATAGAACATGGCGCGGTACCAGCGGCCCGGGATGGTGGTGAGCTCGGTGTTGTACTGCTGCACCGCCAGGATGTAGTCGCGGCGCGAGACCGCGATGCGGTTCTCGGTGCCCTCCAGCTGGGACTGCAGCGAGAGGAAGTTCTCGTTGGCCTTGAGGTTGGGGTAGTTCTCGGTCACTACCAGCAGGCGCGACAGCGCCTGGGTGAGCTGACCCTGGTTCTGCTCGAAGGTCTTGAAGGCCTGGGGATTGGTGAGGATGTCCGGCGGCACCTGCATCTGTGCCACCTTGGCACGGGCCTCGGTCACCTCGTCCAGCACCTTGTCCTCGTGGGCGGCGTAGCCTTTCACCGTGGCCACCAGGTTCGGCACCAGGTCCGCGCGCCGCTGGTACTCGTTCTGCACCTGGCCCCAGGCGGCCTTCACCTGCTGGTCGTAGCGCGGGATGTTGTTGATGCCGCAGCCCGAGAGGGCGAGCATCGCTCCGGCGGTGAGGCCCAGGATGAGGACGCGGGCGGCGGTACGCAGGCTGGCCATGATGCACTCCCTATATATGTAAGAGGCGCGAGTGACCGACATCATAACGCCGGGCGCCCGCCAGGGCTTAATATGTCTGTCGGCCCCCTTTTCAAGGGCCGCCCCCATGCGAAGGAACGTCCCGCCCCATGTCCCGCGACAAACGCCTCGTCCTCCTGGTGCACGGCTGGAGCGTGCGCGACACCTCCACCTACGGCGGCCTGCCGGAGCGCCTGAAGCGCGAGGCCAAACGCCGTCCCGAGCTCGGCCTCGAGGTGAAGGAGATCTGGCTCTCGGAATACATCAGCTTCCACAACGAGGTCGGCATCCCGGACATCGCGCGCGCCTTCCAGGCGGCGCTGGAACGGGAGCTGGGCGAGGACCTCGCCAAGGGCCGCCGCTTCGCCTGCATCACCCACTCCACCGGGGGGCCGGTGATCAGGAGCTGGCTGCAGCGCTACTACCTCGACAAGGACAAGCGCCGCTGCCCCATGAGTCACCTCGTGATGCTGGCGCCGGCCAACTTCGGCTCGGCGCTGGTGCAGCTCGGTCTCGCCAAGCTCTCGCGCCTGCGCAGCGCCTGGTTCGAGGGCGTGGACGTGGGCACCGGCGTGCTGGACTGGCTCGAGCTCGGCAGCGCCCAGAGCCTCACCCTGAACCTGGAGTGGCTGGACAAGGGCGCGGGGCTCATCGGCCCCGACGGCATGTTCCCCTTCGTGCTCGCGGGCCAGTCCCACGACCCGCTGCTCTATGACTTCGTCAACAGCTACAGCGGCGAGACCGGCTCCGACGGTGCGGTCCGCGTCGCCTCCGCGAACCTCAACTTCACGCACCTCAGGCTCACCCAGCAGGCGCCACTGCCGGACAAGCAATCCAAGCTCGGCTTCAGCGCACCGCGCCTCAGCGCAGACACGCCGCGGCTGCCGCCGGCGGTGCCGTTCGCGGTGATTCCGGGTGTGTGCCACTCGGACGTGCGCATGGGTATCGTGCGCAGCGTGCCGGAGGGCGACGCGCCGCATCCCACCGTGGACGCACTGCTGAAGGCACTCGCCGTCGCGGACATGGCGGGCTACGCGCGCGCCTTCGACGAGTTCGCGGCGCTCACCGCCGCCACCCAGGAGCGCCAGCGGGTGGAGGACCGCAAGCCCGTCACCGGCTTCGACCACCAGCTCATCCACGACCCCTGCAGCATGCTGGTGTTCCGCGTGCGCGACGACGAGGGCAACCCGGTCAAGGACTTCGACGTGGTGCTCACCGCGGGCCCCCAGGACAACCCCAACCACCTGCCGCCGGGGTTCTTCGTGGACCGCCAGCGCAACCACCTGGATCCGGGCTGCATCGTTTACTACGTGAACGCCGCGCGCCTGCTGGGCGCCGCGCCGGTAATGCACGGGGACCGGCAGATCCGTCCCGCGCTGCCCTCCGCCGGCAGCCTGGGATTGCGCGTCATCCCCTTCCCGCAGTCGGGCTTCGTGCTCTACCAGCCTGCCATGCTCAAGACCGACGCGCGGCACCTGAAGGACTTCATCAAGCCCAACCAGACCACGCTCGTCGACATCGTGCTCAAGCGCATCGTGCGCGAGGGCGTGTACCGCCTCACCCGCAAGCCTTCCCCGGAAGACTTCACCAAGCAGCCCCCTGGGATGCCGATCGACTGAACAACCTCACGACGCCGGAGACCTCCATGCGCCTGTTGCCGTGCCTCCTCGCCCTGATGACCGTCGCGCTGCCCGCCGAGGCGCACCTGCTGCAACCCAAGGACTTCGCCGCGCTCCACGAGGTGGACGACCCACGCCTCTCGCCGGATGGGCATTGGGTGGCCTATACGGTGCGGACCACGGACCTCGACAAGGACAAGCGCGCCACCAACCTGTGGCTGGCGAAATGGGACGGCTCGGAGGAGCGGCAGCTCACCTTCGGCGACAAGAGCCAGTACTCGCCGCGCTGGAGCCCGGACAGCCGCCATCTCGCGTTCCTCTCCGGCCGCGGCGGCGATGACCAGGACGGCGACCAGCTCTGGCTCATGGACCTCGCCGGCGGCGAGGCGCGCCGGCTCACGGAGCTCAAGGGCGGCGTGGAAGACTACGCCTGGGCGCCGGACGGCCGGCACCTGGTGCTGGTGGTGCGCGACGCGGACCCGGCTGCCCACGCCAAGGAAGATGAGGCGCCGCCGCCCATCGTCATCACCCGCTACTACTTCAAGGAGGACCGCACCGGCTACCTCACGGAGCGGCGCACCCACCTGTTCCTGCTGGACCTGGATGGCGGCGAACCCAAGCAGCTCACTACCGGCGTCCACGACGAGCTGCTGCCGGCGTTCTCGCCGGACGGCAAGTCCATCGCCTACGTGACGAAGCGCGGCGAGGACCCGGACCGCAGCGACGACTGGGACGTGTACGTCATCCCGGCCGCGGGCGGCGCTGAGCGCCAGCTCACCCATTCACCCGAAGCGGACGCGAACCCGGACTGGGAGTCGCCGCCCGCCTGGAGCCCGGACGGCAAGTCCATCGCCTATCTGCACGGCGGCCCGGTGAAGGAGATCGAGTACGCCGCTGACTCGCTGGCGGTGATCGCGGCCACCGGCGGCGAGCCGCGCGTGCTCACGGCGAAGCTGGACCGCAACGTCTATTCGCCGCAGTGGAGCGCCGACGGCCGCCGCATCCTGGTGCGGCTGGAACAGGACCGGCACACGGTGCTGGCGCAGGTGGATGCCGCGAGCGGGAACCTGACCGAGCTCAGCGGCATGGAAGGCGCGTTGCCGGAGTTCGACGCCGCCGCCGGCAAGGTGGCGATGCTGTGGAGCTCGCCCGCGCAGCCGCGCGAGGTCTACGCCTGGGAAGGCGGCAAGCGCCGCGCGCTCAGCCGCCAGAACACGGCGTTCCTGAAGGGCCTGGACCTCGCCAAGGTGGAGGAAGTGGCGTTCAAGAGCGCCGACGGCACCGAGGTGCACGGTTTCCTCACCTACCCCGCCGGCTACAGCAAGGGCACGCGCTACCCGCTCATCTCCTTCAACCACGGCGGGCCCCAGTCCCAGTCCGAGGCGGAGTTCGACTTCAACTGGCAGCTCTTCTCGGCAAACGGCTACGCGGTGGTGGCCACCAACTACCGCGGCTCCACCGGCCGCGGCACGCCCTATGCCATGGGTATCTACGCGAGCTGGGGCGGCAAGGACGTTGAGGACGTGCGCGCCGCGGTGGACGAGATGATCCGGCGCGGCATCGCCGACCCGGAGCGCCTCGGCGTCGGCGGCTGGAGCTACGGCGGCATGCTCACCAACTACGTGATCGCGAGCGACAGCCGCTTCAAGGCGGCGGTGAGCGGCGCCTCCATCTCCAACATCCTGGCGGGCTTCGGCACCGACCAGTACATCCGCGACTACGAGAACGAGCTGGGCGTGCCGTGGAAGGACCTGGACACCTGGATGAAGGTCTCCTACCCCTACTACCACGCGGACCGCATCAAGACGCCGACCCTGTTCCTGGGCGGCGCCAGCGACTTCAACGTGACGCTGCTCAACCAGGAACAGATGTATGAGGCGCTGCAGAGTCTGAAGGTGCCGACCGGGCTCGTGATCTACCCGGGGCAGTACCACCGCCTGACGCGGCCGAGCTACATCCTCGACCGCTACAAGCGCTACGTGGACTGGTACGCGAAGTACCTGAAGGGCTAGTCCTTGCGGGCCATGGCCCGGCGTAGCGGGAAAAGGATCAGGAAGTAGCTGATGGGGCCGGCGATGGCTGAGAACAGGAGCCATGCCACGGCGCCGTGCAGCGTGTAGCCCGCGAGTGCCGCTAGGCTGCCCCAGAAATCCGCCTTCACCATGCCCAGGATCTGGCTCACGGAGAGCGGCATGGGCGGCTGGCGGAACAGCCACTGCCCCGCCTGCACGAAGGGGATGAGCAGCAGCAGCTGCAGCGGATAGACCAGGTTGTTCACTATCTGGATCAGCGCCAGGTTGAGCCTGAGCGCCAGCGCCGCCACCGTACAGGAGATGATGGTGGTGCCGAGTACCGGCGCCATGCCGAGCAGCGCGCCCAGCACCACCGCCAGCGCGATCTTGTGGGGCGTGATGCCCTGCTTCAAGAGGTCCACGATGTGGCGGGTCAGCCTGTTGTCGCGCAGCCTCAGGCGCTTGCTTGCAGCACGTTCCACTCGGGTCCCTCGCGTCCAAAGACGGTGATTTCCTGCAGCCCGCATCGTACAGCCGGGACGCGCCGAACCGCGTGTATGTACACCCGGTGATGCATCTTCCCACACCGCAGATTCGAGAAACGAAGCGCATTTTCACCGAATTCAATTCGTCGGTCATTCTGTCAAAAACCCCTGGGATTCCAGGGGGCTTTGTCTATAGTCAAGCGCTGTGGCCGCGTCCCAATGAGGACTCCCGGCAACCGCTGGAAACCCAAGGAAGGGGATCAGCGGCCACAAGTCATGGCTCCGCTCGTTTCGCCGGGACCGCGCTATCAGAGCATCCCGGAGGCAGGGGTCTTGTGTGCCCATTTCGGGCACACCCCCGGTGGAGCTGTTTGCAGCACGCGCCTCCGTGTGCCCTCCGCCGCCCGCGGGAAAACGGGTGACGTGGGCGCGCGTGGGCGTAACACCAACTCGGGGGTTATATGAAGAGTTCCATGTTGACAGCGGCCGGTCTGGCGCTCGGCCTGGTGGCCGTGACCAGCTGGGCCGGCGCCCCACAGGCGCTCACGTCCCATCCCACCAGCAAGATCAGCAACCCTTACTCGCCCGCCTACGGGCATCCCTATCGCCACGGCGTGATCCCCACCCGTGACGTCCACCAGAAGATGAAGCAGTGGCGGGCCCGCCACCAGTCCATCCTGGCCACCAGCACCCGCACCTTGAGCTATGGCGGCGGCACCAGCGGTAGCCAGGGCAACGTGGGCGTGAACAGCGGCCACTCCAAGGTGTATCTGGTGTTCTACGGCACCCAGTGGGGCACCCAGACCACCGACGCCAACGGCAACCTGAAGTTCTCCAACGACACCGCCGGCGCCGCCGGTGCGGCGCAGCAGATGTTCAAGGGCATCGGCACCAACGGCGAACTCTGGTCCGCCGAGCTCACCCAGTGGTGCGATGGCCCGAACGTCTCGTCCGGCGCCACCAGCTGCCCCTCCAACGCCAGCTTCGTCCCCTACCAGACCGGCGGCGTGCTCGCCGGCGTGTGGTATGACAACTCGGTGTCCTCGCCCTCCGCGGCGACGGCAGCCCAGCTGGGGCAGGAGGCCGTGAAGGCCGCAGGCCACTTCGGCAACACCACCTCTGCCTCCAACCGCTACGCCTACTACGTGATCCTGTCCCCGAAGGGCACGAACCCTGACAACTACCAGGGCCAGTACTGCGCGTGGCATGACTGGAACGGCGACGTGGGTGTGTCGTCTCAGTACGGCGACTTGGCGTTCAGCAACCAGCCCTACAACATCGACTCCGGCGCCGGCTGCGGCGTGGGCTTCGTGAACAGCCCGGGCACCCTGGACGGCTGGACCATGACGCTCGGCCACGAGTGGCACGAGATGATGTCGGACCAGTATCCGGCGGGCGGCTGGACCAACCAGACGGGTTCCTCCTACAACGGCGAAGAGAACTCCGACGAGTGCGCGTGGATCGCCCCGGGCTCTGCCGGCGGCGCCGCCAACGTGAGCTTCGGCTCCTTCGGCACCTTCGCGGAGCAGGCCAGCTGGTCCAATGACACCAACAACTGCGCCATCTCCCACGCCATCGTGGGCGGCGGCGGCGGCAACAGCGCGCCCACGGCCAACAACGGTTCCATCAGCACCGCGCAGGACACGCCGGTGAACGGCACCCTGTCGGCCACGGACCCGAACGGTGACCCGATCAGCTTCAGCATCGTCACCAACCCGGCCCACGGCAGCGTGACCATCAATAACCTCTCCACCGGTGCGTTCACCTACACGCCGGCGAGCGGTTACTCGGGCAGCGATTCGTTCACGTTCAAGGCCACCGACAACGGCGGCCTGGCGTCGAACACCGCCACCGAGAGCGTCACGGTGACCTCGACGGTGAACCATGCCCCGGTCGCGAGCAACGGCTCGGTGACCACCACCGCCAACACGGCGGTGAACGGCACGCTCGCCGCCACGGACCAGGACGGCAACTCGCTGACCTTCAGCGTGGTGACCAGCCCGGCCCACGGCTCGGTGAGCATCACCAACACCGCGACCGGCGCCTTCACCTACACCCCGGCCTCCGGCTACTCCGGCAGCGACTCGTTCACGTTCAAGGCCACCGACAGCGGCGGCCTGGCGTCGAACACCGCCACCGAGAGCGTGACCGTGAACGCCTCCACCGGCTGCGCTTCGGGCTACACGGCCTACACCGGCAGCATAAGCCAGGGCAGCGACGTGTACGAGCCGAACGGCACGTACTACCACACCACCGTGACGGGTACGAACTCGGGCATCCTCACCGGCCCCGCCGGCAAGGACTACGACCTGTACCTGTACAAGTGGAACGGTTCGCGCTGGGCGGTGGTGGCTTCCTCCACCGGCACCACGGCGAGCGAGACCATCAACTACAGCGGCACCAGCGGCTACTACGAGTGGGACATCTATGCCTACTCCGGCAGCGGCACGTTCCAGCTGTGCCTGAAGCACCCGAACTGATGGTCCTGTAACCACCTTAGGATCGTCTTGATCCAGGCCCGCGGCGGAGACGCCGCGGGCCTTCTTATTTGGGGTGGCAGCTTTTTGCTATCATCTTGGCCCCTCGCGCAGCCCCACACCCGGCAGGCATGAAAGCCCTCTCCATCCAGAAGCTCACTAAGACCTACAAGAACGGCGTGCAGGCCCTCAAGGGCATCGACTTCGAGGTGGAGGAAGGCGACTTCACCGCCCTGCTCGGCCCGAACGGCGCCGGCAAGACCACCACCATCGGCATCGTCACCTCGCTGGTCACCAAGACCGCGGGCCAAGTGACGGTGTTCGGCCACGACATAGACCGGGAGCTGGAAGCGGCCAAGTCCTGCATCGGCCTGGTGCCGCAGGAGCTCAACTTCAACCAGTTCGAGAAGGTCTTCGACATCGTGGTGAACCAGGCCGGCTTCTACGGCATCCCGCGTGCGCTGGCGCGCAAACGCGCCGAGAAGTACCTGACCCAGCTCTCGCTGTGGGAGAAGCGCGACGCCATGTCGCGCACCTTGTCCGGCGGCATGAAGCGCCGGCTCATGATCGCCCGCGCGCTGGTGCACGAGCCGCGGCTCCTGATCCTGGACGAGCCCACCGCCGGCGTGGACATCGAGATCCGCCGCTCCATGTGGGACTTCCTGCGCAAGATCAACAAGGAAGGCATCAGCATCATCCTCACCACACACTACCTGGAGGAGGCGGAGAACCTGTGCCGGCGCGTGGCCATCATCGATCACGGCGCCATCGTCGAGCAGGGCTCGACCCGCGACCTCCTGGCCAAGCTGCACACCGAGACCTTCATCCTCAACCTGCGCAAGCCGCTCGCCACGCTGCCCGCACTGCCGGGCTACAAGGCCGCGCTCACCGACGAGACCACCGTGGAGGTGGAGGTCACCAGGGACCAGGACGTGAACGCGCTGTTCGAGCAGCTCACCCGCGCCGGGATACAGGTCCTCAGCATGCGCAACAAGGCCAACCGCCTCGAGGAGCTGTTCGTGAAGCTCACCGAGCGCAAGGGAGACGCCGCATGAGCCGCCTGCGCGAGAACCTGGTCGGCTTCGGCACCATCGTCAACCGCGAGATCACCCGCGTGCTGCGCATCTGGGTGCAGACCCTGGTGCCGCCGGTCATCACCGCCACCCTCTACTTCGTGATCTTCGGCAGCCTGATTGGCCGACGCGTCGGCCAGATGGACGGCTTCGACTATATGGCCTACATCGCTCCCGGCCTCATCATGATGCAGGTGCTGACCAACGCCTACACCAACGTGGTGTCCTCGTTCTTCGGCGCCAAGTTCGGCCGCCACATCGAGGAGCTGATGGTCTCGCCCCTGCCCAACAGCTACATCATCATGGGCTACGTGGCGGGGGGCGTGTTGCGCGGCCTGCTGGTGGGCGCGCTGGTGACGGCGGTGGCGCTCCTGTTCACCGACCTGCACGTGGCGCACCCGCTCATCACCATCTCGGTGGTGCTGCTCACGGCGATGGTGTTCTCCATCGGCGGGCTCATCAATGCGGTCTATGCCAAGAAGTTCGACGACGTGACCATCATCCCCACCTTCGTGCTCACGCCGCTCACCTACCTCGGCGGCGTGTTCTACTCGATCCACATGCTGCCGGACGGCCTGCAGGCGGTGTCGCGGGCGAACCCCATCCTCTACATGGTCAATGCGTTCCGTTTCGGCATCCTCGGGGTCTCGGACATCGGCATCTACACGGCCTACGGCATCATCCTGCTCTCGCTGGTGGTGCTGTACCTGCTCGCCCTGTTCCTGCTACACCGGGGCGTGGGGATGCGCAGCTGATGGCACCGCGCGTTCTTGCCGTGCTCCTGCTGGCGCCGGCCCTGGCCGCCGCCGCGGACATGGCGGTGCAGCAGATCTATGACAACGGGAAGGTGCTCGACCGCGTGAGCGTGATCGTGGCTACCGCGGGGATCCATGCAGCGGACACCTGCCGTGGCTTCAGCCTGACCGACAGCCAGATCCGGGATTTCTTCCACAAGGCCCAGGTCATGGACCCGCAGGTGCTGCAGCACGCCTACAAGCCGGCGGCCTGTGAGGTGGAGGGGCACTTCCTCTACCAGGACCAGAAGTTCGCCTTCATCGTCAACGCCGCCTACACCGGCCAGATCGAAGTAGCCCCGGGCCGCTACGTGATGTTCGACTGCGATGCCGCCTGCAAGGGCATCTTCGACTACGGCTACCCGGTGCCGGCGGCGGCCACCGGCACCGCGTCCCGCTGATCCCGCCTAACGCTCGTTCTTGAGCACGCTCGCGTAGTAGGACTTCACCCGCGCCGGCGCGACACCGGTGGCGAGCGCGATGTACAGGATGATGAGGCTGAACACCGCCACGGCGGACATGCCGTCGAAGATGCCGAACGCCCCGGTGCCGCCCATCTCGGTGGGACCGAAATAGCTCAGCAGCCACATGCCGGCGAAGTACGGCATCAGCCACCAGGCGTGGGCCAGGTCCTCATCAGGCTCCTGGCCCTGGGTGTAGAGGTACAGGAAGCGCAGCATGTAGGCCGCCATGATCACGGTGATGATGGCGAACAGCACGTTCACGGTGCCGAAGCCGGCCCAGTACATCACCAGGTTGGAGGCGATGAACGCCGCCGGCGCCACCGCCCAGGCGCTCCACAGGCGGAACGGGCGCTTGAGATCCGGCAGCACCCGGCGCAGGCGCAGCAGCACCACGCAGCCGAGGCCGTAGGACAGCACCGTGGCCGAGGAGGCGTAGTTCACGAGCTTCTGCCAGCTCGGGAACGGGAAGAAGAACACGCAGCCCACCACGAACGAGAGGATCAGCGCGGTCCAGGGCGTGCCATGGCGGTTGATGTCCGCCAGGCGTTCCGGCGCGAACTCCTCCTCTGAGGCCGCCATCACCACCCGCGCGGTGGCGGTGGTCCAGATGTAGCCGCAGGCGGCCGGCGAGATGATGGCATCGGCGTAGAGCGCCGCTGCCCACCAGGAGACGCCCAGGGTCAACGCCAGGCCTGCCATGGGGCCGGAGGCCAGCACGCCGTTGGTGGCGCCGCCGCTGAAGGTGAGGCCGGCCCAGCCGTCCTGCGCCAGGAGCTCCGGCGGCACTGCCGCCACGAACGCGTACTGCACCAGGATGTAGATGATCGCGGAAGTGACGATGGTGCCCACCACCGCGCGCGGGATGTTGCGCGCCGGGTCCGCGGTCTCACCCGCGAGCTGGATCGCCTGGGTGAAGCCGAACAGCGAGAAGAACACGCCGGCGGTGGAGATCGCCAGGAACATGTTGGTCACGTCGCCGGTCGCGTGGGCCTTGACCGAGAAGTTCTCCGGGTGGTGCGCCGTGAACATCAGCACCAGGATGGTGCCGATGGGTGCGCACACCTTGATCCAGGTGGCGAAGGTGTTGAACAGGAGCACCAGGCGCAGGATCAGGAAGTTGAGCGCCACGAATGCGCCCAGCACGCCGATGGACACCATCACACCCAGGGTGGTGAGGAGACCGGTATCGGGGTTGACCATGCCCGGCAGGTAGCCGTTCGCGTAGGTCACCACCGCCATCGCCTCGACGGGGGCGATGGTCACGTAGGCCAGGAACAGGATCCAGCTCCACACCCGGCCCACCAGGCGGCCGTGGCTGATGAGGCTGATGTGCATGAGGCCGCCGCTGCGGGGGAACAAGGGCCCCAGCTCCGCGTAGACCATGGCGATGAGCCCCACCACCAGCGCGGCGATGGCCCAGGAGCCGATGCTCAGGGGACAGGCGATCTGCGCCGCGTGCATGGGGCAGAACAGCCAGCCCGAGCCGATGGTGGAACTCAGCCCCGCGAACAGCAGTCCGATGAGGCCCGCGTCCTTGCGCAGCTTGCCCTTGGCCATGACCGTCTCCCCATTCACATATATAAGGTTGCGAGAGGCTAACGGGTGAGGCCGGTTCAAGCAAGCTTGCGGCCTGCCCGGTCGCCGACTAGTGGGCTGCCACCCTGCTCAGTTTCACCAGCCGCACCGTGAGCAGCACGGCTGCTACCGTCAGCCCGCCGATGAACCCGGCCCATATGGCCTGGGGGCCTAAGTGCAGCGGGATGCCGAACACCCAGGCCAGCGGGAAGCCCACGCCCCAGTAGGCCAGCACCGTCACCAGCGTCGGCACCGCCGTGTCCTTGTAACCGCGCAGCGCGCCCATGGCGCTCACCTGAACGCCATCCGAGATCTGCATGATGGCGCCCATGTAGAGCAGCCCCACCGCGATGCCCGCCACCGCTGCGTCGCGGGTGTACAAGTCCACGATCTGGTGCGGCAGGAGCGCCATGCTCAAGGCCGAGAGCACCTCGAAGCCCAGGCACAGGCCGATGCCGGTGAAGGCCGCGAGCCTCGCCTCGTGCCGGTCGCCGCGCCCCAGCGCGTGGCCCACGCGCACCGAGATGGCGAGCGCCACGCTCATGGGCACCATGAACACGAACGAAGCGTAATTCAGTGCGATCTGGTGCGCCGCCACGATGTCGGTGCCGAGCGTACCCATCATGAGGCCCACGCCCGCGAACAGGCTCGACTCCATGAAGATGCTCACCGCGATCGGCACGCCGAGCCACAGGAGTTCCTTCAGCATCGCCGCCTGCGGCCAGTCGAAACCCTGGAAGAGCAGCAGCGGCTTGTAGTGCGCACGCCGCGAGGTATAGGCGAGCATGCCGAGGAACATCAGCCATTGGGTGACGGCGGTGGCATAGCCGGTGCCAGTTGCGCCCAGGGCTGGCAAGCCAAGCTTGCCGTACATGAGCACGTAATCCAGCACGCCGTTCACCAACAGAGCGCCGCAGGCGATGGCCAGCAGCACACGGGTGCGGCCGACGCCCTCGCTGGTGAAGCGCAGCACCTGATACATGCACAGGCCCGGCATGCCCCAGGCGAGCGCATGCAGGTAGCCGTCGGTCACCGGGACGAGCTCGGGCTCGATGTGGATGGCCTGCATGAACGCCACGGTGTGGCGCAGCGCCAGGAAGCCGCTCCAGCCCATGAGCTGCGCGATCCATGCCATCTGCCGCGCGTAGCGGCCGATCTCGCCGTGCTTGCCCGCGCCGTAGAGGTGGGCGGTGGTGGGCGACTGGGCCATGATGAGGCCGAGCGAGAACAGGAACACCGGCGCCCACAGGCTCGAACCCACCGCGACCGCCGCCAGGGTCTTGGCGCCGAGCAGGCCGGCCATGATCGCGTCGGTGAGGCCCATGCCCACCAGCGCCAGGTTGTGCACGATGATGGGCAGGCCGATGCCGAGCATGGCGCGCGCCTCCATCTTGACGGCGGGCCAGTGCGAGGTGGGGAAAGGCACGGACATGAGGCGCTGCTGCGGCGGGGGTGGGCGTGCCGCATCATAGCAAGCGCCAAGCCGAAGTGGCATGATGGACGGGCCCCGGACGGCGTGGAGGCCGTCCTTCATCGGAGTCTCCCATGGCACAGAACGTCCGTCCCGTCGCGATCGTCGGCAGCAACCGCATCCCCTTCTGCCGCATCTTCACCGACTACGCCGATATCGGGAACCTGGAGATGCTCTCCGCCGCGCTCAAGGGCCTGGTGGACAAGTACAACCTCAAGGGCGAGATCCTGGGCGACGTGGTGGCGGGCGCGGTGATGAAACACTCGCGCGACTGGAGCATGGCGCGCGAGGCGGTGCTCTCGAGCGGCCTCAACGTGCACACGCCGGCCCACAACTCCGACCGCGCCTGCGGCACCTCGGTCAGCACCGCGGCGGAGATCGCCGCGCGCATCGCCATCGGTGAGATCGACTGCGGCATCGCCGGTGGCGTGGACACGGCGAGCGACGTACCGATCGTGTTCGGGCGCCACTTCCAGCAGATCCTGCTCAAGAGCAGCCGCGGCAAGAGCTTCGGCCAGAAGCTCGCGCCCTGGCTCGGCTGGCGGCCGAGCGACCTCAAGCCGCACCTGCCCGGCGTCACCGAGTCCCGCACCGGCCTCAACATGGGCCAATCCTGCGAGATGATGGCGAAGGAATGGGGCATCACCCGCGAGGCCCAGGACCAGCTCGCCTATGAGAGCCACATGAAGGCGGCGGCCGCCTGGAAGGAGGGCTTCTATAACGACCTGGTCACGCCCTTCCACGGCGCCACTGCCGACAACAACGTGCGCGCCGATACCTCCCTGGAGAAGCTCGCCAGGCTCAAGCCCGTGTTCGACAGGAAGAGCGGCCAGGGCACGCTCACCGCCGGCAACTCCACGCCGCTCTCGGACGGCGCCTCCGCGGTGCTGCTTGCCACGGAAGACTGGGCCAAGGCCCACGGTCTACCGGTGCTCGCCTATCTCACCCACACCGCCACCGCGGCGGTGGACTTCGCCGGCCAGCAGGGCATGCGGGAGGGCCTGCTGATGGCGCCCACCTACGCGGTGCCCAAGATGCTGGACAAGGCTGGCCTGAAGCTCCAGGACTTCGACTTCTATGAGATCCACGAGGCCTTCGCCGCGCAGGTGCTCTGCACCCTCAAGGCCTGGGAGTCGGCGGACTACTGCCGCACCCGCCTCGGCCGCAAGGAGCCCCTGGGCTCCATCGACCGCTCCAAGCTCAACGTGAAGGGCGGCAGCGTGGCGTTGGCCCACCCCTTCGGCGCCACCGGCGGCCGCATCATCGGGACCCTGGCCAAGATCCTGGCGCAGAAGGGCAAGGGTCGCGGACTCGTCTCGGTGTGCACCGGCGGCGGCATGGGTGTCACGGCTATCTTGGAGCGCTGACTTCTAACCGTGCCTGGTGTCCCATCGCGAAAGCCCCGGAAACGGGGCTTTTTCTTTGTCTCATGGATCATATTTCCCATATAAGACAAAGGCTTGGCTGATCCGCCGGGCTTTACCTATACTGGTTTAACAGGCCCCTTCGCTTTCAAGGAGGAAACAGGGCGCCATGATCCCTTCTACCCGGAAGGCCGGTACTCCTGCCCCCGCGCGCCACAGAGCGCTCCTGGGCGTGGCCGTGCTCGTGTTCTGCAGCCTGCTCGCCATCGCCTACACCGCCATCGCGGTGCAGTCGGGCGTGCGCGCCTATGTGGCCGGCGAGGGCCAGTGGTCGAAGTCCGAGAAGGACGCGTTCATCTACCTCGCCCGCTACGCCGAGGCTGGCGCTGCGGAGGACTACGAGCGCTTCCGCCAGGAGCTGGCGGTGCCGCTGGGAGACCGGGACGCCCGGCTCGCCATGCTGAAGCCGACGCTGGACCGGACCGCCGCCACCCGCGGCCTCACCGCCGGACGCAACGCGCCGGCGGATATCCCCCTGATGATCCGGCTGTTCCGCTACGGCGGGCGGCTGCCCTACATGTCCGAGGCCATCGGCATCTGGACGGAGGCGGATCCCTCCATCGAAGAACTGTCGCGCATCGGCGAGGCCATGCAGGCCGCGTATGCCGCGCCGCGGCCCGCCGCCGGCGTGGTGCATGCGCTCTACCTGCGCGCCTTCGACATCAACGCGCGCCTGCGCCCGCTGGAGGACCGCTTCTCCGGCGCGCTGGCGGAGGGAGCGCTCTCCATCAACAAGCTGCTGCTCACGGTGGTGGCCCTGGGCGCGCTCGTGGTGCTCGGGCTCGGCTTCGCGGTGGTGAAGCGGCTCCTGGACGGGATGCACGTCTCCGAAGCACTGTTCCGCGATACCTTCGAGCAGGCGGCAGTCGGCATCTGTCACGTGGCGCCGGACGGGCGCGTGCTGCGGGTCAATCAGCGCTGCTGCGAGATCACGGGTCTGCCGCGCGAGGCGCTGGTGGGCCGCGCGTTCGGTAGCATCGTCGAAGCCCAGGATGCGTTGGAAGCGGAACTGCATGACGCGCGCGTCCTGAACGGCCAGGACTGGATACGGGTGGCCAAGCGGCGCCTGCGCCGTGAGGACGGCCGCGAGGTATGGGCCCGCATCACCACCAGCCTGGTACGCGGCGAAGCGGGCAGGCCCGACTACTTCCTCAACGTGATCGAGGACGTGTCGAGCGAACAGGGTCTCACCGAGCAGCTCTCCTACCAGGCCAGCCACGACGCAGTGACCGGCCTCGCCAACCGCTTCGAGTTCGAGAAGCGCATCACCGCGGCGCTGCGCCGCGTCGAGGACGGCGCGCCGGACGGTGCACTCTGCTACCTCGACCTCGACCAGTTCAAGATCATCAACGACACCCTGGGTCACGTCGCAGGCGACGAGCTACTGCGGCAGCTGGCCCAGGAGCTGGGTGTGCGGCTGCGCAGCGGCGACACCCTGGCGCGGCTCGGCGGCGATGAGTTCGGCGTGCTGCTGGAGGGCTGCCACGTGCACGCCGCCAGCGTCATCGCCGAGGCGTTGCGCCGCAGCGTGGACAACAAGCGCTTCCTCTGGCAAGGGCGCGAGTACCGGGTGGGCGTGAGCATCGGCGTGGTGCCGATCGACCGCAAGACCAGCTCGGTGCAACAGCTCCTGAGCGACGCGGACGAGGCCTGCTACGCCGCCAAGGACCGCGGCCGCAACCTGGTGCAGGTGCACCAGCCCGACAGCGAGCAGACCGCACGCCGCCACGTGGAGATGCAGTGGATCACGCGCCTGCGCGAGGCGCTGACGGGCGAGGGCCTTTCGCTGGTGTACCAGACCATCCAGCCGCTCGCGCCGGTGCCGGGCCAGGGCGAGCACTTCGAGGTGCTGCTGCGCATGCACCAGCGGGACGGGGTGCCGGTGCCGCCAGGCAGTTTCCTGGCGGTGGCGGAGCGCTACAACCTGGGCTCGAAGGTGGACGAGTGGGTGGTGGAGGCCGCGCTCAGCTGGCTCGCCGCGCACCGCGAGGTGCTGGGGCACATCGGGCTGTGCAGCATCAACCTCTCGGCCCAGTCGCTCGGCAACGCGCGCTTCCTCGAGTTCCTGGAGGGCGAGATCCGCCGCTACGCGGTGCCGCCGCACCTCCTGTGCTTCGAGATCACCGAGACCACCGCGGTCTCGGACATCGCTGCCGCCGGCCGCTTCATCGGCGCGCTGCGCGACATGGGCTGCCGCTTCTCGCTGGACGACTTCGGCAGCGGCATGTCCTCGTTCGCCTACCTGCGCTCGCTGCCGGTGGACTTCCTCAAGATCGATGGCGCCTTCATCCGCGGCATGGCGGCTGACCCGGTGAACCGGGCGGTGGTGGCCTCCATCAACGAGATCAGCCACACCCTCGGCAAGCGCACTATCGGCGAGTTCGTGGAGGACGCCGCCACGCTGCAGGCGGCGCGCGAGGTCGGGCTCGACTACGCCCAGGGCTACGGGATCGCCAAGCCCCGGCCCATCAGCGAGTTGCTGTCGCTGGCGCGGCGCCGGCCTGCGCCGGAGCTCACTTCAGTTCCGACGTACACGCCGGACAGCGTGTGGCCTTGATGTTGATGCTGGAGAAGCAGTAGGGGCAGTCCTTGGTGGTGGCTGCCGGGTCAGGGTGGTGCTCGAGGCTGCGGCGCACCCGGTTCATGGTGCGGATCAGCAAGAACACCGCGAACGCCAGGATGACGAAGCTGATCACGCTGTTCACGAACAGGCCCCAGCCCAGGGTCACGGCGCCGGCAGCATGGGCATCCGCCAGGCTGGCATAGGGGCCGGGCGCCTTGGGACCCTGCTTCAGGACCACGAACAGGTTGGCGAAGTCCACGTTGCCGAGCAAGAGGCCG
>DATAHN010000104.1:0-4270 GCA_036263155.1 Gammaproteobacteria bacterium | reverse complement strand
CCCGCCCTGCAGCCCGCGTCGGGCCCGGGACTTCCGGCGATTTTCAAAGACGGGGGATTTTACCGGTTGGGGACCGGTACAGGCAATGAAATCAGGGGATTAGACGGGGTCAGAGACTACTATTTCGACCGGAACCGCGGGTTTGGACGGTCAGACCGTGAAACTCTCGCCGCAACCACACTCGTCCTTCACGTTGGGATTCTTGAACTGGAAGGATTCGTTCAGGCCTTTCTTCACGAAGTCCACCTGAGTGCCGTCCAGGAAAGGCAGGCTCTCCCGGTCCACCACCACCTGCACACCCTGGTCCTCGAACACCACGTCATTGGCGCTCTGGCCGTGGGCATAGTCCACCACGTAAGCGAACCCGGAGCAGCCGGTCTTCTTCACCCCCAGGCGCAGGCCCGTGGCGTCCGCCTGCTGGTGCAGGTGGTTCTTCACGCGCTCGGCGGCGCTTGGAGTCAGGGTGATGGCCATCGTCTCGTCTTCCTCAAGCGCGTTCACGCTTCTCAGCCATATTGTACCCCCCGAGGGCGGCCCTCAGGGCATCCTCCAGGAGCAGTGCCGCGTCCCGCTTGGGGACCGGGAGCCTGAGCTCCTCCGCCAGGGCCATGCCCGAGAGCTTGCCCGCCTCGTCCAGGCTCAATCCCCGCAGGCGCTCGCTCAGCACCGAACAGAGGGCCACCGTGGCGGGGCATCCGTACACCCGGTAGCGGCAGGCCTCGATGCGCCCATCGTTTCCGAGCTTGAGGGACAGGCGGATCTCGCGCCCGTGCCGGCGGGTGCCCGTCGCAGCTTCCGACACACCCGGCGTGCCAGGCGGGAAACTTCCGGCATTGCGCGGCGCACGGAAGTGCTCCAGCACCGCCTCACCGTATTCCATGGGGGCGCCCGCCACGGCCTTCAAGCCGCCAGCGCCGCGAGGCGCCGGTACTGCGTCGTGACAAGCTGCACCGCCGCGTCCACCTCCGCCTCGGTGCTGAAGCGGCCCAGGCTGAAGCGCAGGCTCGCGCCCGCGAGCTGGTCGTCGCGTCCGATGCCGCGGAGCACGTAGGAAGGCTCCCGGTCCGCCGCGTTGCAGGCGGAGCCGCTGGAGATCGCAAGACCCTCGCAGGCGTAGAGCAGGCTCTCCCCTTCCACGCCCGGGAAACTCACGTTGAGGATGCCCGGCAGCCGCTGGGTAGGATGCCCGTTCAGCAGCAGCCCCGGTATCGCCTGCAGGCCCGTCCACAGGCGCTCCCGCAGGGCAGTGAGCCGCTCCATCTCTGCGGGCATGAGTTCCCCCGCGAGACGGAACGCTTCCCCCATGCCCACGATCTGGTGCGTCGCGAGGGTGCCGGAGCGCATGCCCTGCTCGTGGCCGCCGCCATGGATGAGCGGCTCCAGGTTCACGCGGGGCTCGCGCCGCACGTAGAGCGCACCCATGCCCTTAGGTCCATACACCTTGTGGGCGGCGAAGGACATGAGGTCCACGTCCAGCTGCTTCAGGTCGATGGGCACCTTGCCGGCGCTCTGGGCCGCGTCCACGTGGAATGTAGTGCCGTTCGCGCGCGCGAGCCTGCCGATGGCGGCGATGTCGTTGAGGGTGCCGAGCTCGTTGTTGGCGTGCATCAGCGTCACCAGCACCGTGTCCGGCCTGAGCGCCTGGCGCACCGCCTCGGGCTGGATCAGCCCGTCTGCGCCGGGCTTGAGCCAGGTGATATCGAAGGATTCTTTCTCAAGTTGTTTGACAGCATCCAGCACCGCCTTGTGCTCGATGCGCGAAGTCACGATATGCCGGCCCTTGTCCTTGCGGAACCGCGCCAGGCCCTTGATGGCGAGGTTGTCCGACTCGGTGGCACCGGAGGTGAATACGATCTCGGAAGGCTCGGCATTCACCAGCGCGGCGATCTCGTGCCGCGCTTCCTCCACCGCCGCGCGGGCGGCGCGTCCGGGCGCATGGACGGAAGCAGGGTTCGCGAACACGCCATCCAGGGTCAGGTGCGCAGCCATCTTCGCCGCCACCTTGGGGTCCAGTGGCGTCGTCGCCGCGTAATCCATGTAAATGATCTTATTCACACTCACCAGCCCACCGCCGCCATCTTCCTGGCGCGGCCGGTCATGATCTCGTGCAGGGCCTTCGCCACCGCCGACACGTCCGATCCAGTGTTGCCGAGGCCGAAGCTGATCCTGAGCGCGCCCTTGGCGATGGCGGGTTCGAGACCCATGGCCGTCAGCACGTGGCTGGGCTCGCCGCTGCCGCTGTGGCAGGCGGAACCGCTGGAGACCGCGATACCGCGCTTGTCCAGCTCCATCACCAGCCATTCCCCGTCCAGGCCCTCAATGCCGAACTGCAGCGTATTGGGCAGCCGCTCGGCGCCGCCGGAAAACACCCGCACGCCCGGCAGCTTGCGCACCTCGGCTTCCAGCGCATCCCGCAGCTCCTGCGAATGGGCGGTGCGCGCCTTCAGTTCTTCGTTCGCCAGGGCCGCGGCCTTGCCGAAACCCACGATGCCCGCCAAGTTCTCGGTGCCGCCCCGCAGGCCCTGTTCCTGGCCGCCACCGTGGATCAACGGCTTCAGGTCCACCCGCCGGTCCATGACCAGCGCACCCACGCCGCGCGGGCCGTTGAGCTTGTGGGCCGAAAGGGTCATGAGGTCGGCCCCCAGCGCAGGAAACTCCACCGGGGTCTTGCCCGCCGCCTGCACCGCGTCGCACTGCAACAGCGCGCCTGCCGCATGCACGCGCTTGGCGATAGCCGCCACGTCCTGCAGCACGCCGGTCTCGTTGTTGGCAAGCATGGCCGAGACCAGCTTCACGCTGTCCGCTGCGAGCAGCGCGTCGAGAGCCTTGAGGTCATAGCGCCCCTCGCTGTCCACCGGGATGCGCCGCACCTCCCAGCCGGCCTCCGCCAGCGCCTCCGCCGGGCCCAGCACGGCACTGTGCTCCACGGCGCCCACCAGCAGTTTCCCATCGGGCCGGCCGGCGCAGACGCCCTTGAGCACCAGGTTGTCCGCCTCGGTGCCGCCGCCGGTGAACACCACCTGGGCCGGCTGCGCGTCCACCAGTGCCGCCACTTGGGCGCGTGCCGACTCGAGCGCGTCGTGGGCCGCGCGGCCCGGACGATGTACGCTGGAGGGGTTGCCATGCATCCCGGCAAGCCAGGGTTGCATGGCCTCCAGCACCCGCGGGTCCAGCGGTGCGGTGGCGTTATGGTCGAGGTAGATGGACATGACGTAGGAAGGGACTCAGGACGCCGCGCGGCTCCGCGGCACGAACTTGAGCACGTGTTCCTGGTTCTGGCGCGCCGCGACGCCGCGCACCGCGTTGGACTGCATGAGCTGCGCCAGCGTCACGCCGCTCAGGAAGCGGTGGATCTCGCGGCTCAGGTCCTCCCACAACTCGTGGGTCAGGCAGGACTTGCCCCCATGGCAGTCGCGCTCGCCGCCGCAGCGGGTCGCGTCGAAGGATTCGTCCACCGCGCGGATGACGTCCGCCACCGGGATCTCGGCCGGCGGCTTCCCGAGGTTGTAGCCGCCCCCGGGGCCGCGGGTGCTGGCCACGAGGCCGCTGCGGCGCAGGCGAGTGAAGAGCTGTTCCAGGTACGGCAATGAGATGTCCTGCCGTGCCGCGATCTCGCTCAGGCATACCGGGCCTTCCCCGTCATGCAGTGCGAGATCGAGGAGCGCGGTGACCGCGTAACGTCCCTTGGTGGTGAGCTTCATGAGCGCCTCGGCTTCAAGGCATCGGACCGAATCGCCATTATATAACCAACCCTGGGAGTCAGGTATTGCCCCGGCGCCGCGCCTTTGGGCTCTGCAGGGCCGTAAGCAGGCCCCTCAGGATGTGCACCTCGTTCTGGTCCGGCCGTGCGCGGTTGAACAGCCGGCGGATGCGACGCATCAGGTGCTTGGGGTTCGCCGGGTCCAGGAAGCCTGTCTCCAGGGCCGCGGACTCGATGTGCGCGTAGAGCTTCTCCATCTCCTCCGCGGTGGCGGGCACCTCCTCGCTCTCGCCCGCCGCGGGGGTGGCGCCCCGCGCCAGCATGGATTCGTAGCCCAGCACCTGCACCGCCGCGGCGATGTTCAGGGAGCTGTACTCCGGGTTCGAGGGGATGTTCACGAGGATGTGGCAGCGCGCCAGCTCCTCGTTGGTGAGCCCGGTGCGCTCGCGTCCGAACAGCAGTGCCGTCTCCTGTCCCGCCGCGTCGGCCGCGTGCAGGCGCTCCATGCACTCCTTGGGCGAGAGCACCGGCGGCCCGAGGCCCCGCTGCCGGGCGCTGGTCCCGGCGATG
>DATAHN010000103.1:0-3781 GCA_036263155.1 Gammaproteobacteria bacterium | reverse complement strand
CCACGACATCGACCGCATCATCGGTCACTACGCACCGGATGCCACGGTGCAATCACCGTTCCTGGCCCAGGCCACCGGCGATGCGCGCGGCCGCGTCACCGGCGCGGAGCAGTTGCGTGTGATCTACGGCAAGGCGCTGTTGAAGTATCCGGACCTTGAGTTCCGGGTGATCCACGTGTTGGCGGGCATGGAAAGCGTGGTGATCCATTACCACACCGTGGAGGGGCTGCTGGCGGCCGAGACCTTCCTCTTGGACGGGCAGGGCCGTGCCCAGACCGTGCTTTGCCATTACTGCCCCGAAACCTGATTCGGCTCAGTGCCGCGCGTGGTGGTGCGGATGCTGGCCCTTGCGCTGCATGGGATGGGTGGTGCTGCGCTGTTCCTCGTCCATTCCGGCCGTGAAATTGTCCTGGGCGAACTCCCAGTTCGCGACCTTCCAGAACGCCTCAACGAACTTCGCGCGGTCATTGCGGTAGTCGATGTAGTAGGCGTGCTCCCACACGTCGCAGCAGATGAGCGGACGTGACTCGCCGGCGAAGGGCGTGTCGCCGTTGGCGGTCTGCACGATGTCGAGGCCGCCGTCCGGATTCTTCACCAGCCATACCCAGCCCGAGCCGAACAGGCTGGTGGCCTTCTCGGTGAAGTCCTTGCGGAACTCCTCGAAGCCGCCATTGGCCTTCCTTATGGCCTCCATGAGCGGGCCTTCCGGCTCGCCGCCGCCCTTGGGGCGCAGGCAGTTCCAGAAGAACGTGTGGTTGAGGGCCTGGGCCGCATTGTTGAACAGCGGCCCCTTCTCCGCATGCTTCACCACGTAGCCCAGCGGCGATTCCTCGAACTTGGTGCCCTGCACCAGCTTGTTGAACTTGTCCACGTAGGCCTTGTGATGCTTGTCGTGGTGGAACTCCATGGTCTCCCGGGAGATATGCGGTTCCAGGGCGTCGTAGGCGTAAGGTAGTTTTGGCAGTTCGTAACTCATGTGGCGTGTCCCTCCGTGTCGGTGCAGCGAATTTTCAGCGCACGCCACGTGCGTGCAACTGCGATGCTTCCGACAGTAGTCAGCGCCGCGCCGAACTGCCGTGCGCCAACGCACATTGCGCGCGCCCGGCGCGATGCGTCGCGCAGATCGACTCGCATCTGACGACTTAAAACTTTTCATGAAGCGCGCCAGCCCACTCCTGCGCGCAAGCCACTGATGCATCACGCGAAGTGTGCGACAGCGCACAGCAGTGATGGCACGCGCGCGGCAAAGTGTCGGCACGCACGATGTTTCGGCTCAAGTGGCTCTTCCGGGCCGCCGTGCGGAAACATTTTTCTCGCGCAGCGTGAAGCTGCATCCATGGAACCCTCAGGAGGGAATCCCAATGACCAAGATATCCAAACGTAACCTGCTGCTCGCCGCCGCGGTGTCCGCAGCGCTCGGTATCGGTGCGCCGGCCTTCGCCGTGCCCACTTCGTCCCAGTCCAGCAGCGAAGCCGGTGCCTCGGGCATGAGCGACTCCAGCCTGACCACCCAGGTGCAGGGCAAGCTCGACAGCATGAGCGGCCTCAGCGACTCCAACATCAACGTCTCCGTCAGCGGCGGCGTGGTCACTCTGAGCGGCAACGCGGCCAGCGCCGACGACAAGGTCCAGGCCGAGGCCGCAGCGAAGTCGGTCAAGGGCGTGAAGAGCGTGGACAACCAGCTCTCGACCAACGGCTCTGACACTGGCGCCAGCAGCAGCGGTGGGCGCTACCGCGTCGCCGCCAACGGCAGCACGCCGAGTCCCAGCAACGCCACCTACGGCAGTCCCAGCAGCTCAACCATGGGCAGCGCTGGCGACATGAGCGGCCAGTCCAGCAGCAGCATGAGCGGCGGCATGGGCACGAGCGGCACTGTCGTCAGCGACGCTGACCTCACCGCCAAGGTGAAGGCCAAGCTCGCCGGCATGTCGAACCTCAGCAACTCCAACATCGTGGTGAGCGCGAAGGAAGGCAAGGTGACCTTGAGCGGCAAGGTGGACAGCTCCTCGGCCGAGGATGCGGCCAAGAGCGCCGCCAAGTCCGTGCCCGGCGTGCGCAAGGTGGATAGTGACCTCCACGTGGACAAGGACCTCAAGGACAAGTCCGGCTCGAGCTCCGGCGGCCAGCGCGTGAAGCTGGCCTGGAACGGCACCGACAACAATCCCAGCTACACCGGCAGTGAGCATCCGGTGTCGGACAGCTGGATCACCACCAAGGTGAAGTCCGAACTGCTGGCGGACAACATGACCAAGGGCTTCGACGTGAAGGTGACCACGACCAACGGGGTAGTGGTCCTCAGCGGCAACCTGCCGAGCGAGGCCGCCATCAGCCACGCCAAGGCCGTCGCCGAGAAGGTGGATGGGGTGAAGAGCGTGGATACGTCCGGTCTGGATGCCTCGGGCAAGTGACCGGCAAACAACCCCAGACGAGGAGATCGAGATGAACAGAGATACAGCAGCAGGCAATTGGCAACAGCTCTCCGGCAAGATCAAGCAGAAGTGGGGCAAGCTCACGGACAATGATCTGACCCGTGCCGAGGGCGACAAGGAGTACCTGGTGGGCAAGCTGCACGAGCAGTACGGCCTCGCCCGTGACAAGGCCGAGGACGAACTGGATTCGCTCGGCTACCGGCGGGGTGAGGGCTCTGGCGGCCGCTTGAACAGTGCCGGCCAGGGCGGCAACCTGGATCGTGAGTCGGGCGGCCTCACCGGCCAGAGCGGCGGCGGTACGCGGTCCGGCAGCGACAGCCGCGAACAGGGCGGCCGCGTGAGCGAGGGCAACGCCACCAAGCGCGCCGGCAGCGGCGAGAGCGTGGATGAGGATATCCGCGCCGCCGGGTACGGCGAGCAGGACCAGCAGGAAGCGAACCAGGCCGGCGACCGCGGCTCCTCACGCCAGCTCGAGGCCCAGGGCCGCAACAGCCGTGGCCAGTTCACGGAGAGCCAGGAGGGCGACGCTGCCATGGAGGCGGCCGGTACCTCCCGGCAACGCCAGGGTAAGCAGACCACCGGCGGCAGCGGAAGCAGCAGCAGCCCCCGTGGCTCGGCGACCGACAAGGAAGCCCAGCAGCGCGGCGGTCAGAACAGCCGCGGCGGTCAGGGAAGCAACCGCAGCTGATGCCTTGAAGACGTGACGATGGCGACGCCGGCGGGGACGAACCGCCGGCGGCGTTTTATCTTCATCGAAGGGCGCTTCTCCAGCGCCTTTTTCATGTCGTCTCAGAGCCTGGCCACCCGCCGTGCCTTTTCGCATGAGCCTGCGTGTGATGCGCCCTCCCATGGAGTCCTTGGGATCCGGTGGTGCGGGTGGACCGGCGGCCGATCCGCGGGCATCATCTGCGCATGTCGAGCAGGCAACATTGGGAGACGGTGTACCGGGAGAAGCCCGAGGACGCCGTCAGCTGGTTCCAGGCACACCCCAGCATCTCACTGGAGCTGATCCACGCCCATGCGGCGCCTGGCGGCGCGCTCATCGACGTGGGCGGAGGCGCCTCGCGGCTGGTGGACCTTCTGCTGGCGGAAGGCCATTCCGACCTCACGGTGCTGGACATCGCAGAGACCGCTCTGGAACGCGCCCGGGTCCGTCTCGGAGCTGCCGCATCCCGGGTGGAGTGGCTGACGGCGGACGTGACCGAGTGGCGTCCGGCGCGGCGCTATGCGCTGTGGCACGATCGCGCGGTGTTCCATTTCCTCACTGAGCCCGCGCAGCGGGACGCCTACCGGGAAGCGCTGGCGGCGGGTCTCGCGCCCGGCGCCTATGCGATCATAGCGAGCTTCGGCCT
>DATAHN010000102.1:0-30168 GCA_036263155.1 Gammaproteobacteria bacterium | reverse complement strand
GGCGCAGCAGCAGTGGCCTGCCGCCCGCGACCACCTTCAGCGGGCGCTGGATGTGAGGCTATGGATGTATGACGCGACGCACTCCGCGCGCATCCTGGACGAACTCAAACAGGTGGACACGGCGCTGGGCGACGCGGATGCCGCCAAGAAGGACCAGCAGTATTCGGATTACCTGAAGAACGGCGGCGACCCTTCCCAGTCGCCGGCGCTGAAACCTTGAAACTCAGCTGGTGACGAAGACGGCGCGAACGCCGTCCACCACGTATTGCACCGCCAGCGCCGCCAGGATCACGCCGAACAGGCGGTCCATCACGTTCGCGCCGGTCTCCCCCAGGAACTTCATCAGCTTGCCTGCCACCATCAGGCAGGCCAGCGTTAGCGCGAGGATCGCGAGCAGCACGCCGATGAGCGCGCTGAAGTAGGCCGGATTGCCGCGGCCCTCGCCCACCATGAGCAGGATGGTGGTGAGCGCGCCCGGGCCCGCGATCAGCGGGAAGGCCAGCGGGAACACCGAAATGTCTTCCTTGTGACGCGCTTCTTCCTGCTCACGGCCGGTGGTGGAGCGCCCGCCGGAGTGGCGCGCGAACACCATGTCGAGAGCGATGAGGAACAGCAGGATGCCGCCGGCGATGCGGAAGGCCGGCAGCGTGATCCCGAGGGTGGTGAGCAGCCAGTCGCCGATGAATGCGAACACCAGCAGGATCGCGGCCGCCAGGGCCGTGCCCTTGAAGGCCATGCGCCGCCGGTACAGCTCTCCGCCACCGCGGGTCAGGGCGCCGAACATGGGGGTGACGCCTACCGGGTCTATGACCACAAGCAGCACCACGAACATGTTGAGGATCTTGTCCAGCGTCATCCGGCCCCCTGGAATCTCGAACCATTACACCAAGCTACAGGGCTTTTGTGAACCGGGCCTGAGCGCCGCATCTGTCAAATGCACGGGAGGCTTGCAAGGCGCGCATTCTGGTCCTATAACTTTAGCAAGTGCAGCACGCGCTGCGGCCGATAACCAACACCGAGAAGAGACCGCACCCCGCGCACGTCATCAACAGCAGGTCGGGGCCGTGGAAAACATGATCGAACAGGAACCGGTGACACCGCCCACAGTGGGCGAGTGGTATGCCGATCCGCAGGGCACGCTCTTCGAGGTGGTCGCTGTGGACCAGGACGACGGCACCGTGGAGGTGCAGTACTTCGACGGTACCGTCGAGGAACTGGACGCGGACTCATGGGAGGAGATGCGTCCCAAGCCCAGCGATCCCCCGGAGGACTGGTCCGGCTCCATGGACGTGGAACGCGAGGACTACGGCGTGGACCTGGATGACAGCGACCGCGGCCTGTGGGCGAACCCGCTCGACAATCTTGATCTCTGACGTCCTGAACGATCTGGTGGATCTATAAGCTCAGGCCGGTTCCGGCCCGTACACCACCACTTCACCATCCTCCACCGCCGCCGGCAGCCGCTCCAGCGTCTGCCCCAGGGCTGCGCCCGCGACGCAGTGCCCGTCGGTGGGATCGAACAGCGCGCCGTGGCCGGCGCACATGATGAGCGTGCGGTCCTTGGTGAGGAACGCATCCTCCTTCCAGTTGAGGAAGCGCCCGGCGTGCGGGCAGAGGTTGCGGTAGGCATGCACCGCGGCGCCGTGGCGCACCAGGAACCACTCGTCCGGGATCGCCGCGCCGGGGAAGGAGAAGCCGCGCGCGCCCGGGTCCGGGATGTCCTCCAGGCGGCAGACGACGTGGCGTGAGGGGCGCGGGGTATCCATGGCTATGCGGTCGCGCTATTGGCAGGGGCGATGCTTTCTTCTATCGTCGGCATCCTGCTCGCATCAGGGAAGCCGCGATGTTCGCCACCCCCGACGAGGCGGAGGAGGCATTCTACACCGCCTTCGCCAACACCAACCTGGACGCCATGATGGCGGTGTGGCTCGACAGCGACGCCATCACCTGCGTGCATCCGGTGGGCCCACGCATCGGCGGGGTGCAGGCGGTGCGCGCGAGCTGGGCGGAGATCTTCCGCAACAGCGGCGGTCTGCGCTTCAGGCTCGGCGAGGTGAACCGCACCCAGGACGCGCTGCTCGCGATCCACGTGCTGCACGAGCACATCATCGTGCCCGGTGAGACCGGCGAGCGGCCGCCGACGGTGGCCACCAACATCTACCAGCTCACCAAGGAGGGCTGGCGCATGATCCTGCATCATGCCTCGCCGGTGGCGACGCCCGCCTCCCCCCAGCGTCCCGCCACGCTGCTGCATTAGGCCCTGGGTTCAGGGCACGGGCCGCGGCGCCTGCGCCGCGGGTATGGCCGGCCGACGCAGCATCCATAGCACCAGCAGGAAAGCCGGCAGCCCGATGAGCGCGGTGTAGAAGAAGAACTGCCGGTATCCCAGCGCATCCACGATCTTCCCCGAGAATCCCGCCAGTCCCTTGGCCGGGAAGCTCCACAGCGTGCCGAACAGCGCGTACTGGGTCGCGGTGTAGGCACTGTTGGTGAGGGAGGACATGTAGGCGATGAAGGATGTGCCGGCGATGCCGTTCGCCACGTTGTCCAGGCTCACCGCCGCCGCGAACCAGGCCACGCCGGGCTGGATGTCTGCGATGTAGCCGTAGAAGAGGTTCGCCGCCGTCAGCAGGAAGAGGCCCAGCAGCATGGTGCGCAGGATGCCGATCTGCACCACCAGCACGCCGGCCGTGAGCGCGCCGATGAGGGTCATGATGATGCCGTAGAGCTTGGACACCACGGCGATCTGCTCCAGAGTGAAGCCCATGTCCAGGTAGAAGGGGTTCGCCATCACGCCCATGGTCATGTAGTTCAGGCGGTAGGTGACGATCAGCACCAGGATGGGCAGCGCAGCGCGCCAGCCGTTGCGGGCGAAGAAGTCCATGAACGGGCACACCACCGCGCCGATGAGCCAGGCCACCGCCTGGCGCGGCGCCTCGGGCCAATGGGCCGAGCGCGCCAGGAACTCCACCACCCGCTGCTCCCGCGCCAGCGTGCCCCGGTCCATGTGCGTCTCGGGTTCGGCGATCACGAACACCGTGATCATGCCCACCAGCACCAGCGCGGCCATCACGCAGTAGGCCGCGGTCCAGCCCGCCTGCGCGGCCGCGGTGAGCGCGCCGGCACCGGCGCAGATGAGCGCGACCTGGTAGCCGGTCTGGTAGGCCGCCGCCATGCCCGCCTGCTTGTCCGTTGCCACCGCCTCGATGCGGTAGGCATCCACGGCGATGTCCTGGGTGGCGGCGAAGAACGCGGTGCCCGTGGCGAGCAGCGCCATGTGGGCCGGGCTCGCGGCGGGATCGGCGAAGGCCATGAGCAGGAGGCCCGCCATCACGCCGCACTGGGCTAACAGCATCCAGCTGCGGCGGCGCCCGAGGCGCGCGAGCAGCGGCAGCTGCAACCGGTCGACGAAGGGCGACCAGAAGAACTTGAGTGAATAAGCGAAGCCGACCCAGGCGAAGTAACCGATGGTGCCGCGGTCGATGCCCGCCTGCTTGAGGCGCGCCGCGAGGGTGGTGAGCACCAGTGCGAAAGGCAGGCCCGAGGAGTAGCCCAGGAACAGCATGGCGCGCACCCGGGGCTCGGCATAGATGGACAATGCCTCCCGCCAGCGCGCCACGAGCCCCATCACAGGTCGTAGTCCATGATGAGAGGCGCGTGGTCGGAGAAGCGCTGCTCCTTGTAGATGCTGGCCTTGCGCACCTTATCGCGCAGCCCCGGCGAGATCACCTGGTAGTCGATGCGCCAGCCCACGTTCTTCGCCCAGGCCTGGCCGCGGTTGGACCACCAGGTGTATTGCTCGGCGCGCAGGTCCACCTGGCGGAATGCATCGACATACCCCGCCGGGCCGAACAGCTCGTCCAGCCAGGCGCGCTCGTGGGGCAGGCAGCCGGAGTTCTTCTGGTTGCTCTTCCAGTTCCTGATGTCCTTCTCGGTATGCACGATGTTCCAGTCCGCGCAGATGACGTACTCGCGCTTCTTCTTGCGCAAGGACTTGAGATAGGGCATGAAAACCTTGAGGAAGCGGTCCTTGGAGGCCTGGCGCTCGGGACCGGCGGAGCCTGAGGGCAGGTACAGCGAGACCACCGAGAGCTTGCCGAAGCGGGCCTCGAGGTAACGGCCCTCGTCGTCGAACTCCTTCACGCCGAAGCCCTTGATCACCTCGTCCGGCTCCTGGCGCGCGTAGAGCGCGGTGCCGGCATAACCCTTCTTCCTGGCGTCGAAGTAGAAGCAGTGGTGCCCGTCGGGGCGGAACATGGGGTCGTCGAGCTGGTCTTCCTGGGCCTTGGTCTCCTGCAAGCAGACCACGTCGGCCTTCTGCCGGCGCAGCCAGTCGAACAGGCCCTTGCGGGACGCGGAACGCACGCCGTTGACGTTCAAGGTGATGATACGCATGCGCTATCATAACCATGAAATCTCCCACGGATGAGCCCATGAAGGATTACCAGCGAGAGTTCCTGGAGTTCGCCCTCGCGCGCGGCGTGCTGCGCTTCGGCGAGTTCACCCTCAAGTCCGGCCGCAAGAGCCCGTACTTCTTCAACGCCGGCCTGTTCAACAGCGGCGCGGCGCTCGCCGCCATCGGCCGAAGCTACGCCCAGGCGGTGGTGGATTCCGGCATCGGCTTCGACATGCTGTTCGGCCCGGCCTACAAAGGCATACCGCTCGCCACCGTCACGGCGGCGGCGCTCGCCGAGCACCACGGGCTCGACCTGCCCTACTGCTTCAACCGCAAGGAGGCGAAAGACCACGGCGAGGGCGGCAACCTGGTGGGTGCGCCCTTGAAGGGCCGCGTGCTGATCGTGGACGACGTGATCACCGCCGGCACCGCGGTTCGCGAGGCGGTGTCCATCATCCGCGCCGCCGGCGCGGAGCCCGTGGGCCTCGTGATCGCGCTGGACCGCCAGGAGCGCGGCCAGGGCCAGGTCTCGGCGGTGCGCGAAGTGGAGCAGGAGCATGGCATGCGGGTGGCGGCCATCGTGCGTCTCGCGGAGCTGCGCGACTGGGTGGCGGCGCAGCCGGACATGTCCGCGCCGCTCGCGGCCATCGACGCATACCGTCAACAATACGGCGCCTGAGGCGTTATACTTTTTCGCATGTCCCCCCGCGGATGACGCAGCCATGAAGACCTCACGCATCCTGCTCCTCGGCGCCGCCCTGCTCCTCGCAGCGGGCGCGGCCCACGCCGGCGGCAACTCCAAGACCAAGCTGTACAAGTGGGTGGACAAGAACGGCGTCACCCAATACGGCAGCAGCATCCCGCCCGAGTATGCCTCGCAGGAGAGCCAGCAGCTCAACAGCCAGGGCATGGTGGTGAAGACCCAGGATGCGCAGAAGACGCCCGAGCAGCTCGCCGCCGAGGCCCAGGCAAAAGCCGAGGCCGACCGCCAGGCCGAGGCGCTCAAGGAGCAGAAGAAGCGCGACAAGGTGCTGCTGGACACCTACACCTCGGTGGGCGACATGGAGCGCGACCGCGACAGCAAGCTCTCGGCCATCGACGCCCAGATCAACGTGCTGAACGGCAGCATCACCAGCGTGCAGAACGCGCTGGCGGACTTCCAGGAACGTGCCTCCGAGCTCACCGCCAAGAACAAGCCGGTGCCGGCGGACCTGCAGAAGCACGTGGAGAGCTCCCGGCAGCAGCTCATCCTGAACCAGCAGCAGCTCCTGCAGCAGCAGCAGTACAAGCAGCAGATGTCCGACCAGTTCAAGGCCGACATCGCCCGCTACAAGGAATTGACGGCGCCCCAGCCGGGCGGCTGAAATCCCGAACTACAAAAGAAACGCCGCCTCACGGGCGGCGTTTTCGTTTTGGACTTGGCTGAACTCAGCTCTTGCCAGAGTGGCCGAAACCACCGGCGCCACGCTTGCTCTCCTCAAACTCAGATACCACCTCGAACTGGGCATGGGCCACCGGCAGGATCACCATCTGCGCGATGCGCTCGCCCGGGTTCACGGTGAAAGCCTCCCTGCCGCGGTTCCAGCAGGACACCAGCACCTCGCCCTGGTAGTCGGAATCGATGAGGCCGACGAGGTTGCCGAGCACGATGCCGTGCTTGTGGCCGAGCCCCGAGCGGGGCAGCAGCACCGCGGCATAGCCCGGATCGCCGATGTGGATGGCGATGCCGGAAGGGATGAGCGCGCTGTCGCCAGGTTTGAGGGTGAGGGGCTCCTTCAGGCAGGCGCGGATGTCCATGCCGGCGGAGCCGGCGGTGGCGTGCTGCGGCAGCGGGAACTCCTTGCCGACCCGGGGGTCCAGGATCTTGAGCTTCACGATGGGCATGTCCGGTCCTACTTGCGTCGTTCGATGATGGTACGCACGATCTCGCGCGCCAGATCCAGTTTTGAAGTAGAACCGAGTTCCCGCTCACCGCCCTGCCAGTAGAGAGTGAGCGTGTTGTCGTCCCGATCAAAACCTTTATCCTTGCCCACCAGATTGGCGGCGAGCAGATCCAGTTCCTTCTTCTTGAGCTTCTCGCGGGCATGGACCGCGAGCTTCTCGGTCTCCGCGGCGAAGCCCACCAGGTAAGGGCGCGACTTCAGCGCCGCCACCTCGCCCAGGATGTCCGGCGTGCGCGCGAGCTTGAGCTCGAGGGAGGCGCCGGTCTTCTTTATCTTCTGGGCCGCGGCGCGCCTGGGCGCGTAGTCGGCGACGGCGGCGGCAGCGACGAACACGTCCGCCTGCTTCACCCGCTGCATCACGGCGGCGTGCATCTCGGCGGCGGTCTCCACGTCCACGCGACGCACGTCGCGGGGCGTCACGAGGTGCACCGGCCCCGCCACCAGCGTGACCTCGGCGCCCGCCTCGGCGGCGGCACGCGCCACCGCGAAGCCCATCTTGCCGGAGCTCCTGTTGGAGACGAAGCGCACCGGGTCCACCGGCTCGCGGGTGGGGCCGGCGGTGACCAGCACCTTCACGCCCCGGAGGGGCAGCTCCACCTCCGCGAAGGCGGCCACGATGTCGGCGGGCTCCAGCATGCGGCCCATGCCCACCTCGCCTTCTGCGAGCTCGCCCGCCACAGGGCCGAGCAGGCGCACGCCGCGCGCCTTCAAGGTCGCGATGTTCTGCTGCGTGGCGGCGCTCTCCCACATGGCCCAGTTCATGGCCGGCGCCACCGTGAGTGGCGCCTGGGTGGCGAGGCAGAGGGTGGTGAGCAGGTCCGTGGCGAGGCCCTGGGCGAGGTGCGCGATGCAGTCGGCGGTGGCGGGCGCGATGAGCACCAGGTCAGCCCAGCGCCCGAGTTCGATGTGGCCCATGGCGTGTTCCGCGGCCATGTCCCACAGCTCCGAGCGCACCGGCCGGCCGGTGAGGGCCTGGAAGGTGAGCGGCGTGACGAAGCGCTGGGCGCCGGCGGTCATGACCACCTGCACCTCGGCACCCGCCTCCTTCAGGCGGCGCGCAAGATCAGCGCTCTTGTAGGCGGCGATGCCGCCGCTCACGCCGAGGAGGATGCGTTTCCCAGCGAGTTGCTTTGCTGCGTCCATTGTTACGCCATGTGTATCCGTCGCGTGATGTATATTCTATCGCACGCTATGCAAGCGCCTGACCTACAGCTCCAAGAAGGCGAGACACTGGTCGCCAACCACACGCAAGGGTCCCCGGAGTTCGCGCGGGGGCTGGGCATTCTGCACCGTTCTGCCGAGGGCGGGTCAAGTACCGCACAACTCGTCCTCGGGCACGTCTATTCACAATTCCACGCGCTGCCGGATGCGCCGCAGCAGGCGGTGGTGTGGTACCGCCGGGCCGCGGAAGGGGGCGAAGCGCGTGCCTTCGACCGCCTGGCGGACCTGCACATGATAGGCCGCGGCGTGGCGCAGGACGATGCCGAGGCGTTCCGCCTCTACGGCCTGACCGCTGCGCGCGGCTACGCAGTGGCCCAGTGCAACCTCGCATACATGCTCGCCCAGGGCATCGGCCGCCCGGCGGATGAAGGCGCTTCCCTCGGATGGTACCTGCGCGCGGCGGCGCAGGGCGAACCGCGCGCCTACTTCAATCTCGGCCTCGCGTTCCAGCACGGGCTCGGCGCCGTGACGGACCCGGCGCACGCCTGGGCGTGGATGGAGTGCGCGCGGCGCCAGGGCTATCCCGGCAGCGCGTCCGGGCTCACGGAGATCGCGGCCGGGCTGCAACAGCAGCAGGCTTCGCAGGCCCATGCGCTGGTCGAGCGCATCGAGCGCAACTTCCAGCAGCTGCAGATGGCGCTGGAGCGGGATCCGTCGGTGCTGAGCTCGGCGGAGCGCTACCGCGCGCTGGTGGAACAGAACTTCGCCGGCCTTGGCTTGGATGCCTTCTCGCTCGATGCCGCGCGGCGTCCGGCGGTGCCGTCCGGCAGGCCATACACGGCCGCAGAGCCGGTGCGGCTCTCGGAACGCCCGCATGTGTTCACCGTGGACGAGTTCGTGTCGCGCAGCGAGTGCGCCCACCTCATGACCCTCGCGGACCGCAACTTCCGGCCCGCCAAGAGCCTCACCGCCGACCTCCTGTCCCAGGAGAACCTGTACTTCACGGGCAGCATGGCGGCGCTGCAACTCGACCTTTGCGACGCGGTGGTACGTGCGGTGGAGCGGCGCATCGGCACCGCGTTCGGGCTGCCGGCCTCGCATGTGGAACCGCTGTCGGTGCTGCGCTACCAGGGCGGCCACAACTATGCGCCGCATGTGGATTATTTCGATGCGGCGCGCCTGCAGGAGAACCGCGCCCAGGGCGACCGGGCGGGGCAGCGGGTGGCCTCGTTCCTGGTGTACCTGCAGCCGGCCGAGATGGGCGGCGAGACCCACTACCTGAAGCTGGGGCGCAAGGTGCAGGGCCGCGAGCGCATGGCGCTCTGCCATTTCAACTGCCTGCCTTCGGGAGAACCCGACCCGGATACCCTGCATACCGGCGAGCCGGTGCAGCGGGGCGAGAAATGGCTGGCGCGCACTACTGTGCGCGAGAAGCCCTTTTACTGAGAAGTACCGCTGATTACTTGAGCGTCACTCGGGCGAACTTGCGCTTGCCTACCTGCAGCACGTGCGTCGCCCCGGCCTTGAGTTTGAGGCTGCGGTCCGCGGCCTTCTCGCCATCCACCTTCACGCCTCCCTGCTCCAGCATCCGGTTCGCTTCGGAACCGCTGGCCACCAGCTGCGCCTGCTTCAGGAGTTCCACGATGCCGATGCCATCGGCGGGCGCGGTCAGATGCAGCTCGGGCATGTCCTCCGGCAGCGCGCCCTTCTGGAAGCGCGCCACGAACTCCTCCTGGGCGGCCTTGCCTGCGGCGGCGCCGTGGAAGCGCGCCACGATCTCCTGGCCCAGCAGGAACTTGATGTCGCGCGGGTTCGCGCCGTCCGCGATCTGCTTCTTGAAGCCCTCGATCTCCGCCAGCGGGCGGAAGCTCAGGAGCTCGAAGTAGCGCCACATGAGGTCGTCGGAGATGGACATGAGCTTGCCGAACATCTCGTTGGGCGGCTCGTTGATGCCGATGTAGTTGCCGAGGGACTTGGACATCTTCTGCACACCGTCCAGGCCCTCGAGGATCGGCATGGTGAGGATGATCTGCGGCTTCTGGCCGTAGTGCTCCTGCAGGTGGCGCCCCATCAGCAGGTTGAACTTCTGGTCGGTACCGCCGAGCTCCACGTCGGCCTGCAGCGCCACCGAGTCGTAGCCCTGCACCAACGGATACAGGAACTCATGCACGGAGATGGGTTCGCCGGCCGCGTAGCGCTTGCTGAAGTCGTCGCGCTCCAGCATGCGCGCCACCGTGTACTTGGCCGCGAGCTGCACCAAACCCGCGGCACCGAGCTCGTTCGTCCAGCGCGAGTTGAAGTCGATGCGCGTGCGCTTCGGATCCAGGATCTTGAACACCTGCGCCTCGTAGGTGCGGGCGTTGGCCTGGATCTCCTCCGGCGAGAGCGGCTTGCGCGTCACGTTCTTGCCGGTGGGATCGCCGATGAGGCCGGTGAAGTCGCCGATCAGGAAGATGACCTCGTGGCCGAAATCCTGGAAGCGGCGCATCTTGTTGAGCAGCACCGTGTGGCCGAGGTGCAGGTCCGGCGCGGTGGGGTCGAAGCCGGCCTTCACCCGCAGCGGACGCCCTTCCTTGAGCCGCGCGGCCAGTTCCGCCTCGGGCAGGATCTCGTCGGCGCCGCGGGCAAGTTCCGCGAGCTGTTCGGCGGGGGTCGGCATGGTCCCTTGGCTCCTCGAGGCCCCTGGGGGCGCTTTACCAAAATTTTACAGTTCCCCGAGGCGCATTTCCCGCGTAATTCAGGCACTTAGGGCGGATTCGGGGATTGACCCTAAACACTTAAACAGGCTACTGTCAGAGTCCATTTTTCGAGGGATGCCGCGGTGGACCAGCAGTTCGAATCGGGCGCCGATTATAAGCCAGGCCTGAAGGCCAAGCTGCGCGCGCGCCGCCGCTATTGGGTGATGCTCGGCGTTACCCTCGCCGCCGCCGGCGTGTTCCCCTATTTCGCGCCGGTCCCGGCCACCGCCAGCTTCACCCCGAGCATCGCGCTCAGCCCCGTGCCGGCCCCGGCCAGCATGGCGCCGCCGCTGCCCACGCTCACCAGCGTGAGCTTCAAGGTCGCCAACGGCGACACCCTGGCCCAACTCTTCGCCGACCGCAACCTGGACCGCGCCGACCTCGCCGCCATCATGGCCGCTGGCCGCGGCACCGAGCGCCTGAAGCGCATCCTGCCGGGCGACGTGATCCGCGTGCAGTACACGCCGGACGCGCACATCCAGACGCTGCGCGTCCAGTACGACGAAGGCCACATGCTGAGTGTGGCGCGCGACGACGCCGGCAACTTCGTCCCCAGCATCGATGAGATCCCGACCACCTACATCGACTCGTACGCCCACGGCGTGATCGAGAACTCGCTGTTCGACGCCGCCGGCCGCGCCGGCCTTGCCGACGGCACCACCATGCAGCTCATCCAGCTGTTCGCCTGGGACGTGGACTTCGCCCACGACATCCAGAGCGGCGACAGCTTCACGGTGCTGTACCAGAAGATCCAGCGCACCGGCCACGCCACCGTGGACGGCCCGATCCTGGCGGCCGAGTTCAAGACCGGCGGCAAGGATTACCGCATCGTGCGCTTCACCGACCCGGCCGGCCACAGCGGCTACTACACGCCGGAAGGGAAGAGCATCCGCAAGGCGCTGATGCGCGCGCCGGTGAGCTACAGCCGCATCTCCTCCGGCTTCACCACCCACCGCAAGCACCCGATCCTGGGCTACAGCCGCGCCCACCAGGGCGTGGACTACGCCGCCCCCACCGGCACGCCGATCAAGGCCGCCGGCGACGGGCGCGTGACCTTCGTCGGGCTCAAGGGCGGCTACGGCAAGTGCATCATGATCGACCACGGCGGCGGCTACAGCACGCTGTACGGCCACATGTCGCGCTTCAGGAAGGGCATGCACGCGGGCCTGCACGTGAGCCAGGAGCAGGTCATCGGCTACGTGGGCATGACCGGCCTCGCCACCGGCCCGCACCTGCACTTCGAGGTGCACGTAAACGGCGCGCCGCGCAACCCGCGCACCGTGCAGCTGCCGAACGTGGCGCCGGTGACCACCCAGTACCTGGCCGACTTCAACGCCTCCACCAAGAGCCTGTTCGCCCAGCTCTCCGGCGGCGACACCCGCCTCGCCGGCGCGCCCGCCTCCGCCGGCGCCGAGACCGCCGTCGCCCACTGACGGGCGCGGCTGCATGGCCGACCTCTACATCGGGCTCATGTCCGGCACCAGCGCCGACGGCATCGACGCGGTGCTGATGGCCTTCGACCCCGCGCCGCGCCTCCTCGCCACCCATTTCACGCCCTACGCCGGTTCGGTGCGGAAGAAGGTGCGCGCCCTCTCCCAAGGCCGCCATGCGGGCGATCCCGTGGATGAGTTGGGCACGCTGGATACCGAACTCGGCGAGCTCTTCGGCGCCGCGGTACTGGCGCTGCTGGAAGGATCGAAGACGGATCCCAAGTCCGTGCGTGCCATCGGCAGCCATGGCCAGACCGTGCGCCACCGCCCGCGCATCGCGCATCCCTTCACCGCCCAGATCGCCGATCCCAACGTCATCGCCGCCCGTACCGGGATCACCGTGGTGGCGGACTTCCGCCGCCGCGACGTGGCGCTCGGCGGCCAGGGCGCGCCGCTCCTGCCGGCCTTCCACCAGGTGGCCTTCGGCAGCGCGACGGAAGAGCGGGTGGTGGTGAACGTGGGCGGCATCGCGAACGTGACACTGCTGCCTCCGGCAGAGCCGGTGCGCGGCTTCGATACCGGCCCCGGCAACGTACTGATGGATTGGGTGTGCCGCGAACGGCTCGGCCAAGCCTACGACGCGGACGGCGCCCACGCGGCCCGCGGCGGGATAGACCGGCCGCTGCTGGCGGCGCTGATGGAAGACGGGTACTTCACGCAGCCCATCCCCAAGAGCACGGGGCCCGAGCACTTCAACCGGGAATGGCTGGAGAAGGTGCTCGGCGGCAGGACGCTGAAGACGGAAGATCTCTTGGCCACGCTCACGGAACTCACGGCCCGCAGCGTGGCCGAGCAGGTGCATGAGCACGCCGCGGAGGCGAAGCACGTCTACGTCTGCGGCGGAGGCGCCCACAACGCCCACCTCATGGCGCGCCTCGCCTCGCAGTTCCCTTCGGTCCCGGTGGAAAGCACCGCCGCCCTGGGGCTGGATCCGGACTGGGTGGAAGCAGCAGGATTCGCGTGGCTGGCCCAGCGCACACTCGTGGGACAACCCGGCAACCTGCCCTCGGTCACGGGCGCGGCAAGAGCGACGATCCTCGGCGCGATCCACCCCGCATAAAAAAGGCGCCTTCCGGCGCCTTTTTATCTCAAATCACTTTCTGCTCAGACCGTGAAAGATGAACCGCAACCACACGTCGTCGTGGCGTTCGGATTGCGGATCACGAACTGCGCTCCCTCCAGGCCTTCGCTGTAGTCGATCTCGGCGCCGGCCAGGTACTGGAAGCTCATGGGGTCCACGAGCAGCGTCACGCCGGAGTTCTCCACCCGGGTGTCTCCATCCTCGCTCTTCTCGTCGAAGGTGAATCCGTACTGGAAGCCGGAGCAGCCGCCGCCGGTGACGAACACCCGCAGCTTGAGGGCCTGGTTGCCCTCCTCGTCGATGAGCTGCCGCACCTTGCGGGCCGCGGCGTCCGTGAAGATCAGGGTCTCGGTCTGGGTTTCCATATGGTCAATTATAACTCAGCCGCGCTTGGCCTCGGGTTCGGCGGGTTTCTTGGGGTTATGCACCGCCAGCACCGGCCCGGCCGGCTTGTGCACCAGCTTGCCGTTGACGGTGGCACCCACCGCGATCTGGATCAGGTTGTAGTACACATCGCCCGTGATGCGCGCCTCAGGGCCGAGCTCGAGCCGCTTGTCGGCGTGCACGTCGCCTTCCACGGTGCCGTTGACGACGAGCACCGGCACCTTCACCTCGCCGCGGATGGTGCCGTGCTGGCTCAGGCTCAGCATGGAGTCGGAGCCTTCCTCGGCGTGCACGTTGCCGCGGATCTCGCCATCCACGTGCAGCCCGCCCTTGTAGCGCAGGTCGCCGTCGATGCGGCTGTTCTTGCCGATGAGTGTGTCGATGCGCGCCCGGGTCTGTTTGTTGTCGCCGCTGCTGAACATATCTGTTGCCTCGCTATGACGTGACGGCGCCGGAGCCGCCGGACCAATCGAAATTCTGCTGCACGGCCTGGTGCCCGCTCTCCTGGGCGGTGACCTCCACGCGCCCGGGCGTGAAGCCCTGCGGCAGCAGCACGTCACCCTCCAGGCTCTGGAAGTACTGGAACGCGAAGCTGGCCGGGCCCTTGCCGCTGGGGGATATCTCGCGCGCGTCCAGGGTCACGGCCTTGCCGTCCTGCACGCCGTAGATCTTCATGTAGACGCTGCCGGCGATCTTGAGCTCGCGGGTGCGCACCTGGGTCAGCACCAGCCGGTAATGCCACAGCCGCGGCGCGCCGCCGTTGCCGAAGCGCAGGCTCTGGACCCGGAGGCCCTGTTCGCCTTCACCCGGGGAGACGATGCCCTTGTAGAAGGCCACCTCTTCCTGCAAGTCGGACTGCTTGCGCTGCAGTTCCTCGAGGGTGGCCTGGATCTCCTGACGCGCGCTCTGGTCCACGTCGCGCTGGCGTTGCAGCGCGGTGATCTGATCGTTGAGCGCTTCGGCGCGCTCCTGCGCGTCGTCGAGCGAATCCTGCAGTGCCACCGCCGCCTGGCGATCGTAGCCGGCGCGGTACTCGCCGTAGGCGAACGCACCCCACAACGCCAGCAGCATGGCGGCCGACCCGCCGGTGACGGCGAGCCAGGTCCGGTGCGGCCGGTGGTGCTTGACGACGAGTCTGGTCATGAACGAAATCCCCAGTCGAATGACCATGTTACGCGTGGGCCGGAGACGGCGCCAGCGCCCCACGGTGCTAGGATTGGCGCGGCCCGCACCGGGCTGTCCGACGCCTGAGGCCCCGCATGCTCTGGGTCAAAGCCCTGCACCTGTTCTTCGTGATCTCCTGGTTCGCGGGCCTGTTCTACCTGCCGCGGCTGTTCGTGTACCACGCGGACACGCGCGACGCGGCGGGGCACGCGCGCTTCACGGTGATGGAGCGGCGCCTCTTCATGATGATGAGCCTGGGCGCGATCGGCAGCGTGGTGTTCGGCCTGTGGCTGATGCTCGGCTGGTGGTGGCCGGCGCCGCTCTGGCTGCAAGCGAAACTCGGCCTCGTGGCGCTGCTGCTCATCTACCACATGCTCTGCTTCAAGCTGATGCGCGACCTGCGCGCCGGACGCGACGTGCGCAGCGCGCGCTTCTACCGCATGTTCAACGAGGTACCGGCGCTGATCCTGCTCGCGGTGCTGTTCCTGGTGGTGCTAAAGCCCCTGTGAGGCGAGCGCAGCACTGACCGCGGCGCAGTGCGCGCCAGGGCGGCTGACCGGAGGTCGGCCACGCGGCTCCGGGTCGGCTGCGTACTCGCCGCGGGACTAGCGGCCCAGAAGAACTCACCGTCAGGTGCGCGAGCGCCACCAGCGACGCCGCCTAGCCTCCCCGCAGTGGCTCCAGACCCCCTTAGTAGTAAGGGCTTACCGGGCCGATAATCACGAGTGAGAATCATTGTCATTTAGGTTCTCTTGGGATAGACTACAAATGAGAATAAATCTCATTTGAACCTGAACCAGGATACCCGCCATGATCCGCCGTGCCGCCCTCGCCACCGCCCTCTTCGCCTTCGCCGCCCTGCCGGCGCTCGCGGACGGGCCGATCCGCATCGAGATCAGGAACCAGGCCTTCGCGCCGGCCGAGATCCACGTGCCGGCGGGCGTGAAGGTGCAGCTCCTGATCGTGAACGACGACGACCTGCCGGCGGAGTTCGAGAGCACCGACCTCTCGCGCGAGATCGTGGTGCCGGGGCACCGCGAGGTGAAGCTGTTCATCGGCCCGCTGGATCCGGGCCGCTACCGCTTCTTCAACGACTTCCACCAGCAGTCCGAGGGCTGGGTGATAGTGGACGCCAAGTAACAGAGGCTGAACTCCTCATGCTCGCCACCGCCATCATCGTGTTCCGTGAGGTCATCGAGGCCGCGCTCATCATCGCGATCGTGATGGGCGCGAGCCGCGGCATCGCCGGTCGCGGCCGCTGGGTCGGCGCCGGCATCGGCCTCGGGCTCGCGGGCGCGGCGCTGGTGGCCGCCTTCGCCGACGCCATCACCGGCGCGTTCGAGGGCAACGGCCAGGCACTCCTCAACGCCGGGGTGCTGCTGGCGGCGGTCGGCATGCTGACCTGGCACAACGTCTGGATGAGTTCTCACGGGCGCGAGCTCGCGGCCGAGGTGAGGAGCGTGGGACATGCAGTGCAGACCGGCAACAAGCCGCTAACCGCGCTGATGGTCATCACCCTGGTGGCGGTCATGCGCGAGGGCTCCGAGGTGGTGCTGTTCCTGTGGGCGATCGGCACCGGCGGCTCCGATGGCAGCATGCTGCTCGGCGGCCTGGCCGGCCTCGCCGCCGGCGTGGCGGTGGGCACGCTGATGTACTTCGGCTTGCTCGGGATCCCGCTCAGACATTTCTTCAAGGTCACGGGCTGGCTGGTGCTGCTCATCGCCGCGGGCCTGGCAGCCCAGGCGGCGGGCTTCCTCAACCAGGCGGGCCTCCTGCCGGCGCTCGGTACCAGCCTTTGGGACAGCTCCCGCCTTCTGGACCAGGCCAGCACCGCGGGCAAGATGCTGCACACCCTCATCGGTTACACTGCGCGCCCTTCCGGCATCCAAATCTTGTTCTACTTGGGGACCGTGGTCCTCATCCTGGCGCTCATGCGCTGGGCCAGCCGGCGTCATGACGGCGCCGCGCGTCCGGCCTGAAGGCAGGAAATCCCGCATCCGAAAGTCCGTGTCTTGGGGAAACGTGCATGCTCAACCGACCGCTCCTGACCGCCCTGCTCGCTGCCGCTGCCTTGTCCGGGACCGCCGCGGCGCGGGCCGACGACTTCATCGTCTACTCCGCCTACGTCACCGACGGCCAGAGCGAGGTGGAGGTACGCGGCCACCAGCAGTACGACGGCGACCCGGCGCTGGACAGCGAACGCGCCTACAACGTGGCGCTGGCCCATGCCTTCACACCCTGGTGGCATGCCGAGGTGTATCTCGGCAGCTACGAGCGTGAGCCCGGCGGCGCCAACACGATGGAAGGCTACGAGTTCGAGAACATCTTCCAGCTCACCACCCAGGGCCAGTACTGGGCGGACCTGGGGTTCATCGCCTCCTATGAGTACAACGTGCTGCCGGGTGAGCCGGGCGTGGTGGAGTTCGGGCCGCTGTTCGAGAAGCAGACCGGCCCCTTCAACCACCGGCTCAACCTCATCTGGGAGAAGCAGGTAGGCGGCGGCGCCGAGGGGCGCTACGAGTTCCGTGCCACCTACGCCGGCATCTACCGCACGGACTCACACCTGGCGCCCGCCGTGGAAGCGTACTACCGTCCGGCGGACGACAGCCGCCAAATCGGACCGGCGCTCTACGGCGAGATCCCGACCACCGGGGGCAATGAGCTCGAGTTCAGCGCCGCATTCCTGGTGGGCCTGAACCGTGGCGCCGCGGACCGGACGCTGGTGTTCCGCATCGAGTACGAATTTAACTGATTTATACGGAAAAGCCGTCCCTGGCTTTTCCTTGCACGCTCGTCGCGGAGTTAATCCGCGACGAGCGAGTCTTCTTCTCGTCGTGAGTCTTCTTCAAAGAGGGCAAATCCCTTTACCTAACTTGCAGGCAGTCTTCTTTCGCCTGGCCTACCCACATTGATACATCTGGCCCGAGGCTTCCTGCTGCCGGGGGTGGATAATGGCGTCCTGTTCGAGGAGAGTGCTATGTCTGACACCACCCGCATCCGCCCCGCCACCGCGGCCGACGTGCCGCTGATCCTCTCCCTCATCCGGGAGCTGGCTGAGTACGAGAAGCTGCTGCATGAGGTCACGGCCACCGAGGCCGACCTCAGGGCTGCGCTGTTCGGCGCCCGTCCCTCGGCGGAATGCGTGATCGCCGAGCATGCCGGCAAGCCCGCCGGCTTCGCGCTGTTCTTCCACAACTTCTCCACCTTCCTCGGCAAGCCCGGCATCTACCTCGAGGACCTGTACGTGAAACCGGAGCTGCGCGGCAAGGGGATAGGCCGCAAGCTGCTCGCGCACCTCGCCGCGCTCACGCTGCAACGCGGCTGCGGACGCTTCGAGTGGGCGGTGCTGGACTGGAACGCGCCGGCCATCAAGTTCTACCAGGGCCTGGGCGCGAAGATGATGGAGAGCTGGAAGATCAACCGGCTCGCGGGCGAGCCGCTCAAGAAGCTGGCAGCGGAAGCCTAGCGCTTGCTGCGCCGGCGGCGCGCGCTGCGCCGCGCCACCGGAGCAGGCGGCGCTCCCTGGGGGAAGAGCGCGGGCGCGAGTTCCGTGAGCGCATCCCGATATACCGCGCGCTTGAAGAAGATCACTTCGCTCAGGGGATGCCAGTAGTCCACCCAGCGCCAGTCGTCGAACTCGGGCTCGGGGCCCGCGTCGAAGCGCACCTTCGGCTCCGGGTCGCGGAAGCGCAGCAGGAACCAGCGCTGTTTCTGGCCGATGCACTTGGGCTCGCTGTCATGGCGCTGGTAGCGCGGCGGCAGGCGGTAGTGCAGCCAGTCGCGGGTGGCGCCGATGAGCTGCACCTGCTCCGGCTTCACGCCCACCTCCTCCTCCAACTCGCGATACAGCGCCTGCTCCGGGGTCTCGCCGGCGTGGATGCCGCCCTGCGGGAACTGCCACCCGGCGCGCCCGACGCGCCGCGCCCAGAACAGACGGCCGTCGGCATGGCAGAGGATGATGCCGACGTTGGCGCGGAAGCCCTCCGCGTCGATCACCGTCCCGTCCGCATGCTGCTGGATGCTCATGGGCGTGAGTCTTCCACAAAGCCGCGGCTCCGGCAAAGCCGCTCGGGGCCTTACGTTACAATCCGCCCGTGAAACTCGCGCTCTTCGACCTCGACCACACGCTGCTGGACGGCGACAGCGACGCCCTGTGGGGGCGCTTCCTGGTGGGCGAAGGCGCGGTGGACCCGGAGGAGTACCGGCGCGAGGGCACACGCTACATGGCGGAGTACCGGGCCGGCCGGCTCGACATCCACGAGTTCCTGGCATTCGGCCTCAAGCCCCTGCGCGACAACACGCCGGAACGGCTGGAGGGGTGGCGCACACGGTTCCTCGGTGAATGGGTACGCCCGCGCATCCCCGAGGCGGCACGCGCGCTGCTAGCGCGCCACCGCGAGGCGGGCCACGTGCTCGCCATCATCACCGCCAGCAACAGCTTCATCACCGCGCCCGTCGCCGCCGAACTCGGCGTGCCGCACCTCATCGCCACCGAACCAGAGCGGGACGGCGCGCGCTTCACCGGCAGGGTGGCGGGTCCGCCCTGCTTCCGCGAAGGCAAGGTCGCCAAGCTAGAGGCCTGGCTCGCGCGCTCCGGCGCGGCGGCGCAGGAGACCTGGTTCTACTCCGATTCCCACAACGACCTGCCGCTGCTGGAGCGGGTGGACCATCCGGTGGCGGTTAACCCGGATGAGGTGCTCGCGCGCGTGGCGAACGAGCGCGGCTGGCCCATGCTAACGCTGCGGCGCGCGGCAGCCTGACATGCAACAGCGCGCCGCGCTCTTCGCCTGGCTGCCCGCCCTGCTGGTACTCGTGCTCGTGGCCTTCGGCGTCTCGCTCGCGGTCGGCAGCACCTCGCTCTCCTGGCATGAGCTATGGACCGTTCTCACGGGCGGCGGCGATGACCTGAGCCGCACCGTGGTGATGGGGCTGCGCCTGCCGCGCGCGCTCAGCGCGTTCGCGGTGGGCGGGCTGCTCGCGCTCGCCGGCACGCTCATGCAGGTGCTGCTGCGCAACCCGCTGGCGGACCCCTACATCCTCGGCGTCTCCGGCGGCGCCGCGGTGGGGGCGCTCGGCGCCTTCCTGCTGGGCCTCGCGGGACTCTGGGTGAACGGCGGCGCCTTCGCGGGAGCGCTTCTCTCGACGCTGCTGGTGTTCGCGCTCGCCCATGGCCGCGGCGGCTGGACGCCGACGCGGCTCCTGCTCACGGGCATCGCCGTGGCGGCGGGCTGGGGCGCGGCCATCAGCCTGCTGCTGGTGATGGGCAGCGACGCCAGCCTGCACAGCATGATCTTCTGGCTGATGGGCGACTTCTCCTATCAGCCCGGCGGCAGGCTCGCACTCGCCATGCTCGCGCTCGGCCTCGCGGTGTGCTGGCCGTTCGCCCGGCAGCTCAACGTACTCGCGCGCGGCGAGACGCTGGCGGAGGCGCTGGGGATCGCGGTGCGCCCCTTGAGCCTCGCCATCTATATCGGTGCCTCGCTGTTCACCGCCGTGGCAGTGACGGAAGCGGGTGCCATCGGTTTCGTGGGACTGGTGGTGCCACACATGTTCCGCATGCTGGCCGGCGGCGACCACAGGCGCCTCTTGCCCGGCGCGGTGCTGCTGGGGGGTTGCCTGCTGATGCTCGCCGACACGCTCGCCCGCACCGTGGCCGCGCCGCGCCAGCTGCCGGTGGGCGTGGTGACTGCGGCGCTCGGCGTGCCACTGTTCCTATACCTGCTCAACCGCGCGCGGGGCCCGCTGTGAACGCGGCGTTCCTGGAGGCGCGCGGTCTCACGGTGGAGATCGCCGGCAAGCAGGTGTGCCGCGGCCTCGATTTCAGCCTCGCTGCCGGCGAGTGCATCGGCCTCCTGGGCGGCAACGGCGTGGGCAAGACCACGCTGCTGCACACCCTCGCGGGACTGCGTGCGCCCGCGGCGGGCGAGGTGCTGCTGGATGGCAAGCCGCTCACGGGCCAGCCGCGCCGGCAGGTGGCGCAAAAGCTCGGCTTGCTGATGCAACAGCCGGAGGACAGCCTGCCGGCCACGGTGCTGGAGACCGCGCTCATCGGCCGGCATCCTCACCTAGATTTCTGGCGCTGGGAATCCCACCGTGATGTCGCCATCGCGCGGCGCGCGCTCAAGAGCGCCGGACTCGAGGGCCTGGAGCAGCGGGCGCAGACCGCGCTCTCCGGCGGCGAGCGGCGCCGGCTCGACATCGCCACGGTGCTGACGCAGGACCCGCAGGTCTTCCTGCTGGACGAGCCGGCCCACCAGCTCGACCTGCAGCACCAGATGGCGCTGCTCGGGCTGCTGCGGCGCCTGGCCGCGGAACAGGGCCGCGCGGTGCTGATGAGCCTGCACGACATCAACCTGGCGGCGCGCTTCTGCAGCGGCGTCCTGATGCTGTTCGGCGGCGGAGAGGCGCTGTTCGACAGCTCGGAACGGGCGCTCACCGCCGAGAATCTCACCCGCCTCTACCGCACCCCGGTCACGGCGCTGCCCTGGGCCGGCGGGCAGGCCTTCATCGCGGGCTGATTCAGGCGGCCCGATACGGTATCCTTGGCCGCTGTCCTAGGGGCTTTCCTTCCATCCAGACCATGAGGCCTGAACGATGACCCGATTCATCCGCACCCTGCCGTGGCTTACGGCCGCCGCCCTGCTCGCCGCCGGCTGCTCGCCGGACTCCGCTCCCAACCCGAACGTGAAGAAGGTCGTCGCGGCCTGCTACGCGGCGGGTGGCGAGGAGGTCTCCGCCATACTCGGCGGCACGGTGGAGGCGAACCGCATGTCCGCCGACAGCGCGCCCAAGACTATCTGCGCGTACAAGGACGCCAAGAACACCACCGTGGCCCTGCTGCAGATCGAGAAGGGCGACAAGTACCCCGACACCGGCAAGGCGCTGGCGGATGACCAGAAGCAGGCCCAGAACCTGTTCTCCGGCAACATCAAGCAGCCGCAGTTCCACCCCGCCGACGGCTTCATGCCCGGCTCGTTCTACGGCGACATCACCCCGCGCTTCGACTCGCTGGAGGTGATGCTCGGCACCTTCGAGGGCGGCTACAAGCTCAACGTGGTGATCAACAACCCGAAGGACTTCGCCACCGGCGAGAAGCAGGCGGCGGACATCGCCCACAAGGTGTTCGAGAACATCCAGAGCGGCAAGGCCTACGCGACGCTGTAAGACATCCGGTTCGGATGCCGACAAAAGCCCTGCCACTGGCAGGGCTTTTGTTTTGTGCTTGACACTTTCCCTCTCCCTCCCTAGAGTTCCTCCGCCTTCAGGCGTCCGCTTCACGGCGGCGTCGGGAAGCCGGTGCATCCTTCGGGATAATTCCGGCGCTGCCCCCGCAACGGTAGGCGAGACAGGAGCATCACGAAGCCACTGCGCTCTCGAGCGCGGGAAGGCGATGCCCCAGGGACGTCCTTAAGTCCCGCTCGCGAGCCCGGAGACCGGCCTGCAGGAGGGAGCCACAAGCTCCCAAGTCCGGCATTGCGGTGGGCGATGCGCGCGGGTCGCGCCATCGCTCCCCTCGCCTTCTCTCCCCACGACGCCGGTTTCCTCTGAAGCGTTTTCGCGCAGCGGGCGTGCTGCGTGGGAGAGACACATGCAAACTTCGCTCAAGCTGGGCGGCGCCGCGGCGCTGCTCCTGACCCTGTCCGTCACCGCCTTCGCCGACGGCTCACCGGATACGGTGAGCCCGGACACCGTGCAGCTCGGCACTGTCAGCACCACCGCCACCCGCACCCCGCTGATCGCGGACGAACAGGTGGCGCCGGTGATCGTCATCGGCCCCGAGCAACTGGAGCTGGCCCAGGGCCAGGACGTGGGCGCGGTGCTGCGCCAGTACGCGGGCCTCGACGTGGCCCAGAACGGCGGCCCCGGCCAGCCCCAGTCGCTGTTCCTGCGGGGCACCAACAGCTTTCATACGCTGGTGATGATCGACGGCGTGAAGATCAGCCCGGACAACGGCTTCGGCTCGGCGCTGCAGAACATCCGCCTCGCGGACGTGGAGCGCATCGAGATCGTGAAGGGCCCGCGCTCGGCGCTGTACGGTTCCGACGCCATCGGCGGCGTGATCAACATCATCACCCGCAAGGCCGCCCAAGGCCTGCACTACGACGCGCATCTCGGCGGCGGGCGCTACAGCACCTACGACGCCGGCGGCGGCGTGAGCTACGGCGAGGGCGGATCGAGCCTTGGCATCAGCGCCGACGACTATCACACCACCGGCTTCCCGGCGGTGGCGGGCACCGCGTTCGACAGCGGCAACCGGGACCGTACCCTGAAGCTCGGCGGCCGCACCCAGCTCGGCGGCGTGAAGCTCTCGCTGGACCACTGGCAGAGCAAGGGCGACACCCAGTACACCAGCTTCGACCCGAACGACTTCACCTTCCCCTTCGACCTCATCCCGTTCGATGAGGGCTTCCAGGACGCCACCACGGACGCGGGCCTGAGCGGACATCCCACGGAAGCCTGGCTGAGCCAGCTGCACGTGAGCCACATGCTGGACGAGATCGACCAGCGCCAGGTGGATCCGTTCAACTTCCCGGCGGCGCCGGACTTCGTGCACACCCAGCGCAATGCGGTGGACTGGCAGAACGACCTCAACGTGTCGGACGCCCAGCTCCTGATGCTGGGCGTCTACACCGAGGCGGAGCATACCTCCACCCTCTCGTTCGGCACGCCCTATGACGAGAGCCATCGCGTGAACGCGCTCTACGCCGAAGATGACCTGGATCTCGGCGCCCACCGCCTGGTGCTGGCGGGCCGCAATACCCACGACCAGGAGTTCGGCAACCATGTCACCTGGAACGTGGACTACGGCTACGATCTCTCCGCCGCCACCAAGCTCACCGCCGGCGCCGGCACCGCCTTCCGTGCGCCCACCGCGGCGGAGCGCTTCGGCTTCGCCGGCAACCCGGGCCTTCAGCCCGAGACCTCCCGCAACCTGGAGACGGGCCTGCGCCAGAAGTTCGGCATAGGCCAGGAGCTGGACGTGAGCCTCTTCCAGAACACGCTGGAAGACCTGATCCTGTTCGTGCCCAGCGGGACCTTCGGCGGCGCGCTGCAGAACGTGGGCCACGTCCGCGTGCGCGGTGTGGAATTCACTTACCTCGCGAAGATGGGAGAGTGGAACTGGCGCAGCGACGCCATCATCCAGGACCCGCGCAACACCGACACGGACGCCACGCTGCCGCGCCGCGCCAAGCGTACGCTCACTTCGAGCCTCGCCTGGCACGATGACGTGACCAGCGCGGGCCTGAACCTCTTGCTCACGGGCCCGCGCCCGGACGGCGACTTCAATTTCGGCTTGCCGGTGACGGATGGCGGCTATGGGCTCCTGGGCGCGAGCGTGCGCCGGGACTTGGGGTCAGGCTTCGGCCTGCTGCTGCGGGTGAACAACCTGCTGGACAAGCAATACCAGACCGCCAACGGTTACAACACCGCCGGGCGCTCACTGTTTCTGCAGTTGGAATACAGCAGTAAGTAGCGAGGACGGATGCTTTGCCGGTATGCCGGTGGCATACCGGCCCGGCCGAGCGGGCAGGCATGGATGCCTGCCCCTAGCTGCGGTCGGAGCAGGATGCGGAGACCGGAAGCTGGCCGCTTCGGCCAGCCAGCTTCTTCGGTTTCATCTTTCGGTCATCAAATAACCGAGGACTCATGGCTTTATGGCGTCAGTCGAACCACAACCTGTGCTGATGTCCTGGAGCGGCGGCAAAGACAGCTGTATGGCGCTCTGGGAGTTGCAGCGCGCGGAAAAGCGGCGCGTGGAAGCCCTGCTGACCACTGTGACCCGCGACTACGCACGGATCAGCATGCACGGCGTTAGATGTGAACTGCTGCTGCAGCAGGCCGAGGCTCTCGGCTTGCCGCTGCAGCAGGTGCAGATCTCCAAGGGCGCGGACAATTCCCAATATGAAGCGGAGATGGGACGCACCCTCGCCTACTATCAGTCCCGTGGAGTTAACGAGGTGGCCTTCGGCGACCTGTTCCTGGAGGACATCCGCGCCTACCGGGAGAAGATGCTGGCCACCCAAGGCATGCGCAGCCTTTACCCGATATGGGGCCGTGACACGCACCGGCTGATCCGGGAGTTCATCGGCCTGGGCTTCCGCACCGTGGTGGTGTGCGTGGATCCCGCCAAGCTCGACCCGAGCTTCGCGGGCCGGGTTATCGACGCGCAGTTCGTGAAAGAGTTGCCCACAAGCGTAGACCCCTGTGGCGAGAACGGCGAGTTCCACACGTTCGTGTTCGACGGCCCGACGTTCAGGCACCCGGTGCGCTTCTCCCCGGGCGCGACGGTGTGCCGCGACGGCTTCTGGTTCCATGACCTGTTGCCCGCATGAAGGAGCTGCACATGTCGAAACCAAGGCATGAAGTATTGGCCGCCATGATCCTGGCGGCGGCCATGAGCCGGCTGGTGCCGCACCCTTACAACTTCGCACCCATCGGGGCGCTGGCCCTGTTCGGCGGCGCGCAGTTCGCGGACCGCCGCCTGGCCATGCTGGTGCCGCTGGTGGCGATGCTGCTCAGCGACCTGGTGCTGGGCTTGTACGCGGGCATGGGTTGGATCTACGGAAGCTTCGTGTTGATCGTGGCCATGGGGCGGCTGTTGCGCCGCCGCCGCACGGCTTGGCACATCGCGGGGGCGAGCGTCTCGACTTCGCTACTGTTCTTCGCCGTCACCAACTTCGCGGTCTGGCCTGGCAGCACGAAGTATCCGCAGACCTTAGCGGGCTTGATGGACTGCTATGCGGCCGGCCTGCCCTTCTTCTGGAACACGTTTTTGGGAGACGGCTTCTACAGCCTGGTGCTGTTCGGCGGCTTGGCGCTGCTGGAAAGCCGTTTCGCGATCCTGCGCGAACCGGCGCCTGAGCCCATCTAACTGAGTCAGTGGACCTCTGCCGTGCCGATGCCACGTGGGTCGGAAGCAGCAATAACCTTGCCGCTCTTATAGTCCCAGGTGATGGCCTGCATGTTGCCCCAGCTGCCGTGGTCGGCGAGGCTGTAGCCCATCTTCTGCAGCGCCGAGATCTCCGCATCGCTGAGCGCGCCGTGCTCGTACTCCACCTGGTCCGGCAGGTACTGGTGGTGGAAGCGCGGCAGGGACACGATGTCCTTGGCGTCGCCGCCGTCGTAGAAGTCCAGTGCGCCCAGCAGCACCATGGTGATGATACGGCTGCCGCCGGGCGTGCCCAGGATTGCGATGCCGTCCTTGGTCTCCAGGAAGCTCGGGGTCATGCTGGACAGCGGCCGCTTGTGGGGCGCGATGGCGTTGGCAGAGTTGCCGACGAGGCCATAACCATTGGGCGTGCCGGGTTTCGAAGAGAAGTCATCCATCTCGTCGTTCAGCACCACGCCGGTGCCCGGTGCCATGAAGCTGGAGCCGAAGCTGAAGTTCACCGTCACCGTGCCGGAGACCCGGTTGCCGTCCTTGTCCAGCACCGAGTAGTGGGTGGTGTTGTTACCGAGCTGCGGCGTGCTCACGGAGGTGAGCGCGCTGGAGGGCGTGACCTTGTCCGGCAAGATGGTGCTGCGCAGGCCCGCGGCGTAGTCGGTGCTCATGAGTAGCCGGATCGGCATCTGCACGAAGTCGGGATCGCCCAGGTAGTCGGCCCGGTCATGGTAGGCATAGCGCATGGCCTCGAGCACGTAGTGGTCGCGCGCGGCGCGGTCCAGGTGCCCCAAGTCATAGCCCGCGAGGATATTGAGGATCTCGATCAGCACCACGCCGCCGGAGGACGGCGGCGGCGCCGATACCACGTGCATGCCGTGGTAGTCGCCCACGAGCGGCTTGCGTTCCACCACCTTGTATCCCTTCAGGTCATCCAGCGTCCAGATGCCTCCGGCCGCACGCACTCCATCCACCATCTGTTGCGCGCGCTTACCCTGGTAGAAGCCCGCGTCGCCCTGTTTCGCCAGGAGCTCGAAAGTCTCGGCGAGATCCGGCTGCTTCAGGAGCCAACCCACCGGCGGGACCTCGCCATGGTCCAGGAACACCGCGGCGGCGGCGGGCCACCGCTTCAGCACGTCCTGCTTGCCCTGCAACCGGTCATGGAAACGCTGGTCCAGCGGGAAGCCATCCCGCGCGAGCTTGATGGCGGGCGCGAGGTCCGCGGCGAGGCCGAGCTTGCCGTATTTCTTGGCCATGTAGACCAGCGCCGCCGGCATGCCGGGGACAGCCGCCGAGAGCGGGCCGTCCATGGAAGCCCGCGGGATCACCGCGCCGTCCTTGTCCTGGTACATCTTCTCGCTGGCGGCGCCCGGCGCGCATTCGCGTCCGTCCACCAGGGTCTCGAAGCCGTCGCTGTCCCGGTGCAGGAGCCACAGGCCGCCGCCGCCAATGCCGGAGCTGTAAGGCTCCACCACCGAGAGCGCCGCGCTCACCGCCACCGCCGCGTCGAAGGCGTTGCCGCCTTGCGCCAGGATCTCCATGCCGGCGCGGGTGGCGAGCGGATGGGCGCTGGCCACCGCCGCCTGGGGCGGCTTGGGGCCGGCGAAGGCCGGCAGCGCGACGAAGATGAGTGACAACAGGACCAGACGTGGCTTCATGCGGGCATCCATAGTTTCAAGTCTTACCGGTTAGACCGCGGTACTTGATCATCAATTCCTCGCGGGTCTCCGGGTGCTCCGGGTCCAGCGGTATGCAGTCCACCGGGCAGACCTGCACGCACTGGGGCTGGTCGAAGTGGCCGACGCACTCGGTGCAGAGCTTGGGGTCGATGACGTAGATCTCGGGGCCCTGGGAGATGGCGTCGTTCGGGCACTCCGGCTCGCACACGTCGCAGTTGATGCAGGCGTCGGTGATCTTGAGGGCCATGGACTTCAGCGTTTCTTGAGTGTCTTGAGCTCGGCCTGCACGGCGGGATGCACGAACTGCGACACGTCGCCACCCAGCATGGCGATCTCGCGCACAAGGCTGGAGGAGATGAAGGTGTACTGCTCGGCGGGCGTCATGAAGATGGTCTCCACCTCCGGGCCCAGATGACGGTTCATGGCCGCCATCTGGAACTCGAACTCGAAATCCGAGACCGCGCGCAGGCCGCGCAGGATGGCGATGAGCTTGTGCTTTCGGGCGAACTCCACCGTGAGCTCCGTGAAGCCCACCACCTCCAGGTTCTTCACCTCGCCCAGCACCTCCTTGGCGAGGCGCACGCGCGTCTCCAGCGGAAAGGCCGGAGCCTTGCCCGGGTTGGCGGCGATCGCCACCACCACCCGCTCGAACATGCGCGCGGCGCGGCGCACGATGTCGGCGTGGCCGTTGGTGATGGGGTCGAAGGTGCCGGGATAGAGGATGCTCGCCATGCGGGTCTCCGTGATTCCTTAATATACACCGGCCTCAGGGCGCAGCTGACCACAGCGCGTACGCGACGCGGCCCGCGCGGCTCTCGCGCAGCACGCGCCATCCTTCCGGCGGCTGCGCCTCGCGCTCCGCCGCGTGTTCCACGTACACGCAGGCGCCGGGCTTGAGCCAGCCCTCGGCGAGGCGTGCGCACACCGCCGGCAATAGGTCCGCATCGAACGGCGGATCCAGTAACACGAGATCGAAGGGCACGGGTTCACGTGCGAGCCAGGTGAGTGCTTCCGCCTGTTCCACCGTGCCGCCCGCGGCACCGAGCAGCGCGAGATGCTCGCGGATCGCCGCCACCGCCGCGCGTTCCTGGTCCACGAACACCACCTGGGCAGCGCCCCGCGACAGGGCCTCCAGGCCCAGCGCGCCGCTGCCAGCGAACAGGTCCAGGCAGCGGGCACCCTCCACCCGGTCCTGCAGCCAGTTGAACAGGGTCTCGCGTACCCGGTCCGGGGAGGGGCGGATGCCGGGCAGGTCCGGAAAATGCAGCCTGCGGCGGCGCCATTGGCCGGCGATGATGCGAAACTCGTTGCGGTACCCCCGGCCGGGGTTGTGCCTGCGGGTGGGCATGGGTGGGGGCCTGCCTAGGGGGTTGCCTGTCTTGCCAGTCCGAGGGAGGGCAGCGTACCCTAACCGTTCCGTTTGGGGAGAAAAAACCTGTGAAAATCCGCCGTCTTGCCGCGTTCCTCGCCGTCGTCGCACCGCTGACCGCCTGCGTGTCCAGCAGCGACTCCACCACGCCCAGCCCGAACCCGAACGCTGGGTTCCAGGCGCGCTTCACGCCGCTCGGCGGCATGATGCCCTTCCCGAACGACCTGTACTTCAACGGCAGCACCGACGGCACGCTCAACATCCCGGGTGACACCGCGGTGAGCCAGAACGGCCCGCTGCTGGCACTGAACCACCTGGACGGCTACGGCACCCAGTCCGACATCAACGTCTACTTCACCGCACCGGTGAAGGAGAGCTCCCTCTCCGCCAACGTATCCATGTACAAGGTAGCGAGCAACGTCGGCGACAAGAAAGTGGATAGCGGTGGCACAGTCACCAAGCTACAGGAAGGCACCGACTACAGCGTCGGCCTCTCCCCCGGCATCGACGCCGGCGGCGAGATCGTCACCATCAAGCCGCTGCATCCGCTTGCGGCGAGTGATTTCAACGGCAGCACCCCGGTGCCTGCCACCTATCTCGTGGTGGTCACGAACGGCGTCACGGACACCAGCGGCCATCACGTGAGCGCGAGCTCCGACTACGCCGCGATCCTGCAGGCGGACCTGCCGGCCGTCGGCGGCCAAGCCATGGGCACCACCGGCAACGCCCAGCTCGACCAAGTCGCGGAGTTCACGCTGCCACAGCTTGAGGTCGCCGCCCAGCAAGGTATCGACCCCGCCAAGATCGTAGTGACTTTCAGCTTCAGCACCCAATTCGCGCGCATGAGTCTCGCGCTGCTGGCGGCCAATGCTCAAGCGACGACGCAGCCTGCCGGGGTCGGTATCGTGGATACAAATCTCACGGTGTGTCAGGTGCTCGTGGCCGGCGGTAAGATTGCCGACGCCGCCACCTGCACCGCCTCCGTGCCCGGCGGTGACCTGGTGGAGGTCTTCGCCGGCACTGTGGCCCTGCCCTACTACCTGCCCATCCCGAATGCCACGCATCCCACCGCAGCCCTCACCGGCTCCTGGAAGAACCAGCTGAACGGCGGCGATACCGGCATCGGCGCCAGCTCCGCCAGCTTCCTGCCGCGCGAGACCCGCGCCCACAACGTGATCCCGATCCTGGTGGCGGTGCCCCTGGCGGGCAGCGGTTGTGCTCAGCCGGGCGGCGGCTGGCCGGTGGCGATCTTCCAGCACGGCATAACCCGCAACCGCGAGGACATGCTGGCGATCGCCTCCGCCCTCGCGGTGGGCGGCGCCCCGACCTTCTGCAACGCGGTGATGGCCATCGACCTGCCGCTGCATGGTGTGACCGATACCCATGATGCGTTCTATACCGCAGGTCATGAGCGCACCTTCGACATGGACCTGCAGGACAACGCCAGCGGCGCGTCCGGCGCGGATGGCACCATCGACAGTTCGGGCGCCTGGTTCATCAACCTCAACAGCACCCTCACGTCGCGAGACAACCTGCGGGAAGGCGCGGCGGACCTGATCAACCTGGTGGCGACGCTGCCCAATATGCACGCAGTGAATCCGGTCGGTCCGGTGGTGAACAACTTCGACGACGCCAATGTATTCTTCGTGGGCCACTCCCTGGGTGGCATCGTGGGCACTGACTTCTTGGGTGCCGACTTTGCTGCTTCTCAGCTCACTGGTGGCGCGGTGCCGGTGAAGGTCAAGGCCGCTGTGCTCGCTGCCCCCGGCGGCCACATCGCGGAGCTGCTGCGCAAATCGCCGACTTTCGGTCCGATCATCGACCAGGGCCTGGCCGACCAGGGCCTGGTGCAGAACAGCCAGGCCTACTTCGACTTCTACT
>DATAHN010000101.1:0-5622 GCA_036263155.1 Gammaproteobacteria bacterium | reverse complement strand
CCGGATACCTCTTCGTCCACCACGCGATAGACAAGTCCAGCTACATAGAGATCTGCAAGGCACGCGGCCTGGTGCGGATCCTGGGCGAGCGCTGGGACAAGCTTGCGACGGTGCCGGACCGCGAGATCGAATCCATCCGCCGCGTGAACATGTCCGACATGCCGCGGATGCCGCACCCCTACCTCAAGGTGGGGCAGACCGTCCGCATCGTGAGCGGGCCATTGGCGAACGTCGAGGGTGTATTCGTGAAAGAAGAATCCAAGCGGGGGCTGCTGGTGCTCTCCATCGAACTGCTGCGCCGCAGCCTGGCGGTGGAAGTGGACTGCACACTGGTGGCGGCGGTATGACGCGCGGATATACCGGCTTCCGGGCCGCCATCGCCCGCCTGCTCTTCGCCTGCGCGTTCCTGGCTTGCGGCCTTCCCGTGCCCGCGCCAGCGGACACCACCGGCTACCTCACGCCGTCCCTCGCGGTCGGTGCAGTCTACGACGACAACATCTTCTCCGCGCCGGTGGCGCGGGAAGATGACGAGATCCTGAGAGTGAGCCCGGCGCTGGAAGCGGGCTACGACTCCGCGGACTTCAACCTGGACGGCTTCTACACCTTCGATGCCGAACGCTACAACAAGCATCCCGGCTTGAACGGCAATGCCGTGCGCCGCAACGCGGCACTGGACATGGGCTGGCATGCTACACCGCGCCTCGGCCTCGCGCTCGACAGCGACTACACCAGCACTGAGACCCCATCAGAGATATCGCCCCAGACCAGCCTCGTAGGACGGGCCCACGCCACGTTCTTCAACATCAACCCGTCCCTGTCCTATCTCTTCGGCGAGACCTATACCGGACGGGCAGGGTACAGTTACAGTCACGAGACCGTGGCGCAGGGCACCGATACCAACGTGGACACCGCCATGTTGGGCCTGGACCACACCCTGGATCCCCGCAACATCCTGGGCGTGGATCTCGCCGCCAGCCGCTACGATTTTGGCGATGACCGCGAGCCGGTGGACTCGCGAGTGCTCACCTTCGACTGGACCCACGCGCTCACCCCCCAGACCAGCTTCTCCTTCGCCGCCGGGCCGCGCGATACCGAAGGCAGCGTCAACGCGGAAGTGAGGGCGGGCTTGAGGCATGTGCTGGACGACGGCTACTTCACCGTGGATGCCGCCCGCAGCCAGACCGTGGTGGTGGGGCAGGTGGGGGTGGTGGAGACCCGCAGCCTCAGCGCGAACTACGACTCGGGTCTGGGCCAGGACGTGGAGATCCAGGTGGCGCCGTCCTATGCCAGCGACACCATCGGCAGCACCAAGGCGGAAGTGCTTCGCTTCAACCTCAGCATGGCCTACCGGCTCGGGCGCATCACCTCGCTGGTGGGCTCCTACCAGTACAGCCTGCAGCGCGGGCTCCTGGGCGGCGGCGATCAGGAGATCCGGGACAACGTCTTATATATAGGTCTCGTGTTCTCTGCTCCCTCCGCCGGCGGGCGGGTGTTCGACGAGCGGCGCCGCACGCCGTTCGAGACCCTGTGGCCCTCGCCGCGCCGCAACGAGAACCTGCCTCCCTCGTCGGACCTCGTGCCGACTCCCTATCCGGACGACGATTCCCCCACCCCCTAGATCGAAGGGTCAAGACATGAAACTCCAAGAACTTGCTTGTATGGCGGCCGGGGTGCTGCTGCTCGGCCTTGCGGCCTGCGCGGACCAGCCCACGATGGCGGATAACGCCCAATGCCGTGGCGACAGCTGCCGCGTGGACAAGTACCTGATCGGACCCGGCGACGTGCTGCACGTGTCGGTGTGGAAGGACCAGGGCCTGGACCGCGTCATCACCGTGCGGCCGGACGGCATGATCTCGTTCCCGCTGGTGAACGACGTGCAGGCCAGCGGCCAGACGCCGCAGCAGCTGCAGAAGACCCTCACCGACAAGCTCAAGCAATACATGTCGGAACCGGAGGTCTCCGTTGTGGTTCAGGAGGTGCACAGCTACGCGGTCTCGGTGCTGGGTGAGGTCAAGACCCCAGGACGCTACGAGCTCAAGGGTCAGGCTACCGTACTGGACGTGCTGGCCCAGGCTGGCGGACTCACCGAGTTCGCCTCGCCGTCGCGCATCGTTGTCCTTCGTGACCAGGACGGCGCCAAGCGCCGCATCCTGTTCGACTACGACGACGCGGTGTACAGCAACAGTGCGCAGCCTTTCTATGTCCGCCCCGGCGACATCATCACCGTCCCCTGATACCGGAGCCAGACACCATGCAGGTACAGCAACCCACCCAGAACGATAGCCCTCTCGGCACTCTTGGCCGTCTGTGGAAGCGCCGCCGTTGGATCGCGATCGCGGTGTTCGTGCTGACTTTCGCCGCCGCCGCGAGCTTCATCTCCGCGCTGCCGGACATCTACAGCGCCCAGGCCACGGTGCTGGTCAATCCGCAGGCGTTGGCGCAGGACACCACCGGGCCGGCGCAGGGTGGCTCCGACAGCAAGCTCGACTCCGTGAGTGAGCAGGTGATGAGCCGTGACCGGCTGCTGAAGATGATCACCAAGTTCGACCTCTATCCCGAGCTTCGCCGCAGCGGCTCGGACGAAGCCTTGCTCACGCAGATGCGCCAGGACATCCACCTCGAGCGCAAGTCCGGCCAGCAGCAGTGGGGCCAGGATCCTACCTTCGCCTTTACGCTGAGCTACCAGGGCTGGGACCCGCAGACGGTGGCGAAGGTGACCAATGCCCTGGCTACCTCTTATGTGGACGAGAACAACCGCATGCGCGCCTCGCAGTCTTCCGCCACCCTCAAGGCGCTGGAGGCGCAGATGTCGGATGTGAAGAAGAAGCTGGATGCCCAGGAAGCCAAGATCAACGCCTTCCGCAGCGCCCACATGGCCGACCTGCCGGAGCAGCAGACTGCGAATCTCGCGATGCTGCAGCAGCTGAGCACCCAGCTGCATGAGAACAACGAAGCCATGGGCCAGGCTCTGCAGCGCCCCATATCCGGCTCGCCCGCAGATTCCTATGATGCGGACCTGCCGCAGTTGGAACAGCAGCTCGCCAGCCTGCGCACCCGCTACACCGATGCCTATCCGGACGTGATCCAGCTCAAGGCACAGATCGCCGCCTTGAAGCGCCAGCAGGCGGCACAGGGCAGCACCGCCAAGACACAGACCCAGCAGGACTCCATCGATGACGACGTCAACTCGTTCCGCGCTGAAGACGGGCGCCTGCGTCAACAGATCGCCGAGTACCAGGCCCGCCTCGAGAACGCACCGCTGCGTACCCAGCAGCTGGCGGCGCTGATGCAGGGTTATGGCGAGACCCGCGACGTGTACTCCTCGTTGCTCAAGCGCTACGAGGAGACGCCCCTGCCAGGCGGCGTGGCGGGGCAGTACCGGGTGCTGGAGACCGCAGTGCCACCGACCGATGCTTCGGGGCCGGGCCGGCTCAAGCTCCTGCTCGTCAGCCTCATGCTCTGCCTGGGACTCACGGCGGGCGTGGTATTCCTGATGGAGCAGTTCGACCTCTCGTTCCATAGCGTCGAGGAGCTGCGCGCCTATACCCGCCTGCCGGTACTGGCGAACATCCCCCTCATCGTGACGCCCGCCGACGTCTGGCGTGGCCGGTTGCGTTTCGGCTTCGCGGTGGCTTCGGTGGTGGTGGCGCTGATCCTGTTCACCCAGTTCTCGTCCTTCCTGGGTCACGGCAACCAGGACTTGGTCTGGATGCTGTCGCGTCACCGGGCGCAGTAACGCGCCGCTCACAAGGAACTCAGGAGATACGCCCATGACGACACCCAACGAGCACACCATCAAGGTCACCACCGGACGTGCCGCGCCGCCCCAGGTGCGGGCCGAGCAGAAGACCGAGCCCAAGCTGGAGCAGAAGGAGCGCCGCCGCTTGCAGGAGATCAACACCCGACAGGTGGATCAGCACTTGGTGAGCGTGACCGAGCCGGATTCCTATGAAGCGGAGCAGTACCGCAAGCTGCGCTACGTGCTGGAGGAGAAGCGCAAGCCGGGCAAGAGCATGGTCATCGGCGTGTGCAGTCCGGCGGCTGGGGACGGCAAATCCCTCACCGCCACCAACCTGGCCGCCGCGCTGGCCCAGGCGCGCGATTCCAAGGTGATCCTCATAGACGTGGACCTTCGCCGCGAGTCCGTCAGCCTCAAGGCCCATCTCAACCTCGGCACCCCCGGCGGCCTCGGCCTCACCGATGCGATCCTTGACGGTCTCTCGCTGCAGGACGTGACCCGCCCCCTGGGCGGCACCAACCTCTCGGTGGTGCTGACCGGCACCCGCACTTCTGCGCCCTACGAGCTCCTGCGCTCGCCGCGCCTGGAGACGCTGATCGCCGAGGCGACCCGCCACTACACCTACGTGGTGCTGGATGCGCCGCCGGTGGTGCCGGTGTCAGATTGCCGCGTCATCGCGCGCCTGGTGGACAGTTTCCTGATGGTGGTCTCCGCCCATCGCACGCCGCGTCCGATGCTCGAGGAGGCCCTCGACCTGATCGGCCCGGACAAGCTCCTGGGGCTGGTCTTCAACCGCGGCGACCTGATGCCGCGCAGCTACTACGGCTACTACCGCTATGGCAAGCCGATGCGCGAGAACATCGCGCGCCGCACGCCGCGAGTCTCGGTGCAGGGCATCCCGGGTGATGGCTGAACGGATCGTCATCCTCGGTACGGGCCCGCTGGCGGCCAAGCTGACGGCGGAGCTGCTGGCACTGCCCGGCGGACGCGCCATGTTGCTTGGCGTCATCAGCGAGCATCCCGAGGCGGAACCTGAGTTCGGTTGCCGGCACCTGGGTTCACTCCAGGACTTGCAGTCCATCGTCGCCGACGAACGCCCGCAGCGGGTGATCGTGGCGATGGAGGAGCAGTACGGCCGGCTCAACGCCGACCTGCTGCTGGAGCTGGAAGCGGATGGACGCGTCAGCGTCGAGACCGGCATGGATGCCTACGAGCGCATCACCGGCAAGCTCGCCATCGAATCCCTCACCGCCAAGGCGGTGCTTTTCTCGGAACGCTTTCGCCCCTCGCGCGCCGCGCTCGCCTGCGCCCGCGCCTACAGCCTGCTGGCGGCGGTGCTTGGGCTCATCCTGTTCCTGCCGCTGATGGTCCTACTGGCCCTGGCGGTGCGTCTCGAGTCGCCCGGCCCGGTGCTGTTCGTGCAGGAGCGGGTGGGCCTGGGCGGCCGGCGCTTCAAGCTGCTCAAGTTCCGCAGTATGCGCGCCGCGGACGGTGCCCACAGCGAGTGGGCCGCGGACAACGAAAGCCGCATCACCCGCACAGGGAAATGGCTGCGCAAGTTCCGGCTCGACGAGCTGCCGCAGTTCATCAACGTGCTGCGCGGCGACATGAATCTGGTTGGCCCGCGGCCGCACCCGGACAGCAACCGCCGCCTGTTCATCCTGGTGTCACGCAACACGCCGGAGTGTGGCGAGACCATACCGTATTACTCGCTGCGCTCGTCCATCCGGCCCGGCATCACCGGCTGGGCCCAGGTCCGCTACAAGTACGCGAACGGGCTGGACGAGGAAATAGAGAAGTTGCGTTATGACCTGTACTACATCAAGCATTACTCGCTGCTCATGGACCTCAAGATCCTTCTGGAGACCGTGAAGGTGGTGCTG
>DATAHN010000100.1:0-4352 GCA_036263155.1 Gammaproteobacteria bacterium | reverse complement strand
CTTGTCGTGTTTCTCGAAGGTCGCCACCAGCTTCTCCACGGCGGCCTTCTCCATCCCTAAGCGTTCCAGCAGGTCTTCCGCCAGGTGCAGGCTCGAGTAATAGGTCTCCCGCACGATCACCTGCACGCCTTGCTCCCGTAGCAGGTGCACGTGGTGGCGGTTGCGGGCCCGGGCCAGCACCGTGAGCGTGGGGAAGTGCTTGCGCACCATCTCCGCGGTCTTCACCGAGGCCTCGATGCCATCTATCGCCAGCACCAGGAACCTCGCCTGGTCCGCCTTGGCGGCCCGCAGCAGTTCCAGGCGCGAGGCGTCACCGTAGTAGACCCGGGTGCCGAACTTACGCAGGCCCTCCACCTGTTCCACGTCCGATTCCAGGGCCGTGAAGGGGATGCGCTGCATGCGCAACAGGCGGCCCACGATCTGGCCGAAGCGGCCCATGCCGGCGATGATCACGGGGTTGCCGGGCTCGTCGATGCGGTCGAACTCCGGCTCCTTGCGCTCCTCCAGGAACGGCGCGATCACCTTCTCGTTTAGCAGCACCAGGAACGGCGTCGCCGCCATGGAGAGGGTGACCGCCAGGTTCAGGAGATCCGCGAGGCGCTGATCGAAAAGCCGGTAGCCCGCCGCGGCGTTGAAGATCACGAACGCGAATTCGCCGCCCGCTGGCAGCACGAACGCGAGGTTGCGCGCGCCGGCGTCCGCGAGCTCGAAGAGCCGGCCCAGGCCATAGAGCGCCGCCATCTTGAGGGCCAGCAGGCCCAAGAGCACGCCCGCCACCGCGAGCGGCGCGTCCACCATGAGCCCCAGGTTCACGGACATGCCCACGGCCATGAAGAACAGGCCCAGCAGGAGACCCTTGAAGGGCTCGATGTCCGCCTCGAACTCGTGCCGGTAGTCCGAGTCCGCCAGGAGCACGCCCGCCAGGAACGCGCCCAGTCCCATGGACAGGCCGATGGAGCTGGCCACGAGGCCCGCGCCCAGCACGATCAGCAGCGCCGAGGCGGTGAAGATCTCCGGGTTGCCGAACTGGGTCACGAGGCGGAACAGGAAGCGCAGCACCACGCGGTTGCCCAAGGCCAGTACCGTGAGCACCACCGCGATGACGAGGAGCTTCATGCCCAGGTGCTGGTGCGAAACGTCGTCGTCGCCATAGAGCACGCCCAGGAGCGCCAGCACCGGGATCGCCGCCACGTCCTGGAACAGCAGGATGCCGAAGCTCGCGCGCCCGTGGCTGGTGGCGAGCTGCTGCTTCTCGCCCAGCATCTGCAAGACGAACGCGGTGGAGGAGAGGGAGAGGCCGAAGCCCGCTACCACGGCGGGCATGGGCCCGAGGCCCAGCCAGTAGGCGCCCGCTGCCAGCAGCAGGGTGGTCACCACCACCTGCAGTGCGCCCATGCCGAACACCAGCCGGCGCATCACCCACAGGCGCGAGGGCTGCAGCTCCAGGCCGATGATGAAGAGCAGCAGCACCACGCCGATCTCGGAGAACGAGAGGATGGTGGGCACGTCGGTGATGAGCCGCAGGCACCAGGGGCCGATGACCACGCCTGCCACCAAGTAGCCCAGCACCGAGCCGAAGCCGGACTTGCGGGAGAGCGGCACCGCGAGGCAGGCGGCGATGAGAAAGACGGCGACTTGAGGCAATAAACCCATTGCGCATCTCCCCGCTGGGACGCGCCTAGGCTACCCGAAAACCTTTACTCCCGGCCGTGGGCCTTGAGCAGCGCCTCCAGCATCCCCGCCAGCGCCGCGTGCTGGTCCGCATCCAGGTGCCGGTTGAAGTGGTCCTCGATGGCGGCGCGGTACGTGGTCCACATCTTCGCGCGCAGGGCGCGGCCCTTGGCCGTCAGCACCGCGTCGGCGCCGCGCCGGTCCTCCTTCGACTGCTGGCGCTGCACCAGCCCTTCCTGCTCCAGCCGGTCCACGAGGCGCGTGATGTTGAAGCGGGTGAGCAGGAGCCGCTCCGCCAGCGCGCCCATGCGCAGCCTAAGGCCGGGCGCCTGTTCCAGCGCCCACAGCACGTCGTACCACTCGAGCGGCGGCAGGTCCGCGGCCTTGAGCCGCGCCTGCATGGCCTCCAGCAGCACGGCGTGGGCCTGCAGCATCAGCGCCCAGGTGTGGGAGGGGGTCTTGGCAGCCATGGGATGCAGGATAGTTGCAATTGCAAATAGATGCAAGTATATTGATTGCACTTGCAACTAATTGGAGATGGACCATGGCCACCCCGACCCTCGACGCCCGCCTGGACGCGCGCAGCGCGCCCCTGGCGGTGCTGCTCCTGCGCCTGTCCCTGGGCGTGATGTTCCTCGCCCACAGCCTGGTGCTGAAGCTCATGACCTACGGCCTCGCCGGCACCGCCGCGTTCTTCGTGCAGGTGGGGCTGCCGGGCTGGCTCGCCTACCTCACCTTCGGCGCCGAAGCCCTGGGCGGCGCGATGCTCATCCTGGGCGTGCAGGCCCGCTGGGTGGCGCTCGCGCTCTCGCCGGTGATGATCGGCGCGCTGGTGTGGGTGCATGCCCACAACGGCTGGGTGTTCACCGCGCCGAACGGCGGCTGGGAGTACCCGGCGTATCTCTTCGTGCTGTGCCTGGCCCAGGCGCTGCTGGGCGACGGTCCCTTCGCGCTCATGCCTTCCTACCGGCCGCGCTGGCTGCGGGGTGCCCCATGAAGGCGCGGCTGCTGGCGATAGACGAGATCCCGCCCGAGGGCGCCCGCAAGATCGAGTTCTTCGGGCGTCCCGCGCTGGTGTACTTCCACGAGGGCCAGCCGCGGGCGGTGATGGACGCCTGCATGCATCTCGGCGGCCCGCTGGAGCTCAAGGACGGGGAATTCGTGTGCGGCTGGCACGGCGCGCGCTTCTCCTGCGCCGATGGCGCCTGCAAGCACGGACCGGCGCGGCCCGAGACGCGGCTCATGTTCCTGCCCACCCGGGTGGAGCAGGGCGCGCTCTACTACGTGTACGGGGAATGACCATCTGAAGCGCCGCCGGCGGGGACTTCCCGCCGGCGGTGGCGCGCTTGGCTTTTGCGGGGTCCTCCGCTACCTTGGGTAGCCTTCGCGGGGAGACCGACCCATGAGCCAAGCGCCGAGCCGGCTGAAGCGCATCGTCTGGTACGTGATCCTGTTCGTGCCGTTCTTCGCGGCCATCTGCGTGCCGCTGTTCAACCGCATCGAGCCCTCCCTCTACGGCATCCCGTTCTTCTACTGGTTCCAGTTCGCGCTCATCCTGGTGGCCGCCGCCGTCACCGGCGCCGCGTACAAGGCGAAGATCTGATGAACTGGCCCGCTCTCACGGTTTTTGTCCTCCTGTTCGCCCTGGTGACGGTGCTGGGCTTCGTGGCCGCCCGCTGGCGCGCGGCGGACCTCAACCACATCGACGAGTGGGGCCTGGGCGGCCGGCGCTTCGGCACCATCGTCACCTGGTTCCTGCTGGGCGGCGACCTCTACACCGCCTACACCTTCATCGCGGTGCCGGCCCTGGTGTTCGGCGCCGGGGCCATCGGCTTCTTCGCCGTGCCCTACACGCTGATGCTGTACCCGTTCGTGTACGTGGTGTACCCGCGGCTCTGGTCCGTGGCCCACAAGCACGGCTACGTGACCGCCTCGGACTTCGTGCGCGGGCGCTACGGCAGCCCGCTGCTGGCGCTCTTGGTCGCCGTCACCGGCATCCTCGCCACCATGCCTTATATAGCGCTGCAGCTCGTGGGCATCCAGGTGGTGATCGCCGCCATGGGCTTCAACGACACCGGCTTCGCGGGGGACATCCCGCTCATCGTGGCGTTCATCATCCTCGCCGCCTACACCTACACCAGCGGCCTGCGCGCGCCGGCCCTGATCTCGGTGGTGAAGGACCTGCTCATCTACATCACGGTCATCGCCGCCATCACCGTGATCCCCGCCAAGCTCGGCGGCTACGGCGCCATCTTCGCCGGCATCGCGCCGGACAAGCTCCTGCTGGCACCGCCCACGGAGCACAACACCGGCGCCTACGGCGCCTATGCCACCCTCGCGCTGGGCTCGGTGCTGGCGCTATTCCTGTACCCGCACTGCGTCACCGCGCTGCTGAGCTCCAGCAGCCGCGGCGTCATCAAGCGCAACATGGCGCTCCTGCCGGCCTATTCCCTGGCGCTGGCGCTGCTGGCGTTCCTGGGGTACGTGGCCGTGGTGGCCCACGTGCAGGACAACCCGGCCTACAGCGGCTACTTCGCCAAGTACCACAACAACTTCGCGGTGCCGGCGCTGATGCTGGAGTACTTCCCGGACTGGTTCGTGGGCGTGGCCTTCGCCACCGTGGCCATCGGCGCGCTGGTGCCGGCCGCGATCATGTCCATCGCCGCCGCGAACCTCTTCAC
>DATAHN010000099.1:0-7005 GCA_036263155.1 Gammaproteobacteria bacterium | reverse complement strand
CCCAAGTAGTTGGTCGCCCAAACCTGGCGACTATCCAAAGGATGATTGGCAAATCAATTAGTGATCGGGGTGACAGGGCGAGGAGGCGAAGCCTCCGAGCGCCGAGGGCAGGAAGCCCGAGGCGGGGATTTGCGTCGCGAGGCAGGGATAGCCGAGCAGCAAATTGAACATGCGGCCCCGAAATCAAAATGGTGCCGCAGGTGCTCATTAGCACCCTAACGTTTAATTCTCGGGAAATAACAATCTATTGGTCGGGGTGACAGGATTTGAACCTGCGGCCCCTACGTCCCGAACGTAGTGCTCTACCAGGCTGAGCTACACCCCGAAAGCAGGCCGCGTACTATACGGGAACCCCCGGGGCCTTTCAATCCAAGACCCCCGGACACGCCCCCCTCATTTGACTACACTGTTTGACATAGGCCGGCAGCCGAGCCGCCGCGGGAAGCCTGTGACAGGCAGTGCCCATGAGCGTGACGGACATCAGGGGATCCTCCGCATGGCGCGCCACGGGCTGGCGCTGGCAGCCGCTGTCGCCCCTGGCCGTGTATGCCGCCCGCGAGTATCCGCGCTTCGTGCTCACCAGCCTGTGGCTGGCGGTGACGCTGCTCTGCGTGTGGTGGCCGCTGGCGGACAACGGCTTACTGCCCCACGGCGCCGGCTTCACCTGGAACCGCTGGGAGTTCCACCTGGGCCACACCGCCGAGGTGGTGCACATCTACCTGCCCTGGACCGTGGGGGTGTGCCTGGTGATGTGGCTGGGGCTGGAGTGGGCGGCGGTGCCGGCCTACCTCGCCACGCTGTTCAGCACGCTCTATAAAGGTATGCCGCCGGACGTGGCGGTGGTGAACGCGCTCCACAACCCCCTGGCGCTGGCGACCTACTTCCTCTTCTATTGCAACTACAAGGGCGACTACAGCCTGCGCAGCGCGCGCTCCTGGGGCTGGTTCCTGCTGGCCTCCCTGAGCGCGGCGCTGGTGAGCTCGCTGGGCTCCTTCATCTCGGAGTTCACGGGCACGGCCCTGGTGGGCGGCGGCGGCATCCTCGCATCCTGGCTGGCCTGGGTGCCGAACGCGTTCCTGCTCTCGGTGCTGACCGGCGCACCGCTGATCCTCCTGTTCAGCCCCGCGGTCGAGCGCCTCAAGCAGCGCCACTTCGGCACGGGGCGTGGCGAGCCCGCCTACACGCCGCGGGAGCTGGTGCTGGCAGCGAGCATGTTCGCGATCATGCTGGTGCTGTTCCTGCTGGTGGAGGACCAGTGGATGGCGCGGCGGGTGAACGGGCTGCTGCAGGCCTCCATGCCGGACCCGGCGCGGGCCGGCATCCAGGCGCAGTTCGCGGCGGAGCGCTTCGTGATCTGGCTGTTCGCGCTGCTGCTGGCCGGCATCTCCCTGGGCGGGGTGTTCTTCACCAGCCGCTGGGCCCAGCGCACGCGCATGCGCTTCGACCACGAGACGCGCGAGGCGCGCACGGCGGCGCGCCGCAGCGAGTCCAACTTCCGCAACTTCTTCGACAACAACCCGGCGCCGATGCTGCTCTACGACCGCGACACCGGCGAGTTCGTGGACGTGAACCAAGCCGCGATAGACCGCTACGGCCACAGCCGCAGCGAGTTCCTCGAGATGACCATCTTCGACATCCGCCCCGCCGAGGACGTGCCGAAGCTCAAGGCCTTCATGAAGGCGCCGGGCTACCGCAACGCCGAGTACCGCCACGCCGGTGAGTGGCGGCACCTCACCAAGAGCGGCGAGATCATGCACGTGGACGTGCGTGTCAGCGCGGTGGTGATAGACAACCGGGCGCTCAACCTGGTGCTGATCTACGACATCTCGCCCCGCAAGCAGGCGCAGGCGGCGGTGGAGCGCCGCGCCCGCGAGCTGCAGTCGCTGGCGGCCTCGTCGCTGGAGATCGCCGGCGCCAAGACCGTGGATGAGGTGCTGTGCATCACCGCGGAGCGCGCCCGCGAGCTGTCCGGGGCGCAAGTGGCGATCGCCCGCTGCGAGCCGCGGCAGCTGCGCGCCTCGCTGGCGGAGCCCTACGCGGCCTGGCGCGCGCCGGAACGGCTGCCGGACGGCGAGGGCGTGTGGCGCGTGCTCAAGGAGAAGCATCACCCGCTGCGCTTCATGGCCCAGGAGATGCCGGATCACCCGGGGCTGCTGCTGTTCGATCCCAGCCACGGGCGGACCGACATCGGCGCGCTGCTGGCGGTGCCTCTGACCGGCAGTGACTCGGAGCTGGTGGGCGCGCTGGTGGTAGCCGACAAGGGCGGGACCGATTTCGACGCGGAGGACGAGTCCATCCTGTTGCAGCTGGCGCAGAGCGCCTCGGCGGGCATCGAGAGCGTGCTGCTGAAGGAGGCGCTGGAGGGACACATGCACGAGCTGGAACGGAGGGTGGCGGAACGCACCGCGGAGCTGGACGCGTTCGCCTACTCGGTGGCGCACGACCTCAGGGCGCCGCTGCGCGCCATGCACGGCTTCGCCGACGCGGTGCTGGAGGACCACGGCATCAAGCTGGACGACTCCGGCAGGGACTACCTGGCGCGCATCATCAAGAGTTCCAAGAACATGGACGCCCTGATCCAGGACCTCCTGGCCTACAGCCGCATCGGCCGGGACAAGGTGGAGCTGCAGGGGGTGCCCCTGGCGGAGCTGGTGCAGGAGACGCTGACGGACCTGCAGCATGACATCGAGTCGCGGGGCGCCGCGGTGGAAGTGGCAGTGCCGCCGTTGACGGTCCTCGGCCACAAGGCCACACTAAAGCAGGTGATCCTCAACCTGGTGGGGAACGCGCTCAAGTTCACGGAGCCCGGGACGGCGCCCAAGGTGCGCATCTGGGCCATCGCGCGCCGCGGCGACATCGAGCTGTGCGTGAGGGACAACGGCATCGGCATCGCGCCGGAGCACCAGGAACGCATATTCAACGTGTTCGAGAGGCTGCATGGCTCGGAGACCTATCCGGGCACGGGTATCGGCCTCTCCATCGTGAAGAAGGGGCTGGCGAGCATGCAGGGGTCGATCAGCGTCGAATCCGACGGGAAGGGCAGCACCTTCCATGCACGCCTGAAGGAGTACCGGTGATGGCCGACATGGGCGACATAACCAAGACGACGATATTGCTGGCGGAGGACGACGAGAACGACGTGATGCTGATCAGGCGCGCGTTCAGCAAGTCCCACGTGGTGAACCCGATCGCCTGCGTGAAGAATGGCGAGGAGGCGGTAGCCTACCTCTCGGGCGAAGGGGACTATGCGGACCGGCTGCGCCACCCGCTGCCGTTCATGCTGCTCCTGGACCTGAAGCTGCCGCGGCTCTCGGGCCACGAGGTGTTGAAGTGGCTGCGGGCCCAGAACGGCCTGCGGCGCCTGCCGGTGGTGGTGCTGACCTCGTCGCGCGAGCCGGCGGACATCAACCGCGCTTACGAGCTGGGGGCGAACTCCTACCTGGTGAAGCCGGTGGTGTTCGAGGAGTTCAGCGCACTTTTGAAGCAGCTTCAGGTCTATTGGCTGATGCTGAGCGAGCACCCGGAACTGCACTAGCGGGACCGGACCGGGGACCAGGCCTGGGGAGGGCCGATGGCGGAGAAGAAGCGAGTTGAAGGCGAGACTGCGCGCGCCGGTGCCGGCGGTCCGCGTGTATTGCTCGTGGACGACAACCCGGACGACCGCGCCCTGGTGGAGCGGGAGCTGCGCAAGGACTTCCCGGACGCCCTGACTTTCCAGGTGAGCACGCCGGCCCAGCTCGAGGCCGCCATCGCCCAGCCGGGACTCGATCTCGTGATCACGGACTTCCACCTCAAGTGGTCCACGGGCCTCGAGGTGCTGAAGCGCATCCGCAGCCGCGACCAGGACCTGCCGGTGATCATGTTCACCGGCACCGGCACCGAGGAGGTGGCGGTGGAGGCGATGCGCCTCGGGCTCGCGGACTACGTGACCAAGTCCTCCAAGCACATGCCGCGCCTGCGCCGCTCGGTGAAGGCGGCGCTCTCGGCAGCGACCCACGCGCGCGCGCGCGAACAGGCGGAGAACCTGCTGGCGGACGCGCTCGGCTACATCGAGGACGGCTTCATCATCTTCGACGCCGACGACAAGGTGGTGGTGTCGAACGAGCAGCTCAAGCTCATGTACCCGCACCTCGCCCCGCTCATGGTGCCCGGCACCAAGTTCGAGGACATGCTGCGCGCGGCCATCGATGAGGACAAGATCGCGATCCCGGACGGCGACGCGGAGAAGTGGCTGCGGGACCGGCTCGAGGCGCACCACCGTTCCACCGGCAGCCTCGAGCAGCGCCTGCCGGACGGCCGCTGGGTGCTGATCAAGGAGCGGCGCAGCCGCGACGGCGGCTACATCAACGTCTATACGGACGTCACCGCGCTCAAGCAGCGCGAGCTTGAGCTGGAGAAACTGCTCTCGGAGCACGTGATGCTGGGTGCGGCGGTGAGCCAGTCACCGGCGGGCGTGATGGTGGCGGACGCCACCGGCGACGAGAGATACCTCATCAACTACACCAACCCGGCGTTCCAGCGCATCACCGGCTACACGTTCGAGGAAGTGCGCGGGCGGGACTGGACCTTGTTGAAGGGTGAGGAGACCTCCCCGCAGACCTGCGATGAGGTCAATGCGGCGCTGCGCGCACACCGTTCCATCCAGGTCGAGATCATCAACTACCGCAAGGACGGCACCAAGTTCTGGAACGAGCTGTCCATCAGCCCGGTGTTCGATGAGCAGGGCGCGGTCAAGTTCTTCGTCGGCGTGCTCACCGACATCAGCGAGCGGGTGCGTACCCGCGACGTGCTGGAGGAGCGTACCTCGATGCTGGGCGAGGCCGAGCACCTCGCGCACCTCGGCCACTGGCGCTGGGACATCGCCAGCAACAAGTTGTGGTGGTCGGACGAGGTCTACCGCATCCGCGGCCTCGACCCGCGCCGGATCGACCCGGACTTCAACCGCACGCTCAGCACCTACCACCCGGACGACCAGCCCTACGTGGAGAAGTTCGTGCGCCATGCCGCCGCCACCCACGAGAGCGTGGAGTTCGAGGCGCGGGTGGTGCGGCCGGACGGCCAGATTCGCCACGTGCGGGTGAAGGGCCAGTACAGCCCGCCCACGCCGGATGCGGGCGAGTCGGTGTTCGGCATCTTCCAGGACATCACCTCCCAGAAGGAGAGCGAGGCGGCGCTACGGCGCAGCGAGCGCCAGTACCGCCGCCTGATGGAGGCGGTGCCGCACGGAATCAAGGAGATCGCGCTGGACGGCGTGATCACCTACGCGAACCAGGCCCACCACGAGATGCTTGGCTACATGCCCGGCGGTCTCGTGGGCAAGAAGGTCTTCGACATCATCGCCGACGCGCCGCAACGGGCCGAGGCGGAGCAGCGCTTCCGCAAGCTGGTGACGGGCGAGCGCCCCAGCATGGCATTCACCACCCGCTACCTCACCGCCGACGGACGCATCATCGACGTGCAGGTGGACGCGGTGATCAGCCGCAACGAGAGCGGCGGCATCAACGGCGTGATCTCGGTCACCACCGACATCACCGAGCGGGTGCAGAGCGAGAAGCGCCTGCGCTACCTGGCGTTCTACGACCCGCTCACCGGGCTCGGCAACCGGGTACTGCTCACCGAGCACCTGGCGGACCAGTTCCGCTACGCCGGCGCGGACCGGCGCGTGGCGGTGGTGCTGTGCAACATCGACGGCTTCAAGATCATCAACGACGTGCTGGGCCATGATGCCGGCGACAGCGTGCTGCGCGAGTTCGGCACGCGCCTCTCGGCCGCGTTCGGCGGCTCCGAGGGCGTGGCGCGGCTCGCGGCGGACGAGTTCGCGGCGGTGATCATCGGCGACGGCAGCCGCGAGGCGCTGCGCCAGCGGCTGGAGTCCGTGAAGGGGATGCTCGAGGCTCCCCTGCAGCTGCCGGCGAGCCGGCTGGACCTGCGAGTCAGCATGGGCGTGGCCATGGCGCCGCAGGACGGCGAGACGGCCGAGGCGCTGCTGCGCAACGCCGACAACGCGCTGCTGGAGGTCAAGCGCCAGGACCCGGGCGGCCTGCGCTTCTACAACGCCGACATGAAGGCGCTGGCGGAGGAGTACCTGACGCTGCGCGGCAACCTGCGCCGTGCCACCATGCAGGGCGAGATCTACCTTGAATACCAGCCGCAGGTGGAACTGATCGGCGGCAAGGTGGCGGGGCTGGAGGCGCTGGCGCGCTGGCGCACCGCCGACGGCGCGCTGATCTCTCCCGCCAAGTTCATCCCCATCGCCGAGCAGAGCGGCGACATCCTGATGCTGGGCAGCTGGCTGCTGGAGGCGGCGTGCCGCCAGGCGGTGTCATGGCGCAGCCTGGGGGTGCCGCTGGCGCCGCTCACGGTGAACGTATCGCCGCGCCAGTTCCTGCAGGACGACATGGTGGCGACGGTGAAGGGCATCCTGGACCGCACCGGACTCGAGGCGCACATGCTGCAGCTCGAGCTCACGGAGACCGCGCTCATGACCGACAGCCCGGCCGTGCTGCAACGCATGGACGACCTGGCCGACATGGGTGTGGGGTTCTCGCTGGACGACTTCGGCACCGGCTACTCGTCGTTGAGTTACCTGAACCGTTTCCCCATACGCACCATCAAGGTGGACCGCAGCTTCGTGGCGGGCGTGCCGGACGACGCGCGCCAGGCGGCGATCGTCAACGCGGTGATCGCCATGGGCCATGAGCTCGGCATCAAGGTGGTGGCGGAGGGCGTGGAGGCGGCGCGCCAGGGCGAGTTCCTGCGGGAGGCGGGCTGCGACATGGCCCAGGGCTTCTACTACAGCCACCCGCTCTCGGCGGACGCCTGCGCCGACATCCTGCGCCAGGGCAGCGTGCCCATGCAGCGGCGGCGCTGAATCAATAGTGAAGGTTCGGTTGCCGGATAACGCGAAACTCGTCTCACAGCCATTCGATGCCTCGGGACAGGACCATGATGAAGGTCCTGTTTGGGCTAGTGACGACCCTCGGCGCTTACGCGTTCCTCATCCCG
>DATAHN010000098.1:0-12269 GCA_036263155.1 Gammaproteobacteria bacterium | reverse complement strand
GCCTGCTTCATCTGGCCGATCTGGGGTGTCATCCGCTGGCGGGCCAAGTGGCGCTGGCTCGCCGCCGCGCCGCTCGCATTGGTGGTGCTCAAGACCCTGGGCATCATGGTGGACTTCTCCCGGGACCGGACCTCACACAACCTGCTGTCCTTCGAGTACCTGATGCTCGCCACGCTGGTGGCGCCTTACATGCTCATCGTCTGGTTGCTGCGGCGCCGCGCGCTCAAGCGCGAGGCCGCCTGATGCGCCTTTGGTCCCTGCATCCCCGGTACCTGGACTCGAAAGGCCTGGTAGCACTCTGGCGTGAGGCTCTACTCGCCCAAGCGGTGCTCCAGGGTAAGACCAAGGGCTACAAGCACCATCCCCAGCTAAGACGCTTCCAAGAATCCAAGCGCCCCCGCCAGCTGATCGCGGCCTACCTCAGGGCCGTCCATGCCGAGGCCACCCGGCGCGGCTACAACTTCGACGCCTCCAAGATCGGTCGTGGGAAGTTAGTCCCACGCTCTCTCAAGGTCACCCGTGGCCAGATGGAGTACGAGTGGCAGCATCTGAACAAGAAACTGCGCAAGCGCGATCCTGATTGGCGCAAGCAGTTCTCAGATCTCAAGGTCACCAAACCCCACCCCTTGTTCCGCATGGTCAGGGGCGACAGAGAAGATTGGGAAATCGTCTAGGATCACGGCGTGCCAAGCACCACGATCTCCGCGAACAGCGCTGCCGCCGTGGATGCGTACACGAGATAGCCAATCTCGGCGATGGAGCCCGCCTCGAGCGGTCCTATGAGCTGCGGCTGGAACAGCTTCAGCAGTACCACCGCCGCGACGAACATCCATAGGCCCAGCGGCAGCTTCAACACCCGCATCCGGCTCGGACGGAACTTATAGAGATACCACGCGAGAGCGACGCAGGCCCAGGCGAGCGCGGCCCAGGTGATCCATTCCACCGGCAGCAGGAACACCAAGAGCAGCGGCAGCACGCCCACCACGAACCAGGCGATGCCCGCCACGAAGACCCAGCGGGCCAGGTCCTCCACAAGGTTTATGCGCTGGTCCAGGTACCAGGACGGCGCGACCCGCACCTTGGGCTCGATGAGGCGCGTGAGCCAGGCGCCCACGTAACGCACCAACACCACCGTCACGGCCGCTTCCGCGGCTACTGCGAGCCGGGACTGCGACCACCAAGAGAGGGGCAGCAGCATGGCCGCGAGGCCGAGATAAAGCAGGAAGCCCACGGGGACACGCAGCAGGAGCGGCTGGTGCCGCGTCCACCACCATGCCGCGGCGGTGGCCATGAGCCAGAGCAGGAAGAAGGCCAGAGCGAACTCGCCGCCGATCAGGTTCTCGACGAGCTTCCAGGCGCCTATACCCAATAGGATCAGGACGAACAGGAACACCAAGTCCATGACCGAGGACCGGACGAAGCCGCGTTGACGTGCAGCAGTCATGGGACACCCCCTTCACCTTGAGTATAAGGGGCCTGAAAAGAAAAGGGCCCGATTGGCAATTGAGCCAATCGAGCCCGGCATCAGGGCTCCTGCGGCAACTATCTGCCGTGGCCCCAACCCCCGTGGCGCGCGGGAAACGAACCGCGCACCTTGGAATGTGCCGGTCCATCAGGACCGGCTTTCTAACCTTTGAAAACCATCTCAGAAGCGCGCAGTAGCTTCTAAGATGGGTTTAAAAAGGGAGGTGTCGTCGCCGTTGTTCGACGACACCTCCACTGCACTGGCGCGGCAGCCCCGCCGCCGACGCCTTCCCCCTTCATCGCAACGTCATCACCTCCAAAATCCTTCTCCCTCACGCCGCCCGGGCGAATGCGATGCGCCGGTGCGCGCGGCAGAACGGCCGGCGCATGACGATCTTGGAGCCCGGGCTCCTGGCGAACACGCAGCGGCGGCGGCACTTGAGCTGCGCCTTCCAGCGGTACCGCGGGACGCGGGGCTGGACGCGTGGGTGCCAGGCCCGCAGGGCGGTCACCGGCTCGGGCGCGCGCGCCAGCCGGCGCAGATGGCATACGACTCGCTGAGTCCTCATGGTCACTCCCCCTTCCGGTTGGAACGGAACTTACGCACGGCGCCGAGCAGCAGGAGGCCTAACAGGCTCATGGCGCCGCCGCCACCACCACCACCGCCGCCCGCGCCGGCATTGAGACCGCCGGTGCCGCCGGCACTGCCGGCCTTGCCGACTGTGATGGTCACGGGCGCCGCGCTCACGGTGTTGCCCTGGGTGTCGGTGGCCGTGGCGGTGATGGTGTGGGTGCCGGCCGCGAGCGCGGAGGCATCGAAGGTGGCCTTATAGGGCGCCGCGGTGGCGGTGGTGTCGTCCTGGCCATCCACCTGGATGGTGACGCCGGCGATGGCGCTGGCGTCCGCCACCGTCACGGTGACGGTGAAGCTGCCGCTGACGGGGCTGCCGTCGGAAGGCGAGGTGATCTCGACGCTCTCGTCCGCACCTGCGCCGGTGAGCAACTGGTAGGGCACCTTCACCATGAACGCGTCCATGCGGTCGCCGCCCATGTTGCTGACCCAGAAGAAGTACTGGCCGGTGGGGTCGAGGTTGCCCTTCGGGTCCTTGCCGTAGGCGTTGCAGCTCGGGCAGGTGGCGTCGCCGCCCACCGCGTTGAGGTCGCTCATCACCGGGGCGATCACCAGCGCCTGCTCGGCGGAGGTGGGGGTGGAGGCATCCAGCGTGAAGCAGACGATGTCGTTGGAGCGCGCGTCCGGCGAGGCGGTGGTGGCACCGCCGCAGACGTACTGCTGGGCGATGGGCTTGCCCTCGACCGCGTTGGCGAAGCTCACGTGGGAGGGCGTGAAGTCGCCCCAGCTGCCGCCGTGGTACACGAGCTGGCCCTTGAGGGTACCCTGGGTCAGGTCCCAGAGCTTCCAGGCGTTCGGGTTCACGTCATGGTTGTCGGAGGCCACGTAGTAGCCGTAACCCATGTCCGAGTGGCCGCCGGCACCGGCGGTGTCCATGATGGTGCGCTGCGTGCCGGTGGCACGGTCCACGATGACGTTGTCCACGTCACAGGTGGTGCAGGGGTCGCTCGCCAGCTTCTCCTTGAGCACCAGGTAGCGGCCGCCCTTGTCGATCTGGCACTCGTCCATCTTGTCGCCGGCGTAGAACTCGAACTTCTTGCTGCTGGCGGTGTAGACGATGCAACCCTTCTTGGCGTAGGTGGTAGCGTCCTCGAGCGTGGCCGAGTGCACGTCGTCGTCGTTGCTGGTGTTGGTCTGGGTGATGATGGTGTTCGGATACTTCGTCGTGGAGTCGAACACCGTCTCGAAGCTGTGCTTGAGCACGTCGTAGCGCAGGAGCTTGGACTTGTCCTGCATGTAGATCTTGGTGGGCATGCTGTAGCTGAAGTACCAGCCCTCGCCGCTCTGGCGGGCGTACTTGCTGCTGGAGTCGAACAGCGGGCCGACCTTGGACAGCGTGTCGGTGCTCTTGACGTACTTGAACAGGGTCGGGCCCTTGCCGCCACGCGCCTGGTCCAGGCCGATGAACACGTACATGGTGTCGCTGCCGGCGCTGTTGCTCATGTTGCGCCAGTAGCTGTAGATCATGTCCACGCAGTCCTGGCCGCCGCAGTCGGACTCGTTGGTGACGCGCACGCCGTGGGTGTTGTAGGGGGCCGGGAACTCGAAGCCGCCGCGCGAGGGCACGAAGCCCGCGATGCTGGCGGGGCTGAGCTGGGTGCGCACGGCGGTGGTCTCGTCGCTCTCCAGGAAGCCGCCGGGAGCCTGGCTCGCCGCGTGGGCGAGGCCGGCCGCGCCCAGGAGCAGCACAGCGGTGAACAGGCGGGAAAAGACCTTAAGGGAGCCGGAACATAATGCTTTCATCACTGACCTCACATATCGGTGGAAAAAGCCCAAGATGGGCGGGGTGCCGATATGCGGGCCGACCGCGAAGCCTGCCGTTTCCAGGCTTTGCCGAAGGTACTGCGTCCAGTCCTGCAGGGATCACCCTAGGGGACTAGGGAGAAACACTGTGGGTAGTACCCTGCAGGGTTTCTCCGTATCGACGCTAGAGGTATACCTGCAGCGTGTAACGGAGTTTTAAAGAGGGATTTAAAAGACGGTAAATCGTAGGCGGAGTGTGACGGGCCTCACGCGGGACGCGGGCCTGGAGCGGGAATCAGAGGCGGGTCTCGGTGCCATTGGCGATCTCGGTCCACTGCTTGCCGTCCAGGGAATAGGCATAGCTGTAGCTGGCGCTCGCGGACGACATATAGGTGCGGACGATCCGGTAGTGCACCACGCTGCCATCGGAGCGTGCGATGTCCTGGCCGTAGCTCCAGGTGTCGCCGTCCACGCTGACGCGGAACTCGGGCTGCTTGCCCTGGGGCGTGACCTGGGTCTCGTGGTAGAGGTTGTCCTTCGCATCCCAGCCGAAGATCGCGTAGAGCTGCAGCGTGCCGTTCACCACGGACACGCACTTGTAGCTCCCCTCGCCCTGCCAGCAATCGCGCTGGGTGGTGTAGCGCTGCGGGCCTGCTTTCGTGAACGGGCTGTCGAAGGTCTCCCCTTCCGTGCGCCAGGTGCCGGGCAGGAGCTGGGCCAGGCGGTCGAGGCCCACAGGCGCGGACGGCGCGGCCGCCAGCGCGGGCACGGCAAGGAGAGACGCGACGAACGCGCAGGCGGCAAGCTTCATGTGCGGCACCCCATCCACTAGAATGCGCCCGGGCCGGACGCAGCGTCCGAAACCTGCCGGTTTCTGACAGCCGGCTCCAGGACAATGCGGGCATTATCCGCCCTAATGTGGCGCGCCGCACCGCCCGGTCTGGCCCATGGACCTCAGGCCATCTGGCACTTAGCGCGGCGCGGCGGGGATGCCACCATGGCGTCCGGAACTTATGGGGTCACAGGCCGGTCACACCGGCGTCGCTCTCGGGGAACAAGAACATGCGCAAGCTACTGCCCTGCATCCTGCTCACGTACGGCTGTGCGTTTTCCGGCGCCACCCTCGCCGACGAGGTGCCGCTCGTCACCGGCAACGTGCAGTTCATGACCAACTACGTGGGACGCGGGCTCGCGCAGAGCCTGGGCAACCCTTCCGTGGAGGGCGAGCTGGACGTGAACAACAACACGGACGGCGGCTTCTACGGCGGCATCGACGCCAACAGCATCAACTGGATCGATGCGCTCTATCCCGGCGACGACGTGGGCATGGAGGTGGACGGCTGGGCCGGCTGGCGTCAGCGCATAGACCAGGACTGGCTGTGGAAGGCGGGCGTGCTGCGCCTGCAGTTCCCGGGCAACTACGCGCCGCAGACGCCGCCGGTGGCGGAACCCAACACCACCGAGGCTTATGGCTACATCGCCTGGCGCAGCTACAGTTTGCGGGTGAACTACAGCGTGACGGACTCCTTCGGCACGCCGGACACCAAGGGTTCGCTCTACATCGACATGAACGGCTCCCAGTACCTGGGCGGACACTTCACGCTGGGCGAGCACCTGGGCCGCAACCAGAAGACCGGCCGTGACCCGGTGACGGGCGTGAGCCATAGCCTCAACGACTACACCGACTACAAGATCTCGCTGCTCTACGACTTCGGCCAGGGCTTGAGCCTGACCTTCGCCCATACCTGGACCAACAGTGACCCGGCCCGCTACACCCTGAACGGATATTCCGTGGGTGGGCATCACACCTGGCTGCTGCTCGAGAAGGACTTCTAAGCTACTGCGTTCGCCGGCTCAGGCGCGGGTGGTGCCGAGCTCGATGGTGACCTGGGTCGGGATCTTGTCCAGCACCGCGCGCTTCATGAACAGAAAGCGCTTGCCGTCCGGCGCGACGCCCCGCAGCCACAGGTCGTGCACCTTGAACAGCCGTTGCGCACTGCCGGTGACGCCGCCCCCGCCGAAGTCCAGATGGATGCGCACGATGTCGTCGCCGTCCTGGTAATAGAGCGCGCGCCCGTCCGGCGACCAGAAGGGATCCTCGTAATCCTCGATGTCCGGCTGGGCCGCCTCGAGGCCTGACTCGCGGAACACAGGATAGGTGCCCTTGCCCGGGTACGGCCGCACGAAGACCTGGAAATGACCGGGTACGGCGTCGCCGGCATTGGAGACGTAAGCCAGCCAGCGGCCGTCCGGCGAGAAATGCGGGTAGCGATCTATGCTGCCGCTATGGGGGTACACCGTGCGCTGGGGATCCTCGCCGGTGCCCGCCACCATGATGTCGGACCTGGAAGGCCCGCTGGTGGTGATGGCGAGCAGCTTGCCGTCCGGCGAATAGGAACCCGGGAACAAGAGGAAAGCTTCGCCCTTGGGCAGCTTGAGCTCGCGGGTCTCGCTGCCATCCGGGCGGACGCTCATCATCGAATAGGCATGGTCAGTGGAGTAGTAGGTCACCCACTTGCCGTCCGGCGACCAGATGGGATGGCCGTTCTGGCCGCCCTCGGTGAGACGCTGGAACGTGGCATCGGCGAGGTTCACTACCCAGATGTCGTAGCTGTCCGGATAGCTGATGGCACCGGCCACGGATTTGCCGTCCGGCGACAACGCGATGTTGGAGAACGGCCGGCCGGGCACCTTGAGCTGGGTAGCTTTGCCTGTCTCGTCGGTCCACACCAGGAACGCGGTCGAGTCCAGCACCGGGCCGCGCACCAGGATCATGGCGCCGTCGCGGGACACTGCGAGCTGGCTGACTGACATGAAGAGGTCGGTGAACACGTCGCTGCGCACGGTGCTGGGCGAGCCCGTGACCTTGCCGCTGGCGAGGTCGAAGGGCAGCGACAGGATGTTGCCGGCCTGCATCACCAGAAGATGCCCGTCGGCGAGGTAGTGCGGGTTGGCGGCCTCGAACAGCACCTCGTAGCCAGGCCGGCCGGGCCGCGCGATCGCGATCTGCGGCCGCGGCTGGCTGGCGATGAAGATGGTAAACACCACGCTGCCGTCCGGCAGCACTTCCGGCCACATGTGGGAGATCTCACGGCGCTCGCGGTCCGCACGGGTGAGCGGCACGGGCTCGCCGCCGCGGATGGAGACGCTGGAGAGCCCGCCCGGGCCGCCGAATACGATGCGGTCGTCCGGGCCCCAGCTGGCGCCATCCACATCCACGATCTTGCACAGGATGGTGGGCGAGCCGCCGGCCACCGGCGCGATCTTGAGCTCGCTGTCGGCGAAGAAGCCCACCCAATGCCCGTCCGGCGACAGGAAGGGTGCCTGGGCGCCCTCGCTGCCGGCGATGGGCTTGGCGGCGAGTTCGTCCATGGCGCGCACGAACAGCTGGTCCTTGCCGGCATGGCGCGCCACGAACGCGAACACGCGGCCGTCCGCCGAGAACGCGACCACCGAAGTGGTGACGCCCGAGACCGGCGAGAGCGCGAGCTCGTAACCCGGCGGTGCGTCGACGGTGAAACGGACTGGAGCGGTCGCGCCGTCCGCCGTGCGCGCGGTGCCCTTGAAGTACGCGCCGGCCAGGAGCCACGCGAGTCCGGCGGCGATGAGGCTCGCTGCCGCAAGGCCCGCGAATGCGGGCCAGGCCCGCAGCCGGACACCGTCTTCCTGCGTCCGTGGTGCCCGCGGCTGGGGGATGCCCACGAAGCGGTAGCCGCGGCGATGCACGGTCTGGATGTAGCGCGGCTCCTGGGCATCGTCGCCCAAGGCCTGGCGCAGCAGGCTGATGGCTTCCTTCAAGGAAGCCTCCTCCACCACCACGTCCTTCCAGATGGAGGCCATCAGCTCCTGCTTGCTGACCACCTGGCCGCTGCATTCCACGAGATAGATGAGCAGCGCCAGCGCGCGCGGCGGCAGTGGCACCTCGTCGCTGCCGCGGTAGAGCAGGCCGTTGGCCATGTCGAGGCGGAAGTCCCCGAAGGAGACTTCCCTGGCGGCGCTTGCTTCGGCGGACATTTCCCTGGGCTCTCCCCGTGAGCTCGCTACATCTTCAGTCTTTTGGGGGTGTTCACGGAAGCTTAACCTTTAATTCATGAATATTTGACGGAATTTTAAGGACTTGCGTGCGGCACCCCCGCAATGTGCACGCGCCGGGTCAGGGTATCCGGAGCCCGGAGGGACCGGGCCCCGGAGAGATCCGGACGCCTGGACCCGGTCCAAAGAGACCCGGCCAGCGCCGATCACGCAGGGACGCCGAATGCATCCGTGGGGGTATTGCGATGTATCAGAGCACCTTGGACGGACGTTTCATCGACGTGGATCCGCTGTTCGCGGACATGCTGGGCTATGGCTCCTCGCAGGAGCTGGTGGAGAACATCCGCGACATCGGCGCACAGCTCTACGTGGACCAGGGCGTGCGCCTGCAGCTCGTCGAGCAGCTGCTGGAGCACGGCGGCGTGTGCAACTTCGAGGCCCAGGTCTACCGCAAGAACGGCGAGGTGCTGTGGGTCTCGGAATACGCCCGCGCGGTGCGCGGCAGCGACGGCTCGGTCAGCCGGTTCCAGGGCGCCTTCGCCGACATCAGCAGCTACAAGGGGCTGCTGAAGCGCCAGGCCGAGCTCAACCACAAGATCGTGGACGGTCTCGACGGCCTGCGCCGGAGCGTGAACGGCGCCGGGCGTTCGCGCATCCCGGTCAAGGACGGCACCCGCGTCAAGTTCATGGACGTGACGAGGATCACTTACGTGCGCGCCGACGGCGACTACGTGCACGTGTACACCGAGGGCGGCAAGCATGTGATGGCGCGCGACCGCATAAGCTGCATCGAGCGGCGGCTGGACAGCCCGGCCTTCGCCCGCATCAGCAAGTCGGTGATGCTGAACGTCAACTACGTGAAGGAACTGCGCTCGCGCCGCCGCGGCGGCTACGAGTTCGTGATGGACTGCGGCGCCCTGCTCTCCTCCGGCCCCACCTACCGGGAGGTCGTGCGCAAGATCCTGGACGAGCTGAAGGAAGCCTAAGCTCCCGGGGCGGGCGTCCGAGGGATTCCGCCCTAGCCTTAGTCCTCTGCAGGCGCGGCCGCTCACCGCCCGCGCAAATCCCCTCTTCGCGTGACATAATGCGCCGCCGCGATCTCGGGAGGAGCAATGCCGACGCAGCCGCACAAGATGCTGGCATTCCTGGCGCTGGTGTTCGCCAGCTGCGCCTGGGGCGCCGTGTTCCTGTTCGGCAAGTGGGCGCTCGACGAGCTCTCGCCACTCGACACCGTGACGCTCCGCTTCCTCATCGCCTCCGCGGCGCTGCTGCCGCTCACGCTCCGGCGCAAGGAGTGGCCGCGGCGCGCCGACTGGCCCGCGTTCCTGGCGGCGAGCTTCCTCGGCGTGCCGCTCGCCATGTACCTCCTGTTCACGGGCTTGAAGCTCACGGGCGCGGTGGTGACCTCACTGCTCTTGGGCGCGTTCCCGGTGCTGCTCTCGGGCGCGGCGGTGCTGTTCGAGCACGAGCGCCTGGGCTGGCGCGGCTGGGCCGCCACTCTCGCCTCCACCCTGGGCGTGGCGCTCATCGTCGGCAGCCCGCACGCGCAGGCCGGCTGGCTCGGCCCCACGCTGGTGCTGGCCTCGCTGGTCTGCTTCTCCGCCTGGGTGGTGATCAGCCGCCGGCTGATGCGGACGTACTCGCCCGGGTGCGTCACCAACTACGTGGTGCTGCTGGGCACGCTGATGCTGCTGCCGCTGTCGCGACTGGACGGTCCCTGGCCCGAGCTCGGCACGTTGCATGCCGCCACCTGGTGGTCGCTGGCGACGCTCGGCCTCGTGTGCACCGCGCTCACCTACCATCTCTGGAACTGGGGCCTGAAGCAGCTCGGCACGCACACCAGCGGCGTGATCGGCAACCTCGAGCCCCTCACCGGCGCACTGCTCGGCGTGCTGGTGCTCGGCGAGCCGCTGGGGCTCGGCCTCCTGGCCGGCGGCGCGTTGATCCTCGGCGCCGCGGTATCCGTGAGCCTCTGACGCCGCGCTACGCGGCTGCGCAAGTTTTGACCTGTCGCTGTCCAGCCGTCCCGCGGATGCGGGATTCAGGACCGTGCTTGCCGGAGTTCGTCGCATTCGGCGCCGGCCCGCACCGGGCCGCCCCATGCTTTGCGCCATCCCGACCCGCCGGTCCTCCAGGAGATGGTGTCATGGCAAGACGGAACCCCAGGCTCGTCCTCAACCCGATCACGATGGCAGTGAGCGCCGTGCTGGCGATCGCCAGCAGCTCTGCACTCGCAGTACCCGCCGCAGGCACGGCGGTCGGCAGCGAATTCAAGGCCAACACCACGGTCACCAGCGCGCAGCAGACCCCCGCGGTGGCGATGGATGCCTCCGGCAACTCCGTGGTGGTGTGGGCCAGCACGGGCCAGGACGGCTCCGGCTACGGCATCTACGCCCAGCGCTACGACGCCAGCGGCAGCGCGGTCGGCAGCGAGTTCAAGGTGAACACGACCACCGCCGGCGACCAGACCAACCCGGCGGTCGCCATGGATGCAGCGGGAGACTTCGTGGTGGCCTGGGAGACCCCGGACGCCGACCAGACCGGCATCTACGCCCAGCGCTACAGCGCGAACGGCGCCGCCGCCGGTTCCGAGTTCATCGTGGATACCTCCTTCATCGGCCAGCAGCAGGCCCCCGCCGTCGCCATGAGCGCCGACGGCGCGTTCGTGATCGCGTGGCAGGGCAGCGTCCAGGACGGCTCGGGCTATTCCATCGAGGCCAAGCTCTATGACGCCGCTGGTGCGGCCCAGGGTGGCGAGTTCCGGGTCAACACCACCACCACGAATGACCAGAAGTCTCCGGACGTGGCTATGGACGGTGACGGCAACTTCATCGTGATCTGGAAGAGCTTCCAGGACGGCAGCGGCTTCGGCATCTATGCCCAGCGCTACGACTCGACGGGCGCGGCTCTCGACGGCGAGTTCCAGATCAACACCACCACCCTCGGCGACCAGATCGACCCGGACATCGCCATGGACGCCATGGGGGATTTCGTCGTCGCCTGGGGTAGCAACAACGGCGATACCGGCTACGGCATCTATGCACAGTATTACCAGGATGGCAGTGGAACCCCGTCAGGAATGGGTGAATTCCGGGTGAACACCACCACGGGCGGCACGGTGGAGAAGCCGGCCGTGGCCATGAGCGCCACCGGCGACTTCACCGTCGCCTGGCAGAGCGATGGCCAGGATGGCAACGGGCTGGGCATCTATTCGCAGCGCTACAGCGGCAACGGCGGTTCGCCGCTCGCCCAAGGGGCCGAACAGCGGGTCAATACCATGATCAGCGGCGCACAAGATCTCCCCGCGCTCGCGATGGACGCCTTCGGGGACACGACCGCGGTCTGGGAGAGCGCCGGCCAGGACGGCGACGGCCTGGGCATCTATGCCCAGCAGTACGCGGGTACCCATGAGGTGAACCTCGGCATCGACCTGAGCGTGCTCCCTGCCGGCGTGGTGATGCCGGGCACCCCGCTCACCCTCTCGGCCCACGTCAGCAACATCACGGCAGCGATGACGGGCAACGCCACCATCGACGCCGTCCTGGGCGCGGCGACCGGCGTGAAAGCCGACATCACGCTGCCGGCGGATTCGCAGTTCATCTCCGCGACCGACGCCAACGGCTACTGGAACTGCACAGGGCCGGTGGACAACGTCCTAAGCTGCGACTATTGGCCCACGCTCCAGCGCACCTCCACCACAGACGCGCTGACGGTGGACTTGTATGCGCCCTTCAGCGGCGGCGGACTGGTACTGTTCACCGACCAGGTGAGCCTCGACGGGTCCACGGACATCTCCTCCGGGAACGACACGGGCGCCACCGGCGTGTTCCTGATCGGCCCCATCGTGAGCGACGCGCTGCTGGACGCGAACCGCAACACCGCCAAGAGCGGCGTGCTGCAGGGCGCGGACCTTAGCGGCAACACGCTCACCTACTCGGTGGTGGTCAAACCCACTCACGGCGCGCTGACGCTGCAGGCTAACGGCAAGTACAGCTACAAGCCGGCCTTGAACTACACCGGCAGCGACAGCTTCAAGTTCAAAGGAACCGCCGTGGGCTTCGACTCCAACACCGGCACGGTCTCGATCACGGTGACAGAGCACGCGCCGGTGGCGACCAATGCGAGCTTCAGCATGACCCGCAACACGAGCCACAGCGGCATGCTCAAGGCCACCGACCAGGACAAGGGCGACAAGCTGACGTTCAGGAAGGGCACCGGACCTTCGCACGGCTCACTGACGGTGAGCAGCGATGGCAGCTACACCTATACGCCCAAGGCCAACTATCACGGCCATGACAGCTTCGTCTTCAAGGTCTCGGACGGGGCGGCGACCGTCAATGGCACGGTCAGCATCACGGTGAAATGAAGGGATCAGCAAGCGGGCGGCGGCGCCGTAAGG
>DATAHN010000097.1:0-12284 GCA_036263155.1 Gammaproteobacteria bacterium | reverse complement strand
CACGACGCGATCCTCGAGGTCCACGCAGAACAGTCCTTCGATGCAGTAGAAGAACTCGTCGTCCTCGTCGTGCTTGTGCCAGTGATACTCGCCCTGCATCACCCCCAGGCGCACCACCGAGCCGTTCACCTTGGCCAGCGTCTGGTTGAACCAGGGATGGGTGACGGCGTCGATGACGGGCTGCAGGTCCACCTTCTCCAGCGGCTTGAAGAGCACGTCGAGACGCGTGTCGTAGGGAAAATCGGCGGGATCGGTCTTGTTGGCCATGGCCGGGGACCTCGCATGAGCGGGACGCAGGCCAGGGATGCTAAATCAATCCAGACAGGAAAGCTGTTGTAATTTCACGGATTCGTTGTTGTAAATCCACGGCACCCGAGCCTCTCACTTGGCGGCGTATTTCTCCGCACCCATGAAGTGCAGGGACACGTAAGGCTGGTCGCCCACCACCCAGCTGTCATGGGGCACCGGCGGGATGTAGAACAGTTCGCCGGCATGCATCTCGATGACGCGCCCGTCCGCGAAGGCTGCGGTCGCGGCGCCTGCCAGCACCATGCCCACATGCTCCACGCCGCAGCGTTCCTGCCCCAGCTCCCTGCCCACATGCTCCGACCAGCGCCAGCCCGGCTCATAGGTCGCCCGGCCGAGCGTCATGCCGCCGAGGCGCAGGATCTCAAAGCGGCCCTTCTTCATGAGGCGTACCTCATCCGGCTGCTCGAAGCGCTTCAGTATCATGTCGACATCGGTCATGGGATCGTCTCCGCAAGGAGAAGGCGGGGCGGACGGCCTTGCGCCGTCCGCCCTTTCGACATCAGGGTGACGGCAGACTCGAGCACTTGTAGTAGGCGACCTCAGCGTCCTTGAACGCGTTGACGTTGAAGCCGCCGATGCTGGTCTCGCTGGGGATGATCACGAAGGCGTAGTTCGCGCCCTTGGAAGGCGCCTTGTCCACGGCGCCCTGGGTGATGCGCTCGATCGCAGCGGCCTTGTCCATGTTGCCGGAGAGGCCGAAGTCCTCCTTCTCGCGCACCACCTGGGTGCAGCCGTAGTCGGACTTGGGTTCCGCCTGGCCGGCCATGACACGCTGGCCGGTCTTGGCGGTGTAGTTCTTCACCGTCAGGCCGCCCATCATGTTCGAGATGGACGAGCAGCCGGTCACGGCCGCCAGTGCGAGGATGAATACGGGAAGGTGCTTAGACATGGTCATCTCCTTCTTATGCAAATGAGGATAAGGCCAACCCTGGCACAAGTATCGCACAGGCTAGGCTAGGGCTTTAAGCCCGGCGGCGTGGCGCCGCAACGCCCCGCGCAATGACGCGGGTGCACGGATCTCGAACCGGAACGACAGCTGCGCGAGCTGCCGCGCCATCCACTCGATGCCGTCGGTGTGGGTCTTGAACAATACGCCGCCGCGCTGCGGCTCAAACAACCCGATGTTCTCCCCCAGCTCGAGCATGGCGGTCTTGAGATCGGTCTCGAGCCACACCTCCACCGGCGTCGCGCGCGGCAGCGTGGCGATGCTGAAATCCAGGTGCGCGCCCGCGTCGAAATCCTCCGGACGTGTGAACCTGGCCTCAAGCATCTCCACCTCCTCCACCCGGTCGAGACGGAAGGAGCGCAGCCCCTGGCGCAGGTGGCAGTGACCCCCCACGTACCAGCAGCCCTTGCGGTAGAGCAGACCGTAAGCGTCGAAGTCCCGCTCGCTGCCCTCGCCCTTGGAGGAGCGGTAGCGCATGTGCACGCGCCGCCCCTGCTGCGCCGCGGCGCTCAACACCGCCAACGCCTGGTTGTTGCCGGGCGGAGGCGCGGAGCTCAAGTCGAGGCTCACGGTCTCGTCCACCGCGCGTACCCGCTGCTTGAGGTTCGCCGGCATCACCCGCTCGAGCTTGGCCTGGGCGCTGGCCACGGCGGAGTTCGCCTCCGCGAGTCCCAGGCTGCGCGCCGCCAGGAGGCCCACCGACAGCGCCAGCGCCTCGTCCTCGTTGAACATCATGGGCGGCAGCTTGAAGCCGGCCACCAGCAGGTAAGCGCCGTGGCGGCCGCGCTCGCTGGTGATGGGAATGCCCAAGTCCTCCAGCGCGGCGATGTAGCGGCGCAACGTCCTGCCATCCACTTCCAGCCGGCGCGCGAGCTCCGCCCCGCTCATGCGCCCGTGGGTCTGCAGGAGTTCCAGGACGGCGAGGACACGGGTGGTGGGCCGGGACATGCCGCATAGTTTAACTTCAATTAGGACTTAAAACGCCCTAATTACCCCCTACCGTGACTCCCGAACCCCAGTGGCCCATGGCCGCCGGCTCCCAACCCGAATGGAGGAACGGACATGCACAAGACCTACCGCCCCTTTGCCCTCATCGCCGCCGCCATGGTGCTCACCGCCTTCGGCGGTGTCGCCTATGCGGAGAGCCCTGCCGCCACCGCCGGCCCGGCGGTGCGCGACGGTTCCCATGACTTCGACTTCGAGATGGGCAAGTGGAATATGCACAACCGCAGGCTGGTCAAGAAGTTCGTGGATTCCCATGAGTGGGTGGAGTTCGAGTCTCACAGCGAGGGGAGCTTACTGGCCGGCGGCATGGGCAATCAGGATGTGTACCGCACGGATTTCTTCAAGCCAGGTTTCGTGGGACTCACCTACCGCCTCTACGATCCGCGCACCGGCCTGTGGAGCATCTATTGGATCGATAACCTGAGCATGCAGGGCACCTTCCTGCCGCCGGTGGTGGGCAAGTTCACCGGCAACGTGGGCGTGTTCGAGGGGCCCGATACCTACGACGGCAAGCCCATCGTGGTGCGCTACACCTGGACAGTGAACCCCAAGGGCTCCCCCATCACCGCGCACTTCGAGCAGGCCTTCTCCGCAGACGGCGGCAAGACCTGGGAGACCAACTTCGTGAACGACATCACTCCGGCAGGCCGCTGACCCCAGGCTTGTGAGAGACTGCCCGCCGGGAGCTGACGAGGGAAACCATGACTGACTACGGCCATCTCTGGCTCTTCTTCGTGTTCGTGCTCGGCATCATGCTGCTGCCGGGCCTGGACATGGCCTATATCCTCGGCAGCGCCCTGGCGGGCGGCCGCAAGTCCGGCTTCATGGCGCTGCTCGGCGTCGCGGCGGGCGGCACCTGCCACGTGATCGCCGGAGTGCTTGGCATCAGCGTGCTCCTGAAGCTCTATCCCGCCGCGTTCCAGTTCATGCTGCTGGCGGGCGCGCTCTACATCGCCTGGATCGGTTTCAGCGTCCTCAAGAGCGCCTCCGCCTTCCACCTGCATCCGGAAGGGCGCAAGCGCACGCCGGCCGCCACCTTCCGCCAGGGGATGGTGACGTGCCTGCTCAACCCCAAGGCCTATCTCTTCATGCTGGCGGTGTTCCCGCAGTTCCTGCGGCCGGAGTACGGCGCGCTGTGGCTGCAGGGGGTAGTGATGTGGCTCATCATCCTCGCCGGCATGGCGGGAGTGTACGGGCCCCTCGCCTACGCCGCCGGCAGCGTGCGCACCTGGCTCGAGGGCAACCCTGCCTCCGCCGTGACGGTGAGCCGGGTAGTGGGCGCGATGCTGATGGCGGTGGCGGTGTTCACTGCGGTAGACGGCTGGCGCGGGGTCTGACCACAATAGGGCATGACCCACACCGCCCAGCTCTGGATCTACTTCCTTCTTGTGTTCGGCGTCATCCTGCTGCCGGGGATGGACATGGCCTACGTGCTCGCCAGCGCCCTCACCGGCGGAAGGCGCGGGGGCCTGGCTGCGGTGGCCGGCATCGTCTGCGGCGCGGTGTTCCACATGGCGGCGGCGGTGCTGGGCGTGAGCGTGCTGCTCAGACTCTATCCCGCCGCATTCGAGGCGCTGCTGCTGGCGGGTGCCTGCTATCTGGCCTGGATCGGCTACTCCATCCTGCGGCGCGCCTCGGTGATACGGCTGCACCCGAACAGCGTGGTGCGCTCACCGAAGGCGGCATTCCGCCAGGGCATGGTGAACAACCTGCTCAATGCCAACGCCTACGTGTTCACGCTGGCGGTGATCCCGCAGTTCCTGCGGCCGGAATACGGCCCGCTATGGCTGCAGGGCACGGTGCTGTGGGGCATCGGCGCGGCGTGCCAGGTCGTGGTGTACGGCTCGGTGGCGCTGCTCGCCGCCAAGATGCGCAGCTGGCTCGAGCGTGACCCCGCCGCCGGGGCCCGCGTCGCCCGTGCGGTGGGTGTGATGCTGATCCTGATGGCAGCGCTCACCGCCGTGAACGGCTGGCACGGCGTCTAGAGGATCGCCTCCTCGATCGGCTCAGTCTCGGCTGACGGGCACGAACATGCCGGGGTATTCCCGGCGCAACAGCTCCAAAGCAGCCTGGGTCGGAGGTTCGCTACCCCGGGGATGAGGGATGGGCGCTTTCAGGTAGGCCGGCAGCTCCGGGGGCAACCCCAGCGAGAATCCGTTGCGGCCCTTGGCGAAGTCGACTTGCAGGTCCGATGCCTCGGCGGAAAGGTAGACCGGATAGTCATAGAGCCCGTTCCAGCGGTAGGGACCGATGGTCTTCTGGACCTGCGGGCTGCCACTGCTGCTCACGAAGGAACCCAGCACCATGTGCAACTCGACCTGCTTGCCACCCACTACCGCATATACCCGTTTCGGCGGCAGTTCGTCCTTGTCGTGGGAGATAGCCGCCACCACCATCATCCCGAACCCATCCATAGCCTGGAACTCCGCAAGGTCCTTCGGATAAGCGGTGTCCGATTGCGCCATCCGCTCTACGGGAAACGCAGCGAATGCCCGCGCGGTCTTTTCGAATTCTTGCTCCATGGAATTCCGGCCGGTTGCGGCGGCCGCGCTCAAGGACAAGACCCCAACCGACAACATGCAGAACAAGGCGCGCAACATCTCAGCCCCCTTTCATGACCAGTCAGATACGATCACCTAACTATAGCCGAACAGCGTGCGCCAATGAAAAAGCCCGCGTGAAGCGGGCTTTGTGGGACGGATCCGCAATTCAGCCGTTGGCGGCCTTGTGCTTGGGCGGCTTTGTCTTTGTGAAGCCGAAGCCGATGTCCCGCGCGTCCACCGCGATGGTATCGCCCGGGCCGAACTCGCCCGCCAGGAGCTTCTGGGCCAGCGGGTTCTCCAGCTGCTGCTGGATGGCGCGCTTCAGGGGCCGCGCGCCGTACACCGGGTCGAAGCCGGCCTTGCCGAGCTTGTCCAGCGCCGCGTCCGTGACCTCGAGGCCCATGTCCCGGTCCGCGAGGCGCTTGAGCAGGTGCGCGATCTGGATGCGGGCGATGGAGCGGATCTGGGCCTGGCCCAGCGGGTGGAACACCACCGTCTCGTCCACGCGGTTGATGAACTCGGGGCGGAAGTGGCCGCCCACGATCTCCATCACTTTATCCTTCATCTTCTCGTAGTTCTCCTCGCCGCTCATGTCCTGGATCACCTGGGAGCCCAGGTTCGAAGTCATGACCACCACGGTGTTCTTGAAGTTCACGGTGCGACCCTGGCCGTCCGTGAGGCGGCCATCGTCCAGCACCTGCAACAGCACGCCGAACACGTCCGGATGCGCCTTCTCGACTTCATCGAGCAGGATCACGGAGTAAGGCTTGCGGCGCACGGCTTCCGTGAGGTAGCCGCCCTCTTCATAGCCGACGTAGCCCGGCGGCGCGCCGATGAGGCGGGCCACGGAGTGCTTCTCCATGAACTCGCTCATGTCGATGCGCACCATGGCCTCATCAGTGTCGAACAGGAACCAGGCGAGCGCCTTGGTGAGCTCGGTCTTGCCGACGCCCGTGGGCCCCAGGAACAGGAATGAGCCCAATGGACGATTGGGATCCGCGAGGCCGGCGCGGGAGCGGCGGATGGCGTTCGCCACCGCACGCACCGCCTCGTCCTGGCCGACCACACGGGCCTTGAGGGCGTCCTCCATGCGCAGCAGCTTCTCCTTCTCGCCCTCCAGCATCTTGGACACGGGGATACCGGTCCAGCGGGACACCACTTCGGCGATCTCCTCGGCGGTGACCTTGTTGCGCAAGAGCTGGGTAGGCTGGTTCTCGGCGGCGCTGGCCTGGGCCAGCTTCTTCTCCAGTTCGGGGATGCGGCCGTACTGGATCTCGGACATACGCGAGAGGTCGCCGGCGCGGCGCGCGGTCTCCAGCTCCGCCTTGGCCTTCTCCAGCGCTTCCTTGATCTGGGTCGCGCCCTGCACCTGGGCCTTCTCGGCTTTCCATACTTCCTCGAAGTCGGAGTACTCCCGCTCGAGCTTCTTGATCTCTTCCTCCAGGGTGCCGAGGCGGCGCTTGGAGGCCTCATCCTTCTCCTTCTTGAGGGCCTCGCGCTCGATCTTGAGCTGGATGAGCCGGCGGTCCAGCTTGTCCATGGCCTCGGGCTTGGAGTCCAGTTCCATGCGGATGCGGCTGGCCGCTTCGTCTATCAGATCGATGGCCTTATCCGGCAGCTGCCGGTCGGTGATGTAGCGCTGGGAGAGCGTCGCCGCCGCCACGATGGCGGGATCGGTGATCTCGACGCCGTGGTGCACCTCGTAGCGCTCGTTGAGGCCGCGCAGGATGGCGATGGTGTCCTCGAGCGTGGGCTCGTCCACCAGTACCTTCTGGAAGCGCCGCTCCAGGGCAGCGTCCTTCTCCACGTACTTGCGGTACTCGTCCAGCGTGGTGGCACCCACGCAGTGCAGCTCGCCGCGCGCGAGGGCAGGCTTGAGCATGTTGCCGGCGTCCATGGAGCCCTCGGCCTTGCCGGCGCCGACCATGGTGTGTATCTCGTCGATGAAGAGGATCACCCGCCCCTCGTTCTTGGCGATGTCGTTCAGCACGCCCTTGAGGCGTTCCTCGAACTCGCCGCGGAACTTGGTGCCGGCCAGCAGCGCACCCATGTCGAGCGTGAGCACGCGCTTGTCCTTGAGGCCCTCCGGCACCTCGCCGTTGACGATGCGCTGGGCCAGGCCCTCCACGATGGCGGTCTTGCCCACGCCCGGCTCGCCGATGAGCACGGGGTTGTTCTTGGTGCGACGCTGCAGCACCTGCACGGTGCGGCGGATCTCATCATCGCGGCCGATGACGGGATCGAGCTTGCCGGACTCGGCGCGGGCGGTGAGGTCGATGGTGTACTTCTCCAGCGCCTGGCGCTGGTCCTCGGCGGAGGCGTCGTTCACCTGCTGGCCGCCGCGCAGCTCCTCCACCGCGGACTCGAGGGCCGCCTTGGTGGCGCCGGCTTCCTTGAGCGCGTCGCCCAGGGGGCCTTTGGCGTCCAGGGCCGCGAGCACGAAGAGCTCGGAGGAGATGAACTGGTCCTGGCGCTTCTGTGCCAGCTTGTCCGTGAGGTTGAGCAGTCGGTTCAGGTCCTGGGACACCTGCACGTCGCCGCTGTGGCCCTGCACCGTGGGCAGCCGGTCGAGCTGGGTGTCGAGAGCATTGCGCAGCAGGTTGAGGTTCGCCCCCACCTTGGCCAGCAGCGGGCGGGTACTGCCGCCGTCCTGATCCAGGAGGGCGAGCATGAGGTGGACCGGCTCTATATAGGCATGGTCCTGCCCCACGGCCAGCGACTGTGCGTCGGCCAGGGCCATCTGGAACTTGCTGGTTAATTTGTCGATTCGCATGCTTTATTGCTCTTCGGATGAGTGTAAGCCCCTGAAAATGTGGGGCAAACCGAATGAACAATAAATGGGGCTCAGGACGGAGTTTTCAACCGCCCAGCAGGGCCTGGGTCAGATAGATGAGGCCGATGCCAGCCGCGATGAGCAGCACCGTCAGGACCGAGAACTGGGCCCCTTCGTGGCGGTGCAGGCCGGGGATGAGGTCCGCCACCGCAACGTAGATGAGGCTGGCGGCGGCGATGGCGAGCACGTAGGGCAGATAACCCTCCACCGTGCCCAGCAGGAAGAAGGCGGCGACGCCGCCCACCACCATGGTTGCCGCGGACAGGGCCGAGAGCATGAAGGCGCGGCCGCGGGCCACGCCCGACGAGAGCAGCACCGAGATGTCCCCCACCTGCTGCGGGATCTGGTGGGCGATGACGGCGATGGCGAGCACCACGCCCATGTGCACGCTGCTGAGGAAGGTGGCCCCCAGCAGCACGCCGTCCAGGAGGTTATGCAGGCCGGTGCCCACCAGGATCATGGTGCCCGCCGCCTGCTGGCGCAGCTCATCGTGGTCGGTGTGGCCCTCGTGCTCGTGGCCGTGATGCCAGAACGCGAGCTTCTCCAGCAGGAAGAACCCCAGCACCCCCAGCGCGATGGCGAGACCCACGCCCTGCACCCGCGCAGGACCCGCGCCCTTCAGCGCCTCCGGCAAGAGGTCCAGGAACGCCGCGCCCAGGAGCGCGCCGATGGCGAAGCTCACGAGGGAGGGCACCAGCAGCTTGCGGGTGCGGGCGCCGAACAGGAGCAGCACCGAGGCCAGGAGCGCGCTCAGCACCGCGCCCACCAGCGTCGCCGGGATGATCCAGAGCAGGAGTGAGGATTGCATGGATGCGACGGATTTTACCCTGCTCCAGGCATCTCTGGAACGGCGCCTCCGGTACAATGCGCGCCCGGCCCGCCATCCCTACAGCTATTCCCGTGATCCGCATCGAGTCCCTCACCCTGCAGCGCGGCACCAAGCCGCTGTTCGAGAACGCCAGCGCCGTGGTGCATCCCGGCGAGAAGGCGGGCCTGGTGGGCGCGAACGGCTCCGGCAAATCCACCCTGTTCTCGCTCCTGCGCGGCAAGCTGCACGCCGACGCGGGCGAGCTCTACATCCCGTCTTCCTGGCGCGTGGCCCACGTGGCACAGGAGACGCCGCCCTCCGAGAAGACCGCACTCGACTACGCCCTGGACGGCGACACGCGCCTCAGGGAGATCGAGGCCAAGCTCGCGAAGGCCCAGGCCGCCCACGACGGCCATGCCGAGGCGGAAGCCCACATCGCCTATGCGGACGCGGACGGCTACACCGCCGCCTCCCGTGCCAGTGCCCTGCTCATGGGACTGGGTTTCACGCTGGCGGAGATCGAGCAGCCGGTGGCGAGCTTCTCCGGCGGCTGGCGTATGCGTCTCAACCTCGCTCAGGCGCTGATGTGTCCGTCCGACCTTCTGTTATTGGACGAGCCCACCAACCACTTGGATCTCGATGCCATCGTCTGGCTCGAGGACTGGCTCAAGCGCTATGCCGGTACGCTGTTCATCATCTCCCACGACCGGGAGTTCCTGGACGGCATCTGCGACGTGACGCTGCACCTCGAGAACAAGCAGATCAAGCGCTATACCGGCAACTACAGCGCCTTCGAGACGCGCCGCGCCGAGCAACTGGTGCTGCAGCAGGCCTCCTACGAGCGCCAGCAGCGGGAAGTGACGCACCTGCAGAGCTTCGTGGACCGCTTCCGTTACAAGGCCAGCAAGGCGCGCCAGGCCCAGAGCCGCATCAAGATGCTGGAGAAGATGGAGAAGCTCGCGCCGGTGCACGTCACCTCGCCTTTCAGCTTCGAGTTCCGCGAGCCCCTGGCCTCGCCGAGCCCCATGCTCACGCTGGAGCACGTGGATTGCGGCTACAAGACGGAGCATGGCGACAAGAAGGTGGTGGGCGGCCTCGACTTCTCGCTGCTGAACGGGCAGCGCATCGGGCTGTTAGGCGCAAACGGACAAGGTAAATCCACCCTGGTGAAGACCCTCGCCGGCACCCTGGAACCGCTCAAGGGCCGCGTCGGCCAAGGCAAGGGGCTCGCCATCGGCTACTTTGCCCAGCACCAGTTGGAGACGCTGCGCGAGGACCGCTCACCCCTGCAGCAGCTCGCGGCCATCGCCCCCGGCGTGCGTGATCAGGATCTGCGCGACTTCCTCGGCTCATTCAACTTCCGCGGCGACATGGCGCTCGCGCCGGTGGGTCCCTTCTCGGGCGGCGAGAAGGCGCGGCTAGCACTCGCACTCATCATCTGGAAGCGGCCGAATCTGTTGCTGCTGGACGAACCCACCAACCACCTGGACCTGGACATGCGCGAGGCCCTGACCGTGGCGCTGGCCCAGTTCGAGGGCACGCTGATCCTGGTGTCCCACGACCGGCACCTGCTGCGGGCCTGCGCCGACGAGTTCATGCTGGTGGGCAACGGCAGGCTCACGCCCTTCGACGGTGACCTGGATGAGTACCGCACCTGGTTGCTGCAGAACGCGGCGGCGCGCCGCGCCGGCCTCACGGGCCAACCGGCGAAAGAATCCGGCGGCGACCGCAAGGAGCAGCGCCGCGTGGAGGCTCAGGAACGCCAGCGCCTGGCGGAATTGCGCAAACCGCTGCAGAAGGAGATCGCAGCGCTGGAGAAGCGCATGGAGAAGCTGAACGCGGAGAAGCGCCGGCTGGATGCGCTCCTTGCCGCCGAGGACACCTATAAAGAGAGCAGCAAGACCTTGCTCACGGACAGCCTGCGCCAGCAGACCGAAGTGAAGAAGGAACTGGAGAAGATCGAAGCGGAGTGGCTGGAGAAGCAGTCTGCCCTGGAAGCCGTGGGCTGATCACTTCATATAGATGAGTGTGGCCATGCGGCCCGTCTGCCCTGCGTCACGCCGGAACGAGAAGAAGCGCTTCGCGTCCCCGGCGGTGCTCAAGCCGCCGCCATAGATCGCCTTCACACCCGCCGCCTGCAGACGCAGGCGCGCCAGCACATAGAGGTCACACCACCACTTGCCCGGCGCCTTGCCTGGCTTGAACGCCGGAGCCGCCTGCGGCGCGTGGGCGATGAAAGCCTGGCGCACCTCATCGCCGACCTCATAGTCGTCCGCGCCGATGGCAGGCCCCATCCAGGCCATCATGACCGCAGGTGCCACGCCCATGGCCTGCACCGTCGCTTCCAGTACGCCCGCACAGAGGCCGCGCCAGCCGGCATGGGCCGCGCCCACCTGCGTGCCCTCCCGGTCGCAGAAGAGCACCGGCAGGCAGTCGGCGGTCATGATGAGGCAAGCTTCACCTGCCCGATGGGTGACGGCGGCATCCGCCGGCTCAGTGACTGCTGCCCCTTCGAGCTTCGCCACATGCGTGCCGTGCACTTGCTTGAGCCAGCGCGGCTGCGCGGCGCCGATCTCCTGTTGCAGGCGGCGGCGGTTCTCGGCCACCGCCGCGGGCTGATCGCCCACATGCTCGCCCAGGTTCAGGGAAGCGAAGGGTCCGCCGCTCACGCCGCCCTGGCGCGTGGTGCTCAGTGCGTGCACGCGTGCCGGCGCGGGCCAGTCGGGCGTGATCCAGTCAGCGCGCATGGGCGAGGTCGTCCTCCAGCGCCGCCAGGAGTTCCTGGAAGTCCGCCGGCGGCGGCACCTCCCAGTGCAGCGCCTCGCCGGTCATGGGATGGGTGAGTCCGAGCTTCGCCGCGTGCAAGGCCTGGCGATGGAAGGCGCGCAGGGTCTCCTGCAGCCTGGGGCTGGCGTTGCGTGGCGGGCCGAGACGCCGGCCATAGACCTGATCACCCACCAATGGGTACTTGATGTGAGCGAGGTGCACGCGGATCTGGTGGGTACGGCCAGTCTCCAGCTCGATGCTTATATAGGTGTGGGCGCGGAAGCGCTTCAGCACCCGGTAGTGGGTCACCGCTTCGCGCCCGCCCTCCCGCACGCTCATGCGCACACGGTCCGTGGGATGGCGCTTGATGGGGGCGTCCACGGTGCCCCCGCCGGTCATCACGCCAAGCGTCACCGCGAGATATCCCCGCTCGAACTCCCGCGCCTGCAGCGCAGCCACCAGCGTGGTGTGGGCCTCCAGGGTGCGTGCCACCACCAGGAGGCCCGAAGTGTCCTTGTCGATGCGGTGCACCAAGCCCGCGCGCGGCACTTGGGCCAGCTCCGGCGCATGGTGCAGGAGCGCGTTCTGCAGGGTGCCACTGTGGTTGCCGGCGCCCGGGTGCACCACCAGGCCCGCGGGCTTGTTCACCACGATGAGCGCCTCGTCCTCGTAGACGATCTCCAGGGGCAGCGCTTCCGGCGCCATGTCCGAGAGCGGTTCCTCCGGGACCCGCAGCCGCACCTTCTGGCCGCCCATCACCGCGTCGCGCGGGCGCGCGGCGCGCCCGTCCAGGAGCACGCGGCCGTCCTTCACCCACTGGCTGAGACGGCTGCGGGAGTACTCGGGGAAGAGCTGGGCCAGGGCCTGGTCGAAGCGTTGCCCCGAGAGGTCCGGGGAGACCTCGGTCTCTTGCACGTGTTCGGCGGGCTTTTCGGCTGCGGGGCGGGGCGTCATTTCCACAGTTTATCAGTTGAAGCTGGGACGGCCTTCCATGGCCTTCCCCAGCTCGCCAAGCAAAAGCTCAGCTTTTGCTTGGCTCCATTACCCAGGCGCAGGACGCCTGGGAAATGTGCG
>DATAHN010000096.1:0-3213 GCA_036263155.1 Gammaproteobacteria bacterium | reverse complement strand
GACACCGTGGACTACTACCACGGCGTGAAGGTGCCGGCGCCCTACCAGTGGATGGAGGACCAGGACAGCCCCGAGGTCGCGAAGTGGGTGGAGGCGCAGAACACGCTCACCTTCTCCTACCTCGACCGCATCCCCGAGCGGCCCTGGATGCAGTCGCGCCTCAAGGAGCTGTGGAACTACGCGAAGGTGACCACGCCCTACCGCATCGGCGGCACGCTGTTCTTCACCAAGAACAGCGGCCTGCAGAACCAGGCGGTGATCTACATGCAGGGCCCCGGCGACAAGGAGCCGGTAATGGTGATGGACCCCAACGCACTCTCGCCGGACGGCTCGGTGGCGCTGCTCACCTGGGCGCCCTCCAATGACGCCCGTTACTTCGCCTATGGCCTGTCCCAGGGCGGCTCGGACTGGATCGAGATGCACGTGCGGGACCTTCGCACCGGCAAGGACACCGCGGACGTGGTGAAGTGGATCAAGTTCTCGGGCCTGAGCTGGACCGACGACGGTAAGGGCTTCTTCTACTCGCGCTATCCCACGCCAGCCGAAGACAAGGCCTTAAGCAACGAGATCAAGGACCATACGCTCTATTACCACGCCCTCGGCACGCCCCAGAGCGCCGACAAGCTGGTGTATGCGCGGCCGGACCTGGCCCACTGGATCGTCAACGGCTCGGTGTCGGAAGACGGTCGCTACCTCTACATGACCCTGAGCGACGGCAGTTCCGCCAACAACGAGCTGTTCTACGCGGACCTGGGCGACCCGAAGCATCCCGACGTCGGCGCCGCCATCAAGCCGCTCTACACCGCGAACGACGCGGCCTACATACCGCTAGACCACATCGGTGACACCCTGTACCTGCAGACCAGCCACGGCGCGCCCAAGTACAAGATCGTCTCGTTCAAGCTCTCGGATCCCGCGCCGGAGCACTGGACCACCCTGGTGCCGGAGGGCGCCGACGTGATCCAGTCCTCGTTCCTGGTGGGAGGCCGGATCGCGGTGGGCTACCTCAAGGACGCCAAGAGCGAGGTGCACCTCTACAGCACTGAGGGCAAGGACCAGGGCGCACTCAAGCTCCCCGGCATCGGCTCGGTGATCGGCTTCAGCGGCCGCAACGACACGCAGGAGCTCTTCTATAGCTTCGCGTCCTACCTCTACCCCACCACCGTCTACCACTACGACATGAAGACGGGCGCTACCGACACGTTCTTCGCACCCAAGGTGCCCTTCGATCCCTCGCAGTACGAGACGCGGCAGGTGTTCTTCAAGTCCAAGGACGGCACCCGCGTACCCATGTTCATCACCGCCAAGAAGGGCCTCAAGCTCGATGGCAGCCACCCGACGCTGCTCTACGCCTACGGCGGCTTCGACATCAGCATCACGCCCTCCTTCAACCCCATCCTGCCCGTGTGGCTGGAGCTCGGCGGCGTGTACGCGGTGGCGAACCTGCGCGGCGGCGGCGAGTACGGTGAGGCCTGGCACGAGGCAGGCATGCTCGGCCGCAAGCAGAACGTGTTCGACGACTTCGCCAGCGCCGCGAAGTACTTGGTGGACGAGAAGGTCACCTCCACAGCCAAACTCGGCATCTCCGGTTACTCCAACGGCGGCCTGCTGGTGGGTGCCAGCATCACCCAGAACCCGCAGCTCTTCGGCGCGGCCTACGGCGGCGCGGGCGTGATGGACATGCTGCGCTACCAGAAGTTCTCCGGCGGCAGCCTGTGGGCACCGGAGTACGGCGACTCCGACGACCCGAAGGCCTTCCAGTGGCTGCGCGCCTACTCGCCGCTGGAGAACCTCAAGCCCGGTACTTGCTATCCGCCGACGCTGCTCACCACCGCCGACCATGACGACCGGGTGGTGCCGAGCCACTCCTACAAGTTCGCGGCGGCGCTGCAGCAGGCCCAGGGCTGCGACAACCCGGTGCTGATCCGCATCGAGACCAAGACCAGCCACAACTACATGCCCACCGACAAGCGCATCGCGCAGACGGCGGACGTGTGGGCGTTCCTGGCCTACAGCCTCGGCATCCAGGAAGCGCCCAAGCACTAGCCCTTTGAGAGCCAGCCCCGCCGGCTGGATGCGCCGCGTACTAAATAAACGCGGTGCTCCGATGGCGGGGCCTTTCTTTGGCCGAAGCCCGCGCAGGATCCGGCTTGACGCTCCATAATGGATGCAGGGGTTAAGGGACGGAGATCCCGAGAGTGGATGACGCCGAGATCGAGCGCCAACGCATCAAGAACATGTCGCGGGTCACTTCCCGTGGCGTGGACGCCTGCCTCAAGGACAACGAGGCGGCGCGGGTGGAGCTGGAGATCCTGCTCGGAGGCCCGCACGCCAAGGCGGTAGTGCTAGCGATCCTGGAGGTGGCCGGCGCCGCCAGTAACGCCATCAGGCACAACGCGCGGCTGTGGCAGCCCTTCGGGCCGCGGGAGAACTTCCTCTACGAGCTCGTCACGGACCGCAGCGATGCGGGCGTGCGGCGGGTGAAGAACCTCCTGGACGCGGGCTGGGATCCGAACCTGAAGGTGGAAGGCACCCACCGCACCGCGCTCATGCAGGTGACCAACGCCTGGAACCCCACCAACCGCGACCTCGCGGCCATGCTGCTCGCTGCGGGCGCGGACCCGGAGGCGCGCTCCGCCGGTGGCCAGACCGCGCTCGACTTCGCGCCGGTCTCCATGCGCAACTTCGTGCAGAACCTCGTGCGGGATATCGAGCAGGACACCACCAACCGTTCGGGGATCACCAGCACCAAGGACCCGATCTAGATCTCGATCAGGCCGTCCGAGAGTTCGTTGCGGTCGTCCGCCGCGCGCGGGTAGTGCTGCGCCATGGCATCACCGATGGCGCCGATGGCGGCGATGAAGCCCTCCGTCACTTCCCCCTGTCCGACCTGCGCCACGAACGCGGCCACGATCTCCTGCCAGCGTTCTGCGCCCACCTTCTCGTGGATGTCCTTGTCCGCAACGATCTCCACGTAGTGCTCCGCGAGCGACACGAAGAACAGCACGCCGGAGTGCCCTGCCGTGAGCTGCACGCCCTGCTCATAGAACTGGGCACGGGCCAGGCGGCTCGCGCGGGCATGCTTGACGGCCTTGGGCACGAGGGCGAGGTGCAGCGCCTGCCAGGACATGATGAGCATCACTGCCACGGCGAAGCTGAGGAGCTGCAACTGGTAGATGTGCAGGAAGCGCAGGCCAGTGGGCAGGAACAGCA